>NZ_JACVTY010000032.1:0-69552 GCF_016624805.1 Pseudomonas sp. S44
ACTTTTTTCCCCCAACCCCCCCGCCCTCACGGGCCCGGGGGGCAAACCCCCGGCCATGCCACCCCAGCCCACGCCCATGGGCGCCGCCAGAACGACCATCCGGCGGTTTTGCGCAAAAGATCCCCCAGGCGGCACTTGCACGATCCGCGCACGGCTGCTTGAATCCAATTCGTCAGTCTTCATGTGACTCATCGGTCACTCATGGAGTCCAAGACGCCTTTTGCTGGCCACCCAGGGTCTCGATGCCTTGGGGCACGGCAGATCGCCCGCCTACAACAATACCCGTCGACCCGCACAACCGGGATCGGCACTGGGCCCCCGGTTTCACTTCAAGGCGAATGCCTACCTGTCATATGGAACGTGCACCCTAGGGTTCTGCGCAGCCATGTCGAGCGATCGATACGACTGAGCAGGCCACTAGATGACGCGAGTGCCCTTTTTGCGCCAGGAGTCGATGACATGAGGCCAGAAATCGCTGTACTTGATATCCAAGGTCAGTACCGGGTTTACACGGAGTTCTATCGCGCGGAAACGGCAGAGAAGACGATCGTCCTGATCAACGGCTCGCTGGCCACCACGGCATCTTTTGCCCAGACGGTGCGCAATCTGTATCCGCAATTCAACGTGGTGCTGTACGACCAGCCCTATGCCGGCAAGTCCAAGCCACACAACCGCCAGGAACGTCTGCTCACGAAAGAGACCGAGGCGCATATCCTGCTGGAGCTGATCGAGCACTTCCGTGCCGATCACGTGATGTCGTTCTCCTGGGGCGGCGCGTGCACCCTGCTGGCACTGGCGCACCAGCCACGCCTGGTGAAGAAGGCGATCGTCAGTTCGTTCTCGCCGGTGATCAACGATCCGATGCGCGACTACCTGGAGCGCGGCTGCCAGTACCTGTCGGCCTGCGATCGCTATCAGGTCGGCAACCTGGTCAACGACACCATCGGCAAACACCTGCCATCGCTGTTCAAGCGCTTCAATTACCGCCACGTAAGCAGCCTGGACAGCCACGAGTACGCACAGATGCACTTTCACATCAACCAGGTGCTGGATCATGATCTGGAGCGGGCATTGAAGGGCGCGCGCAACATCGATATTCCGGTGTTGTTCATCAACGGCGAACGTGACGAGTACACCACCGTCGAGGATGCCCGGCAGTTCAGCCGCCATGTGGGCAAGAGCCAGTTCAGCGTGATTCGCGATGCCGGCCACTTCCTCGACATGGAACACAAGACCGCCTGCGAGGATACCCGCAATGCCATGCTGGGTTTCCTCAAGCCAGCACGCGAGCCGCGCCAACGTTACACCTACGTGCAGGGGCAGCATGCGTTGGCCATCTGAGCGGCCCGGCGACCTGTGGCCGTTACCCGCCGGTTCAGGTCGTCGACAGGCTTTTTTACAACCCTGGGCTTCTCATGAGGCTTGGGTTCTGGTAAAAAGTCGCGCTGCGAAGCGGGTATAGTTTAGTGGCAAAACGAAAGCTTCCCAAGCTTTAGTTGAGGGTTCGATTCCCTCTACCCGCTCCAGATTCCTCGCCTGAAACCCCTGGTTTCAGCGCCCGTAAAAAGAGCCGTCGGCTCTTTTTTCGTTTCTGCATCTTCCATTGATCTGGCCCATGGCCACCCCCTTGCCGATCCGCTTGAATGCGCGGCCGGATTTCGCTTGCAAGCGAGACGGCTTCGGGTGCATATCGCCTACTCTACCCAGAGACATTTCCAAGGGACTGCCCATGTTTCTCTCCCGCTGGTTGCCCGGCCTGGCCAACCTCCTGCACTACCGTCGCGAGTGGTTCCACGCCGACCTGCAGGCGGGTCTGTCGGTGGCCGCGATCCAGATCCCGATCGCCATCGCCTACGCGCAGATCGTCGGCCTGCCGCCGCAGTACGGCCTGTATGCCTGCGTACTGCCGATGATGGTCTACGCCCTGATCGGCAGCTCGCGGCAATTGATGGTCGGCCCCGATGCCGCCACTTGCGCGATGATCGCCGGGGCTGTGGCGCCCTTGGCAATGGGCGATCCGCAGCGCATCGCCGAATTGTCGGTGATCGTCACGGTACTGGTCGGGGTGATGCTGATCGCGGCAGGCCTGGCCCGCGCCGGGTTCATCGCCAGCTTCTTTTCGCGGCCGATCCTGATCGGCTACCTCAACGGTATCGGCCTGAGCCTGATTGCCGGACAACTGTCGAAAGTGGTCGGGTTCCGCATCGAGGGCGATGGCTTCGTGCTGAGTCTGATCAATTTCCTCGAGCGCCTGGGTGAGATCCATTGGCTGACTCTGGTCATCGGCCTCGGTGGCCTGGCCCTGCTGATCTGGCTGCCCAGGCGCTATCCGAGGTTGCCTGCGGCACTGGTGACTGTGGCAGTGTTCACCGTGCTCGCAGCCCTGTTCGGTCTCGACCGATTCGGCGTAGCGATCCTCGGCCCAGTGCCTGCGGGCATCCCGGAGCTGGCCTGGCCACAGAGCAACCTGGCCGAAACCAAGAGCCTGCTGCGCGACGCCCTGGGTATCGCCACGGTCAGCTTCTGCAGCGCCATGCTCACCGCGCGCAGTTTCGCCGCGCGGCATGGCTACGCGATCAATGCCAACCACGAGTTCGTCGCCCTGGGTGTGAGCAACCTGGCCGCCGGCATCTCCCAGGGCTTCGCCATCAGCGGAGCGGACTCGCGCACCGCGGTCAACGACATGGTCGGAGGCAAGAGCCAGTTAGTGGGCATCATCGCCGCGCTGGTGATCGCGCTGATCCTGCTGTTCTTCACCGCTCCCATGGCCTGGATCCCCCAGGCCGCCCTGGGCGCCGTGCTGTTGATGGCCGGTTGGGGCCTGATCGACGTCAAGTCGCTGGGCAAGATCCGGCGCCTGAGCCGCTTCGAGTTCTGGCTGTGCCTGCTGACCACCATCGGCGTGCTTGGCCTGGGCGTGCTGCCGGGCATCGTCTTTGCCGTGACCCTGGCCATCCTGCGTCTGCTCTACACCATCTACCAACCCACCGACGCCGTGCTCGGCTGGGTACCGGGTATCGAAGGCCAGGTCGACGTACGCCAGCACCAGGACGCGCGCACGGTACCTGGCCTGGTGGTGTACCGCTTCGATGACGCGATCCTGTTCTTCAACGCCGACTACTTCAAGATGCGCCTGCTCGAAGCCCTGCAGCGCGATCCCGAGCCCAAGGCTGTGCTGTTCGATGCCGAGGCCGTGACCAGCATCGACGTCAGCGGCATCGCCGCCCTGCGCGAAGTGCGCGACACCTTGCAAGCGCAAGGCGTGCATTTCGCCATCGCCCGCGCCCGCGGCACCTTCCTGCGCATGCTGGTGCGCTCGGGGATGGCGCGGGAGATGGAAGACAAGCTGCTGTTCGGCTCGGTCCGCGCCGGTATCCGCGCCTATCGGGTGTGGCGTAACAGGGAGCGCAGCACAGCGCAAAACGTGTGATCAGTAACCCAGCGCCTTCAACAACTGCGCCTCGGCCGGTACCTGCGCACGCCCATAAAAACGCAGCAGTTCCCCGGCCCGGTTGGTGAAGATGCCATCCACCCCCGCCTTCATCGCCTTGTCGAAGTCCACGCGCTCATCGAGGGTGTACACGTGCACCAGCAAGCCGCGCTCATGGCTGGCCTTGTTCATCCATGGCTTGATCAGATCGGCATAGCTCTGCTCGCCCAGATTGCTGCGCACCGCCGAAGGCCCTGTACCGATGGCGCCACCGGCCTTGGCCGCATCCAGCCAACGGAGGAATTCCTCACGGTCCTTTGGTTCCTGGCGGGCATAGAACGCGGCCTTGTCCTGTTCAGCGGAATCGGCGAAATCCTTGCCCGATTTCGGCTCGATACTGTCCTTGCCGATCCACAGCAGCAGGATCTTCGGCACCTGTGGCATCTGCTGGTGCAGCAGCGCCAGGCTGTTGCGATCGAACGTCTGCAGGATCACCCGGCCCGGCTTGTCGAGCCAGCCGCGAGCCTCGAGTTTTTCCTTGAGCTGCTTCTCGATGCCCGGAAACTGCTTGGGCACCTTGGTCTCGATGTACAGCCCCGGATGGCGCTCGGGGTTGCCTTCGGCGATATCGATCACTTCGTCCAGCGTCAGGATCTGCAGCTTGCCGAACGACTCACGGGCACGATCCGGGTAGGCCTTGTTGAACCAGCTGCCGGCATCGAGCGACTTCAACTCGGCGAGGGTGAAATCGCTGACCGGGCTCTTCGCCCGCTCGGGGAAGCGCTCGGCCACATCGCTGGTACGCGCCAGCACATCGTCATGCACCACCACCAGCACGTTGTCACGGGTGCGCTGCAGGTCGAGCTCCAGGTAGTCGGCGCCCAGTTCACGGGCCAGCAGATAGGCCGCTCGCGTCGATTCGGGGGCATCGAAGGAGGCGCCGCGGTGGGCGATCACCGCCGGATGGGGGACATGCTGGGCCTTGGCCAGGGAGGGGCCATCGCTGGCGGCAGCGTTCATCGCGCAAAGGAGCAGGGCCAGGCCCATTGCCGGAAGAGCAGGTATACGCATTCATCGATCCTCTTGGGCTGCGCGTTCAGAAGGGAAGCTGCGCAGCTGATTCCTTGGAGACGCAAGCCTCTCACAGCTTGGATGACATGCTAAAGTCCCCGCGTTCACCCTTGCCCCACGGATGCGCGATGCCCTCTCTCGATTCCCAGCTGGCCAACTGGCCCGATCTCAACGCCCGCCACTCCTGCACCGCCCTGTTGGTGGGCAACGGCGCCAGTCGGGTGCTGTGGAAGCCGTTCGGCTACTTCTCGCTGTTCGAACAGGCGCAGCGCGCGGGACGCAAGAGCGGCCTGGCGATCAGCGACCAAGCGCTGTTCAAGGCCTTGGGCACCGAGCTGTTCGAACCGGTGCTGAGCACCCTGAACACCACGGTACGGGCCAACGCGGCCCTGGCGATCAACTCGACCGCGCCGCTGAACCGCTACTACTCGATCAAGGAAGCGTTGATCCACGCCACCCGCACGGTGCATCCGCCGCACACGCTGTTGTCGAGCGCCACCCTGGCGTCGATCAATGCCGCACTGCGCCAGTACCGCAGCGTCTACACCAGCAACTACGACCTGATCCTGCCCTGGGCCATCGAACATGCGCCCCAAGGTTTCGCGCAGATGTTCGATGACGAAGGCTTCTTCGATGTACGCCGCACCGCCAGCACCGGCACCCGGGTCCTGCACCTGCACGGTGGCATGCACCTGCTCAAGCTGCCCGACGGCAGCACGCGCCAGCGCAGCGCTGTCGGCAGCGAACTGCTCGACGGCTTCGCCGTGAACATCCCTGGCGAGGTGCCGCTGTTCGTCAATGAAGACCGCAGCGAGCAGAAGCTGCGGGCGATCCGCAACTCGGACTATCTGGCCTGGAGCCTCGCGCAGTTGGCCACCGAACACGACGGTCTATGCCTGTTCGGCCACCACCTGGACAGCAGCGACGAACACCTGCTGCAAGCCATTCACCAAGCCCGCCCCAAGCACTTGAGCATCGCCATCCGGCCTCTGAACGAAGCCTCGATCATCAACCAGAAGCAGCACTTTTCCAAGCGCTTCGCCGATCTTGCTGGCGTTTCCCTGCACTTCTTCGACGCCACCAGCCACCCGCTCGGCGCCGCGGAACTGGCACTGCCGGTGCCGTTGGCGCAAGCGCGACGTCACTGACAATTCATCCGCGGCGATCTGGTAAATGTAAATAATTCTCGATAAGATCCGCACCCTTTCCTTCCCAGGCCAGCCCGGAAAGCGTGCATGCAGCGCCTCAAGCCCGACCCAGCCACCCAGGACACCTGCCGCGGCTTCTATGCCGAGATCCTGCATTTCCTGCGCAAGCGCATGGACAATGCCAGTGACGCCGCCGACATGACCCAGGATGTCTTCACCCAATGGCTGGGCTACCGCGACCGGGCCAAAGTCGAGCAACCCCGCGCCTTTCTGTTCCAGGTGGCGCGCAACTTGCTGAGCGATCACTGGCGTCGGCAGAAGGTGCGCCATGCCGTGCTCGACGACCAGGCCCAGGACGAAACAGCGGCCGACAACGACCCACTCGACCACGCCCAGCACGCGCAACGCCTGGATCAATTGCGTGAAGTGCTCGGCGAACTCTCGCCGCGGCGACGAGAAGCCCTTATGCTGCACCGCTTCGAAGGCCTGACCCAGGCACAGATCGCTGAACGCATGGACATTTCCGTAAGCATGGTCGAGAAGCACATCGCCGCCGCCCTGCTGCAATGCAAGCAACGGCTGGACAGTGACAATGGCAGGGAGCAGCCGCAATGAGCCTTATCGACGACATCGACCAGCGTCCGATCGACGCCCAGGCGGCCAGTTGGTTCACGCGCAACCGCAATACCCCGTCGCGTGATGAACGCAAGGCTTTCGCCCTGTGGATCCAGCACCCGGAGCATGCGCGCGCCTATCGCCAGTTCGAACAGCTGTGGGACGACCTGGCGGCGCTCAAACAGGCCAGCCAGCCTGTCGCCCTGCCCATACGCCAGGCACCGCGCTGGCGTCCGGCTCTGGCGGTGGCCGCGGCGCTGCTGTGCGCGGTGCTGGCCGGCAACCTGGGCAGCACCGCTGCACCGATGCATCAGAACCTGGCGGCCAGCGACAGCATGCGCAGCGTGCGCCTGCCCGATGGCAGCCAGTTGTTCGTCAACGCTCAGACCCGCCTGCGCCTGGACTTCACCGCCGAACAACGATTGATCAGCCTCGAACACGGCCAGCTGTACATCGAGGTGGCACCCGACAAGGAGCGCCCGCTGTTCGTCGATGCCGGGAGTGCCCGCGTGCGCGTGGTCGGCACCGGCTTCGACCTGCGCCGCGGCGACCGCGAGCTGGCCCTGAGCGTGGCCCACGGCCAGGTCGTCTTCGAGACCTCGGGCGAACATCAGCCTGCGCTGCTGCTCGGTGCCGGACAACGCGTCACCTACGACCCGGCGCGCGGCACGCTGGTGCGCCAGGAGCTCGGAGAGCAGCCGGTGGCCGACTGGCGCGATGGCCACGTGAGCTTTCGCAACCGTGAGCTGGCGAGCCTGATCGACGAACTGAGCCTGTACCGCCAGCAACCGGTGCTGCTCGCCGATCCGAGCCTGGGCCGCTACAAGGTGTCGGGCAATCTCGATGTGCACGATCCGGATGCACTGCTCACCGCCCTGCCCGCGTTGCTCCCGGTAAAAACCACCCTGCTCGGCGACGGCCGCCTGCGCATCGAGCACCGGCCGAAATAAATTTGAGAATTTTAATCATTCGCAGGTGAGGGTTTTTCCCAACACCGCGTCTTCCTCCCCGCCTGCCGCGTGAACGGCGGGCTTTTTTCCGGCCATTTGCCGTTTGGGGGAATCCATGTTGCCTGCGTTGCGTCCGTTGAAAGCCTTGCCCACTCGTCCCACCCTGCTCGCCCTGTGCCTGGCCATCAGCCTGGCCGCCGAAGCCGCGCCGCAGCAGTTCGACCTGCCCGCCCAACCGCTGGCGCGCTCGCTGAGCCAACTGGCGCAGCAGGCCAAGGTCCAGCTGCTGTTCGACGAAGCCCTGCTGCACAACGCCCAGGCCCCGGCCCTGCAAGGTGCCTTCGAGGCGCAGGATGCGATCGCCCGCCTGCTTGCCGGCAGCCGCTTCAGCATGGTGCGCATGGGCAACACCTACGTGGTGCGGCTCAACGAAGAGCAACCGCAGGCCGACAACAGCATCCAGCTCGGCGCCATGAGCATCGTCGGCGACGGCCAGCAGATCGGACCGCAGAACGTCGGACGCTCGACCCTCAACCAGGAACAGATCGACCGCTACCAGCCCAGCAATATCCCCAGCGTGCTCGCCACTCTGCCAGGCGTGAACATGGGCGGCTCGGCCAAGCCGGGCGGGCAGACCATCAACATCTGGGGCCTGGGCGACGCCGAAGACGTGCCGATGACCGTCGACGGCGCCACCAAGAGCGGCTTCGAACGCTACCAGCAAGGCACGGTGTTCATCGAGCCGGAGCTGATCAAGCACATCGAGGTGGAAAAAGGCCCGCACTCGGTCAAGACCGGCAATGGCGGTTTCGGCGGCAGCGTCAACATGACCACCAAGGACGCCGGCGACCTGCTCCAGGAAGGGCGCAACAGCGGCGCGATGGTCAAGTACGGCTACGCCAGCAACGACCACCAGCAGGTGTACAGCTCGGCGCTGTTCGGTCGCACCGAGGATGGCCGCTTCGATGGCTTGGCCTACCTGACCAAGCGCGACGGCGGCGACATGAAGCTGGCCAGCAACATCCCCGACCCGGACGGCCGCTACCCGATCAACCCGACGCGCCTGCCCAACAGCGCCCTGGACCTGGACGGCGCACTGTTCAAGGGCAACGTGCACTTCAACGAAGAGCACAGCCTGGGCTTCTCCTGGTCACAGTCACAGAGCGAACGCTGGGCGCCGTTCTCGTCCACCGCCTACCCCACGCCGCCCACCGCCGCCGACATCAAGAAGTACGGCTACGAAGCGGCGCTCAAACGCTTCCTGGCCAACCGCACCACCACCGACACCACCTGGTCGGCCACCTACACCTACCAGCCGATCGACAACCGCTGGGTCGACCTGGAAGTGAAGTACTCCGACTCCGACACCAAGCAGACCGACGAGCGCCTGGCCACGGCGTTCTTCCAGCCTGCCACCGGCGGGCGCAAGATGGACACCGAGTACCGCGACCGTATGCTCGCCGTGACCAACACCAGCCTGTTCGAGACCGGCGTGCTGGAGCACGCACTGACGGCGGGCGTGCAAGTGCGCCGCCACGACCGCGACACGCAGATGTGGATGCCGGGCGGCATCTACGACACGCCGCGCTACAACTACGGCCACTACCAGCCGTACTTCATGCCCAGCGGCAAGGTGCGGAGCCAGGGCTACTACCTGCAGGACGCCGTCACCCTGGGTGATGTGACCATCACCCCGTCGCTGCGCTACGACCAGGTGACCAACGAGGGCAAGCCCAACGATGCCCCGCTGTACAACAACCCGGCCGCGGGCCACGACTACAGCGACAAGACCTACAGCGGCTGGTCGCCACGTCTGTCGGTGTTCTGGAAGGTCACGCCCAACACCGCCCTGTTCGCCGACTACAGCAAGACCTGGCGGGCGCCGGTGCTGGACGAGCAGTACGAAGTCCAGGGCAGCGGTAGCCGCACCGCCACCAGCCGCAACCTGGACCCGGAGCGCATCACCGCCCTGCGCGTGGGCAGCGTGTTCGACTTCGACAACCTCCTGCTGGCCAACGACAGCGCCCAGGTGCGCACCACGCTGTTTCGCAACCACATCGAGGACGAGATCTTCAAGGCCACCGGCATCGGCTGCCCACAGCAACTGGTCACCGGTGGCAGCATCGCCAACACCTGTGGCGGCGGGCTGATCTCCAACTACCGCAACATTGGCGATGTGGTGATCAAGGGCTTCGAGGTCGAGAGCTTCTACGATTCGACCTACCTGTTCGGCTCGGCGTCGTTCTCCTGGATCACCGGCCGTCACCAGGGCGCCTACACCAACCCCTGGGGCCCGGATGTGTGGGCCAAGGATATTCCCGCGCCGAAATGGATCACCACGCTGGGGGTGAAGATTCCGGCCTGGGATGCGCGGATCGGCTGGACCGCGCAGTTCGTGCGCAAGACCGACCGCCTGCCAAGCGACAAATACTACGAGGGGCCGGCCAGCGTACTGGGTGACCGTTACTACGATCAGTTCGCCAACAGCAGCTACCAGATCCACGGCCTGTTCGCCAACTGGAAGCCGCAGCAGGCCTACCTGAAAGGTACCGAGGTCAACCTGACGGTGGACAACCTGTTCAACGAGTCGGCCCGACCAGAGCTGTCGGGGGAGAATGCGCTGATGCAAGGGCGCAATGCCAAGATCAGCGTGACGCGGTTCTTCTGATTGTCGCCAGTCGCGGTGGAGGCGAGCTTGTCGGGGCGCCGAACCACCGCGAACATTGGCGGTGTGCTGTTTGCGGCTAAACCCGCTCCCACAGGGCCTGGCAGTACTCAGCCGGCAATGAGCCCATCGGCCCGCAACAGGCTCTCCAGGCAATGCTCCTGTACCCCATAGAACGCCTTGAGCTGGGCGATCTTCTCCAGCAGTGCGCTGTTATCCCCCGCCTGTCTGCGCTTGACCGCCAGGATCATCTTGTTCTTGTTGGTGTGCTCCAACGAAATGAACTCGAACACCTTGGTCTCGTAGCCACAAGCTTCCAGATACAACGCGCGCAGGCTGTCGGTGAGCATCTCGGCCTGCTGGCCCAGGTGCAGCCCGTACTGCAGCATGGGCTGCAACAGCCCTGGGCTGTGCAGTTGCGGACGGATCTGCTTGTGGCAGCACGGTGAGCACATGATGATCGACGCGCCGCAGCGGATCCCGGTATGGATGGCGTAGTCGGTGGCGATATCGCAGGCGTGCAGCGCGATCATCACCTCGATGGCATCGGGCACCACGCTACGCACATCGCCGCACTGGAACTCCAGGCCAGAATGCTCCAGCCGCGCCGCGGCAGCGTTGCACAGCTCGACCATGTCGGGGCGCAATTCCACGCCGGTCACTTGCGCTTCGCGAGCCAGGGTGTTGCGCAGGTAGTCATGCATGGCGAAGGTCAGGTAGCCCTTGCCCGAACCGAAGTCAGCGACTCGCAGCACCTGGTCGGCAGTCAGCGGCGCACTGCCCAGGGCATGCGCGAAGACCTCGATGAACTTGTTGATCTGCTTCCACTTGCGCGACATCGACGGAATCAGCGCACCTTGAGTGTCGGTCACGCCCAGATCGCGCAGAAATGGCCGCGACAGTTCCAGATAGCGTTTCTTCTCACGATCGTGCCCGCCCGCCGCAGCCTCGCGCGGCACCTGGGTGCCGTGGCGTTGCAACAGCGGCTTGCCCTTCTTGCTGAACCCCAGTTGCACCTCGCCGTCGGCGGTGAACAGATGGGCATTGCGAAAGCTCTCCGGCAACAACTCGGCGACAAGGGCCTGGGCCTGATCCAGCGGCAGGTTGCGGGTGATGTCGCGGGTCTGGTGACGGTAGACCAGCGACAGGCAGGGCTGGCCCTTGATCTGCACAGGCTTTGCAATGATCCGTTGCAGGCTCTGGTCGGCACCGACATGGCGCGCCAGCACCAGCTTGGTCAGGGTTTCGCTGTGCAGGGCATCGCCCAGCAAGGTCAGGAACTGGGCGCGGGCGTCCGCAGCGGGGGTGGAGGAAGACATGGGAAGGGGGTGCCTCAAGATGCGCAATGGCCGGCATTCTACAGGTTTGCAGGCTTGAGTGGCTGTGCAGGCCCGATCGTCGGCCCGCACCGCCACACACTGTTCAATCCAGGATCACCAGCTGGTTGGGCAACTGGTTGCGCCGCCGCGTCGGCGGCAGGTGCTGGCCGAGCAACTCGCCGCAGGCATCGATGCATTCGACGAACCCCTGCAAGGTGCGCCCCGCGCAGACCTGCGCGGTAAAACGTGCCACCAGTTCGGCACGTGCTCGTTCGTCCAGGTGCTGGGCGATGCCCTCGTCCGCCAGGATGGTCACATAGCGCTCCGCCTCGCTGACGAAGATCAACACCCCGGTAGCCCCCTCGGTGCGCTGCAGGTTTTGCTCACGAAATTGCCGCCGCGCAAGATCGGCGGCACGGCGGTGGCGCAGCACCCGTGGGACCAGCCAGCCGGCCAGGCGCGGGTTACGCAGCAACAGGCTGAAGGCGATGAAGGTCAGTACCTGGGCCACCAGCAGCCCACGCAGCCCTGGCCACCCCAGCAGCACCTGCACCAATCCGGGGAGCGCCAGCGCCAGCAGCACGGCCCACAGCAACGGCAGGTAGGCATAGTCATCGGCGTGGCGCGCCAGCACCGTCACCAGCTCCGCGTCGGTGCGCTGTTCGGCACGAGCGATGGCTTCGGCAACCTGGCGTTGTTCGTATTCATTGAGAAGGGTCATGCCTTCGGTCTCTCGATCGTTCTTATAGTTGTTAGCCCGGCACGCGGTCGCGAGAGTGTATCTCATCGAGCCCCACTTATAAGGCATAATCCGCGGCGACCGCGGGAGGATGGGGGAGCGACCTGTTACACCGCCAGCGGGCCAGACAACAACAGCCGTCCGAAAAATCGGCCGCGAGCGAACCACTCGACAACGGAATTGATGATGAAACTGTCCTTGCTGGGCCTGGCCATGGGCCTTGCCAGTCAGGCGGCCGTGGCCGCCACCTCTGCCCCGCCCCTGGAAGACAAGCGGGCCTTCATCGACCATCTGATCAGCCAGATGACCGTCGACGAGAAGATCGGTCAGTTGCGCCTGATCAGTATCAGCCCGGAAATGCCGCGCGAAAAGATCCGCGAGGAGATCGCCGCCGGTCGCATCGGCGGTACCTTCAACTCGCGCACAGCGCCCGAGAACCGGCCGATGCAGGACGCCGCCATGCGCAGCCGCCTGAAGATTCCGATGTTCTTTGCGTACGACACCATCCATGGTGAGCGTACGATCTTCCCGATAAGCCTGGGCCTGGCAGCGACCTGGGACATGGACGCCATCGCCAAGGTCGGCCGCACCTCGGCCATCGAAGCTTCGGCCGATGCCCTGGACATGACCTTCGCGCCGATGGTCGACATCGCCCGCGACCCACGCTGGGGTCGCACCAGCGAGGGCTTCGGCGAAGACACCTACCTCACCTCGAAGATCGGCCAGGTGATGGTCCGCTCGTTCCAGGGCAAGAGCCCGGCCGAGCCCGACAGCATCATGGCCATCGTCAAGCACTTCGCCCTGTATGGCGCAGTGGAAGGCGGGCGCGACTACAACACGGTCGATATGAGCCTGCCGAAAATGTACAACGACTACCTGCCACCCTACCGCGCCAGCCTCGACGCCGGTGCGGGCGGGGTGATGGTAGCGCTGAACTCGATCAACGGCGTACCGGCCACCTCCAATACCTGGCTGATGAACGATCTGCTGCGCAAGGAGTGGGGCTTCAAGGGCGTGACCATCAGCGACCACGGCGCCATCCAGGAGCTGATCCGCCACGGCGTCGCCCGCGACGGCCGCGAGGCGGCGAAGCTGGCGATCAAGGCCGGCATCGACATGAGCATGAACGACACCCTCTACGGCCAGGAGCTGCCGGGGTTGCTCAAGTCCGGTGAAGTGACCCAGGCCGAGCTCGACCAGGCGGTACGCGAAGTGCTGGGCGCCAAGTACGAGATGGGCCTGTTCAAGAACCCCTACGTGCGCATCGGCAAGCCCGAGACCGATCTCAAGGACTACTACGGCGACGACCGCCTGCACCGTGAAGCCGCCCGCGACGTGGCACGGCGCAGCCTGGTGCTGCTGGAGAACAAGAAGCAGGCCCTGCCGCTGAAGAAGTCAGGCACCATCGCCCTGGTCGGCCCACTGGCCGATGCCCCGATCGACATGATGGGCAGTTGGGCTGCCGACGGCCGCCCCGAACATTCGGTGACGGTTCGCGAAGGCCTGCGTCGCGCCACCGAAGGCAAGGCCAAGGTCATCTATGCCAAGGGTTCGAACATCACCGGCGACAAGGCGATCTTCGACTACCTGAACTTCCTCAACTTCGCGGCGCCAGAAATCATCGACGATCCGCGCCCGGCCGCCGTGCTGATCGATGAAGCGGTCAAGGCCGCCAAGCAATCGGACGTGGTAGTGGCGGTGGTGGGTGAGTCGCGCGGCATGTCCCACGAGTCGTCCAGCCGCACCACCCTGGAGATTCCGGCGGTACAGCGCGAGCTGATCAAGGCGCTCAAAGCCACCGGCAAACCCCTGGTGCTGGTGCTGATGAACGGCCGTCCGCTGTCGATCGCCTGGGAGCGCGAGCAGGCCGATGCCATCCTCGAAACCTGGTTCAGCGGCACCGAAGGCGGCAACGCCATCGCCGATGTGCTGTTCGGCGACTACAACCCGTCCGGCAAGCTGGCCATCACCTTCCCGCGGTCGGTCGGGCAGATCCCGATGTACTACAACCACCTGAGCATCGGCCGCCCGTTCACCCCGGGCAAGCCGGGCAACTACACCTCGCAGTACTTCGAGGAGCCCAATGGCCCGCTGTATCCGTTCGGTTACGGCCTGAGCTACAGCACCTTCGAGCTCTCGGATCTTGCGCTGTCGAAGACCGCGCTCAAGCGCGGTGACAACCTGCAGGCCGAAGTGACGGTGAAGAACACCGGCAAGGTCGATGGCGAAACCGTGGTGCAGCTGTACATCCAGGATGTCAGCGCTTCGATGAGCCGTCCGGTGAAAGAGCTGAAGAACTTCCAGAAGGTGCTGCTCAAGGCGGGTGAGTCCCGAACCTTGACCTTCCGCATCAGCGAGGATGACCTGAAGTTCTACAATGGCCAGTTGCAGCATGTGGCCGAGCCTGGGCAGTTCAACGTCCAGATCGGACTGGACTCGCAGGCCGTGCAGCAGCAGAGCTTCGAGTTGCTGTAGACCGCTGCGGCCACTGCGCGGGCACGCCCGCTCCCACAGGGTCGGATGTGCTCTTGTGGGAGCGGGTTTACCCGCGAAGGGGCCGGCACTTTAAACAGAACGCCCGGACCCGCACCATGCCCTCACCCTTCCGCGCACTGCGCCTGGCCCTGATCATTCTGCTGATCCTGGTCGGCACTGCCCTCAGCGCCAGTTGGGCGATGCACCACGCCAAGCGCCAGGCGATGCAGACCGACGCACGCCGGGCCAGCGAGCAGTTGACCCTCTACGCCAACGGCCTGCATACGCTCATCGAACGCTACCGCGCCCTGCCCGCCGTCCTGGCGCTGGACCCGGAGCTGATCGATGCCCTGCGCGGGCCGGTCGGCGAATCGCTGCAGGATGCGCTGAACCGCAAGCTCGAACGCATCAACGGCGCCGCCAACTCCTCCACCCTCGAACTGCTCGACCGCACCGGTCTCGCCGTGGCAGCCAGCAACTGGCGCCTGCCGACCACGTACGTCGGCTCCAACTATGGCTTTCGCCCCTATTTCAAACAGACCCGCAGCCAGGGCACCGGCAGCTTCTACGCCGTCGGCGTGACCAGCGGCGTGCCGGGCTATTTCCTGTCCAGCGCAGTGAACGACGAGCACGGACGCTTCCTCGGTGCCATGGTGGTCAAGCTTGAGTTCCCCGAGCTCGAGCGCGAATGGCGCCAGGGCAGCGACATCCTGCTGGTCAGCGATGCGCGCGGGATCATCTTCATCGCCAACCAGAACGGCTGGCGCTATCGCGAGCTGCAGCCCTTGACTGCCGCAGACCGCGCTGAGCTGGCCGAAACCCGCCAGTACGACAAACAGCCCCTGGTCCCTCTGCAGCACCAGTTGCTGACCCGCTTCGACGAACGCAGCACGTTCAGCCGCGTGCAGGGGCCGGACGGCAGCGCCGACTATCTGTGGGAGAGCTTGCCGCTGGCCACCGAAGGCTGGACCCTGCACCTGCTGCGCAAGCCGCAGGTCAGCGAGGATGCCCGCAACGCAGCGTTGTCTGGCGCCGCAGTGTGGTTGAGCCTGGTGTTCGCCGTGCTGTTCGTCAGCCAGCGCCTGCGCATCGCCCGCCTGCGCCAACGCAGCCGCGAAGAGCTGACGCGCCTGGTCGAGGAGCGCACACGCGAGTTGCGCACTGCCCAGGAAGGCCTGGTGCAGTCGGCCAAGTTGGCGGCGCTGGGGCAGATGTCGGCGGCGCTGGCCCATGAGATCAACCAGCCGTTGACCACCCAGCGCATGCAACTGGAAACCCTGCGCCTACTGCTCGACCATGGCCGCCATGAACAGGCGCGTCAGGCGCTGGAGCCGTTGGAGCAGATGCTCACGCGCATGGCCGCTCTCACCGGCCACCTCAAGACCTTCGCACGCAATAGCCCAGGCGGGCTGCGCGAGCGTCTCGACCTGGCCACCGTGGTCGACCAGGCCCTGCACCTGCTCGACACCCGCATTCGCGGCGAGCAGGTCGAGGTGGCGCTGTACCTGGCGCGTCCTGCGTGGGTGCGCGGCGACGCGATCCGCCTCGAACAGGTGCTGATCAACCTGCTGCACAACGCCCTCGACGCCATGGCCGACAAGCGCTACAAACGTCTGGAGATCCGCATCGAAGCCGAGGACGAACGCTGGCACCTGAGCGTGCTCGACTCCGGTGGCGGCATCAAGGACGCCGACCTGGCCCGCGTCTTCGACCCCTTCTTCACCACCAAGCCGGTGGGCGAAGGCCTGGGCCTGGGCCTGGCGATTTCCTATGGCATCGTTCATGAAGCCGGCGGCCAGTTGCAGGTCGAAAACCTGCCTGGCGGTGCCCGCTTCAGCCTTACCCTGCCCCGCGACCTGGAGCCTGCATGTTGAATTCAGTGATCGTCGTCGACGACGAAGCCAGCATCCGCACCGCGGTGGAGCAATGGCTGAGCCTGTCCGGCTTCAGCGTGCAGTTGTTCGCCCGCGCAGAGGAATGTCTCGCGCAACTGCCACAGCACTTCCCCGGCGTGGTCATCAGCGATGTGCGCATGCCGGGCATGGATGGCCTGCAACTGCTCGAGCGCCTGCAGGCGCAAGACCCTGACTTGCCAGTGATCCTGCTCACCGGCCACGGCGATGTGCCTATGGCAGTGGAGGCCATGCGCAACGGCGCCTACGACTTCCTGGAAAAACCCTTCACCCCGCAGCACTTGCTGGGCAGCCTGCGCCGCGCCCTGGACAAGCGCCAACTGGTGCTGGAAAACCGCGCGCTGCACCAGCAGGCCGACCTCAAGGAACGGCTGCAAGCGACCCTGCTGGGGATGTCCCAGGGCCTGCAACAGTTGCGTCGGCAGGTACTGGAACTGGCGGGGTTGCCAGTCAATGTGCTGATCCGCGGCGAAACCGGCAGCGGCAAGGAGCGCGTGGCGCGATGCCTGCACGACTTCGGCCCACGCGCCGACAAACCCTTCGTCGCCCTCAATTGCGCGGCAATCCCCGAAACCCTGTTCGAGGCCGAGCTGTTCGGCCATGAGAGCGGCGCCTTCACCGGCGCCCAGGGCAAACGCATCGGCAAGCTGGAATATGCCAATGGCGGCACGGTATTTCTCGACGAGATCGAGAGCATGCCGCTGGCCCAGCAGGCCAAGTTGCTGCGGGTGATTCAGGAGCAGAAACTCGAACGCCTGGGTGCCAACCAGAGCATCAGCGTCGACTTGCGCATCATCGCCGCGACCAAACCCGATCTGCTCGACGAGGCTCGCGCCGGGCGGTTTCGCGAAGACCTGGCGTACCGCCTGAACGTTGCCGAACTGCGTCTGGCGCCACTGCGCGAGCGGCGCGAGGACATCCCGTTGCTGTTCGAGCATTTCGTCCGTACCGCCGCCGAGCGCCTGGGGCGCAGCAGCACACCGCCGCTTTCAGGCGCGCAGCTGGCGCAACTGCTGGCCCATGACTGGCCGGGCAATGTGCGCGAGCTGGCCAATGCCGCCGAGCGCCATGCGCTGGGGCTGGGTTCATCGAGCATCGAGGTGGCGCCAGGAGGTCAGTCGCTGAGCGAACAGATGGAGGCGTTCGAGCTGCAGTGCCTGCGCGCGGCGCTGCGTCAGCACAAGGGCGAGATCAAAGGGGTCATGGAGACGCTGCAACTGCCGCGGCGGACGCTGAACGAGAAGATGCAGCGCCATGGCCTGATGCGCGAGGATTTTATCGAGCGCGAATGAGCGGAATCTTGCCGATCAAAAGCTGCCAATAGGCGGGTTACCGCTCATCCGGCCTATGCCCAGCCGGGATAAGCAGCGCGGCGGTTCGCGGGCAAGCCCGCTCCTACGGATACAGTGCAGGCCTTGATCCATAGCGTTTCCGTGGCGCTGGCGTGCCCGCGAATGGGGCAGCCAGCACCTCATTCGGATCGTTACGCCCTCATTTGGCACAGCTTCTGCAAAACCCTTCTCAAGCCGCGGTCCCGCGCGCCTCACAAAAACAACGAGAAGGTATCCCTGATGGATAACGCCACCACCCTGCCCGCCGGGGCGGCCACTGCGCCCGCCGCGGAAAAAACCACCGCCAGTCGTCTCAAGTCGATCTTCAGCGGTTCGATCGGCAACATGGTCGAATGGTACGACTGGTACGTCTACGCCGCATTCTCGCTGTACTTCGCCAAAGCCTTCTTCCCCGCTGGCGACACCACCGCACAACTGCTCAACACCGCCGCGATCTTCGCCGTGGGTTTCCTGATGCGCCCGATCGGTGGCTGGCTGATGGGGCTGTACGCCGACCGCAAGGGTCGCAAGGCTGCGCTGATGGCTTCGGTACTGCTGATGTGTGCAGGCTCTCTGGTCATCGCCCTGACGCCGGGCTATGAAACCATCGGCGTCGCCGCGCCTATCCTGCTGGTGATCGCACGCCTGATGCAGGGTCTGTCGGTCGGCGGTGAATATGGCACCTCGGCCACCTACCTCAGCGAGATGGCCAGCAAGGAACGCCGTGGCTTCTTCTCCAGTTTCCAGTACGTCACCCTGATTTCCGGCCAGCTCATCGCCCTGGCGGTGCTGATCATCCTGCAGAACGTGCTGACCACCGAAGAGCTGTATGCCTGGGGCTGGCGCGTGCCCTTCGTGATCGGCGCGCTGTGCGCGGTGGTTGCGCTGTACCTGCGCCGTGGGATGGAAGAGACCGCGTCCTTCACCAAGAAGGAGAAGTCCAAGGAAAGCCTGATGCGCACCCTGATGCGCCACCCCAAGGAGCTGATGACCGTCGTCGGCCTGACCATGGGCGGCACCCTGGCCTTCTACACCTACACCACCTACATGCAGAAGTACCTGGTCAACACCGTCGGCATGAGCATCAGCGACTCGACCACCATCTCGGCGGCCACGCTGTTCCTGTTCATGTGCCTGCAGCCGGTGATCGGCGGGCTGTCCGACAAGATCGGCCGGCGCCCGATCCTGATCGCCTTCGGCGTGCTGGGCACCCTGTTCACCGTACCGATCCTCAGCACCCTGCACACCATCCAGACCTGGTGGGGCGCCTTCTTCCTGATCATGGCGGCGCTGATCATCGTCAGCGGCTACACCTCGATCAACGCCGTGGTCAAGGCCGAGCTGTTCCCCACCGAGATCCGCGCCCTGGGCGTCGGCCTACCCTATGCACTGACCGTGTCGATCTTCGGCGGCACCGCCGAGTACGTGGCCCTGTGGTTCAAGAGCGCCGGCATGGAAACCGGCTTCTACTGGTACGTCACCGGCTGCATCGCCTGCTCGCTGCTGGTCTACGCGACCATGAAGGACACCAAGCAGCACTCGCGCATCACCACTGATTGATTCTGCGTCCGCTGTAACTGAAAAGGGTCGTTCCGGTGGAACGGCCCTTTTTTGCGGCCGCAAAAAAGCTCTGCTGCGGGCATTTGTACCGTTCGCGTCAGTCCTTTTTTCCTGAGGTCAGGATACTTCCAGCACTTGCTGCGGCTGACGACGCTGGTAGTAGGTGGCCAGTAGCACCAGCGCCAGCAGGATCGCGCCCAACACCATGGACGAGCCGATCGTGCCAAAGTCCAGACCGCCTTTTTCGTATGGCTTGGTGAGGAAATCGCCCAGGGTTGCACCGAATGGCCGAGTCAGCACGAAGGCTACCCAGAACAACACCACACCAGGGATTCGGGTCCAGTAACGCGCCATAGCCACCAACACGATGGCACTGCCGATCAGCAGGGCGCCACCCGCGAATCCCAGGCCTGAATCATCTGCAAGGTAGTCGCCCATTGCGGTGCCCAGGGTGTTGGAGAACAGGATCGCAACCCAGTAGAACAACTCGCCAGCACGACTGCGGATGCGCGTGACATCCAGTGGATTACCACTCAGCCGCCACAGGGCGAAGGTCAACAGCAGGATGCCGATCAGCAGCGCTGAACCTGCGGCGTAACCCAACCCGAGCGTGCGATCCATGAAATCGGACATGGTGGTGCCAGCGGTGCTGGTGGACAGTATCACCAGCCAGTAGAGCACTGGGTGATAGCGGCGGGAATAAAGTTGGGTGAGCAACGTCAGCAAGAACACACTGATCAACAACAGCGAACTTATGGCGTAGCCGATGTCGAGCGTCATCGACAGCAGGTCGCCAGCCGTCTCGCCCAGCGTGGTGGCGCAGATCTTCATGACCCAGAAGGCCAAGGTGATTTGCGGAAGTTTATTCATCGCGTGCCGCTCCGGTTTCTGGAATGCGGCGATGTTGAAGATGAACGTCTGAAAAATCGGTTGGAAAGGAATGAAAAAACCGTTTGGCGTCGAGAGCGACGAAGGGTTGAGTCCTTAACTCGCCATTAATTGAGGTGGAGCAACCTACAAGCGCTGACAGAACGCTTTCGGATATTTGATATGCCGCATGCTGCGGGGTAGAGCCGACAGCTACTTATTTGGAAACCTCGCGCGCAAACACATCGATAAAATTGATTATTTTACGTAATTTTTTGCGCTTTTTAATCAAATTAATCGGCGTAGCATGAGATTCATAGCAAGAACAAACCCCCTCGAATCTACTGGAGCAACGACCATGAAAAACCAACTGATCCTGACCCTGGCCCTTTCGGTCTTCGCCGCAGGTGCCTTCGCCGAAGACGGCTTTGACCGCACCAACGCCCACACCTTCGCCGCTGCACAAAGCCAATCGGCCAGCTACGCAGAAGACGGTTTCGACCGCACCGGTGGCCAACGCTTCGCTGAAGACGGCTTCGACCGCACTGGTGGTCAACGCTTTGCCGAAGACGGCTTCGACCGCACTGGTGGTCAACGCTTCGCCGAAGACGGCTTCGACCGTACTGGCGGCCAACGCTTCGCTGAAGATGGCTTCAGCCGCACCAACGCCCACCGCATCAGCTGATCACTGATGCGTGTCACCCAGCCCGGCTTTGGCCGGGCTTGATCATTCCCAGCCAGCTCAAGGCTTGGCACACTAGGCGCCTCGTCCGTCCCAGAGGAAGGGCCAAGGCCCTGCGCAGATGCACTACTACGAACCCGCCAAAGGCCACGGCCTGCCCCACGACCCGTTCAACGCCATCGTCGGCCCCCGGCCCATCGGCTGGATCTCCTCCCATGATCGCGAAGGTCGCCTGAACCTGGCGCCCTACAGCTTCTTCAACGCCTTCAACTACATTCCGCCGATCATCGGTTTCTGCAGCGTCGGGCGCAAAGACAGCCTGAACAACATCGAACAGACCGGCGAGTTCGTCTGGAACCTGGCCACGCGCCCGCTGGCCGAGCAGATGAACCAGAGCTGCGCGGCAGTGGCTGCAGATATCAACGAATTCGAGCTGAGCGGCCTGACACCGGTGCCCTCGAACGTGGTCGGCGTGCCGCGGGTGGGTGAGAGCCCGGTGAACTTCGAGTGCAAGGTGAGCCAGATCATCCAGCTCAAGCGTGCCGATCAGGAGCTGGTGCCCAGCTGGCTGATCCTGGGTGAAGTGGTGGCCGTGCACATCGCCGAGCACCTGCTCAAAGAGGGTATCTACGACACTGCTGCCGCCGAGCCGATCCTGCGTGGCGGTGGCCCGGCGGATTACTTCGAGCTGGGCAACCTGTTCAAGATGCGTCGCCCGCAGGCCTGATCACCAGGCCAGCTCGCCCTCTTCACCGACGCCCTGCAGGCGTTCGAGTTCGGCACAGGCCGCCTCGTCAGCGGCCAGTGCCGACGTGAACACCTGGCCCTCCAGGACTTTGTGAAAGCGCGGTGCCCCACCCATGTGCAGGGCCTTGACCGCGATTGCCGCGTGGTAGCCGCCACCTTCGATCGGGACCATCGCCGAAACGGCCTCGAAGCCCGGGAATTCTCTACGTGCCATTGCTGTGCTCCAGCTGTTGAACGAGGGGCGGGATTTTACTGCAGCAGGCGTTACGGTAGTGGCCTTTTCATGGGCAAGCTTGCCCGCGAGAAGGTTACCCGCGACCAACCCTCAATCGAAGGTCTGCAGGTCCATGCTCGCCACCACCCGCTCCTGCAGCAGGTCGCCGAAGACCTCGAGCGTCGGTGAAGCGAAGTAACCGCGCATGGCCTGCTGGTCCTGCCAGCTGCCGCTGAGCAGCCAGAGGTCAGCGTCAACCTGGGAGCGCTGGACGGTGAACGCCAGACAGCCTGGGCTGCGCAGCGAAGGCTCGAGCAGGTCGCGCAGGCGCATGCCGAGTTCCGCCGAACGACCGCTGCTGGCACGGATGAAAGCCAAGTGTGTGACCGGTTGATGCAAGGTCATGAACGATCTCCTTGAAGCAGGCGGGACGGAAAAGCCAGGCTGCCAAGATTAGGTCCTCGCCCGCACACTGCGTTAGGCCATTTCTGTCTGCCGATTGCCTGATCCTGTCGCAATGCAGGATCAGGCAATCGGTCGGCAGCATTTGGCTAGCGCCGGATGTTGCCCAAATCTATGCTGGCCCGGTCCCTGGAGGAATTCGATCATGACCACTGCCCTTGCCGCTCTCGACCCGACCCTGGAAAACCAGCGTCTGGAACTCGCTGACCTGATCCTGAGGCACGCAGGCGATCCCCACGGACCACCGACGGCCATCGAGCAGCTGTACCTGTCGCGCTATGAAGACAACATCCGTTCGAAGCCGGGCCTGGCCCTGCCGGCCCTCTGCGTCATGGCCCAGGGCAGCAAGAGTCTGTTCCTGGGCGATCAGCAGTATGCCTACGACCCGCTGCACTACATGGTGGTGTCGGTGACCATGCCGATCAGCCGGGTGAGGCTCGACGCCAGCCCGGAAAACCCAGTGCTTGGGCTGCGGATCGACCTGGACGCGGCAGAGATCAGCCAGTTGATTGCCGAAAGCGGCCCGATGCTGGTGCCCAGCGTGCAGTCCGGGCTTGGGCTGTATGTAGAGAAGACCGATGCGCACCTGCTCGATGCCCTGCTGCGCCTGGTCCGCTTGCTCGATAGCCCGCGGGACATCCCGATGCTGGCCCCGCTGTTTCGCCGCGAAATCCTCTACCGCCTGCTGCGCGGGCCGCAGGGGCATCGCCTGTACGAGATTGCCCTGGCCAACAGCCAGACCCACCGCGTGAGCCAGGCGATCACCTGGCTCAACAAGCATTTCCACCTGCCGCTGCGCATCGAGGAACTGGCCCGGGAAGTGAACCTGAGCACCTCGACCCTGCACCACAGGTTCAAGGCCGTGACGTCCATGAGCCCGTTGCAGTATCAGAAGCAACTGCGACTGCAGGAAGCCCGGCGCCTGATGCTCAACGATGGGTTGGAGGCCGCGGTGGCGGGGTATCGGGTGGGCTATGAAAGCCCGTCGCAGTTCAGCCGGGAGTACAGCCGGCTGTACGGCGCGCCGCCAATTCGCGACATGGCGCGCCTGCGCTCGAGCGCGGGTTGAATCTGCAAGCCCGCGCGCGCCTCAGCCGGCCACCGCTGCCTGCCACTGTGCCTGGTCCACCTGGATCAGGGTCGGCCCCTTGCGCTCGACCGCCAGCACCAGCGCAGCCTGCAACTGCGCCACATCGCCGACATGTTCGGCCGCAGCCCCCAGCCCCTGCGCCACGGTGATGAAGTCGGGGGTGTGGATGTCAACGCCCACAGGCTCGATGGCGCGATTGACCATGTACTTCTTGATCTCTTCGTAACCCTGGTTATTCCATAGCAGCACGATCAGCGGTACCTGTGCCTCGACTGCACTGGCCAGTTCCGGCAGGGTGAACTGCAGGCCGCCGTCACCGATCAGGCACACCGACGGGGCGCGTTCAGCCATGACTTCAGCACTGCCAAGCCAGGCGCCCATCGCAGCTGGCAAGGCATAGCCGAGCGTGCCGTAGCCGGTCGACGCATTGAACCAGCGACGCGGACGCGCAAGGTCGAGGGTGAGGTTGCCGGTGTAGACCGGCTGGGTCGAGTCACCCACCAGCACGGCATCGGGCAAGGTTTCCAGTATCGCGGTAAGCAGAAGGGTCTGGCTCAGGGTCGGTTGGTCCCAGCCAGCAGCCAGGTCGTTGCGCAGGCGCTCGGCACGGGCAGCGCCCCAGCGTTCGTCACGCACCGCAGGCTGCTCGGCCAACGCTGCAACCAGGGCTTCGGCAGCCAGCTTGGCATCGGCGACCAGTGCCAGCTCAGGCAGGTAGTTGCGTACGGTCTGGTCTGGATCGATGTCGATGCGCAGCAGGCTGCCGGGGATCTCGAATCCGCCCTTGAAGGTCACGTCGTAGTCGGTTTCGGCAAGCTCGGTACCAATGGCCAGTACCACGTCGGCCTCGGCAACCAGGGCACGGGTTGCCGGCAGCGATTGGGTCGAGCCGATCTGCAACGGATGAGCAACCGGCAGCAGGCCCTTGGCATTGATGGTCAGGGCCACCGGCGCCTGGAGCTGCTCGGCCAGTTGCGCCAGGGCCTCGCCTGCCGCCAGCGCACCGCCACCGGCGAGGATCAACGGGCGCTGGGCCTTGGCCAGACGCTCGGCCATCTGTGCCACCACCTGCGGCGCGGCGCCCGCACGGCTGGTGCGCACCGGGCGAGCCTGCAGCAGGTGGTCGGCTGGCTCGACCAGCACATCCAGCGGGATCTCGATATGCACAGGGCGTGGCCGGGCACCGTCGAACACGGCGAAGGCGCGGGCCAGCGCCTGCGGCAGGTCATCGGCACTCATCAGGGTCTGGGAAAACGCGCAAACGCCCGCCACCAGCCCAGACTGGTTCGGCAGCTCATGCAGCTTGCCGCGCCCACCGCCCAGTGCATTGCGCGATTGCACGCTTGAGATCACCAGCATGGGGATCGAGTCGGCATAGGCCTGGCCCATGGCCGTGGTGATGTTGGTCATGCCGGGGCCGGTGATGATGAAGCACACTCCCGGCTTGCCGCGCGTACGCGCGTAGCCGTCGGCCATGAAGCCGGCGCCCTGCTCGTGGCGCGGCGTGACATGACGGATCGACGAGCGCGCAAGCCCGCGATAGAGCTCCACGGTATGCACGCCGGGAATCCCGAACACATGGTCTACGCCATAGCCTTCGAGGAGTTTGACCAGTACTTCGCCACAGGTTGCCATCGTCTTTACCCTGATTCTTGTTGAAATCAGTGCTCATGGAATCAAGCTGCGGCTACCGCGACAATGCAAAAAAACACATACTAGCCATGTCTCCAGATCATGGCTCGCCACGATGAAACGACTCCCTCCCCTGCCCGCCCTGCACACCTTCCTGGTCACCGCCCAGCACTGCAATTTCACCCGTGCCGCCCAGCATCTGCACATCACCCAGGGCGCTGTCAGCCGCCAGATCGCCGGGCTCGAGGAGCAACTCGGCTACCCCTTGTTTCAGCGCCAGGCCCGTGGCCTGAGCCTGACCCGTGAAGGTCAGGACTGGCTGCCGCGGGTGCAGCAAGTGTTCGCCCTGATCGAACAGGGCGTGCGCGAGGTTGGCGCGCGCACCGCTACCTTGCAGCTCAAAGCCCCGACCTGCGTGATGCGTTGGCTACTGCCGAGGCTGATGGAATGGCAGGCGCTGCGCCCGGATGTGCCGGTGGAACTGACCACGACGGTGCAGCACGGCGTGGACTTTCGTCATGAAGGCTTCGATGCGGCAGTGGTGTATGGCAGCCCGCCCGCCCAGGGATCGCTGGTGCGCAAGCTGTTCGACGAGCAACTGACACCGGTGTGCGCCCCCTCGTTGCTGCAAGGCGGCATGCCTCTGGAGCGAGTGGAGGACCTGGCGCGGCACATGCTGCTGCACCCCTCGCGCGACGAGCGTGACTGGCGCCTGTGGCTGCAAGCGGCCGGCGCTGCGTTCGAGCCACAGGGCCGACGCCAGCATTTCGAGACACTGGACATGGCGATGGCCATGGCCTCCCAGGGGACCGGGGTGGCCATCGGCGACTGGGCGCTGATCGGCGATGACCTGCGCAGTGGGCGGTTATGCATGCCCTTTGCGCTGAAGGTGATGACGGGCAAAGGCTATTACCTGGTCTGCCCGTCGAAAAGCCTGCCGCCGGGGCTGGGCGAATTACTGGAGTGGCTGCAGGCACGCGCCAGTCTTTAGCGGCCCTGCGACCCCATGAGCTCGGCAGCATGTACTGCGCCGCGATTCACCTGCGAAAAACTGGCAGCGACACCTCAGTAGCCGACAGTGAAGCGCTGGCGCGTATGGGCAGGCTTTTCCAGTTCGTCGATCAAGGCAATGGCGTAGTCGGCGAAGGTGATCCAGCTCTTGCCATCGGCGCCGATCAGCAGGTGATCCTTGCCCAGCGTATAGCGCCCGCTGCGCTCACCCTCGACGAACTCGGCCGAAGGCGAAAGGAAGGTCCAGTCGAGGGTCGGCTCCTGGCGCAAGGTATCGAGAAAGCCCACGCCGGCGCTGGCCTCGGCCTTGTACGCCTCGGGGAAGTCCGGGCTGTCGATCACCCGCTGCCCCGACGGCAGCAGCAGGCTGCCGGCACCGCCGACCACCAGCAGTCGCTTGACCCCGGCGCGTTTGACCGGCTCGATGATCGCCTGCGGCGCAAGGGTGGAGAAGTGCGCAGCGCTCAGCACAGCGTCCACGCCTGTGACTGCCGCCTGCAGCGCAGCACTGTCCTTGGCATCCAGCGCCTTGACCGTGACACCTTCACGGCCCTGCAGCGAAGACGTATCGCGTGCGATGGCGACCACGCTGTGGCCACGGCGCAGAGCCTCTTCCAGCAACTGGCTGCCGGCGCGGCCGGTGGCACCGATGATTGCGATCTTGCTCATGGGAAACACTCCATCAGGGTTGTAAGGGGGTTACCACTTCATTTCGCCTTTTGCGACCTTGGCCCCGAGCTCCAGGGAACTTTCATCGGCCAGGTTCGGATAACGCTTGCTCATTGCAGCAATCAGCGCCGCCGCATCACGAGCCTTGGCCGCTTCGCTGTCGAAGGCGCGGATGTAGCCTGCGGTGAAGCGCACGGCATCCAGCGAACGGCTGCTCTGTCCCAGGTAGTGGCCTGGGATCACCGTGCGCGGGGCGAGTTTTTCGATGTGTGCAAGCGTTGCCAGCCAGTCGGTTTGGGATTGGGCAGACTGGGTGTCAGCCATCCATACGTGAATGTTCTCGGAAACCACCACACCACCGACCACCGCCTTGATCGAGGGAATCCAGACGAAGCTGCGCTCGGGCTGCGGGCCGTCCAGGCCAACGACTTCGAGCGCCTGCCCCTCCAGCTCGAGACGGTTACCGGCCAACACCTGGGGTACGACCAGTTTCGCGGGCTTGTCGGCGCCCATCTGCGGCCCCCAGTAGGCCAGCTTGGCGTCCATGGTCTGGCGGATGTGCGCCACAGTGGCAGCGGAGGCGACCACCTTGGCGTCTGGAAACGCCTGGGTCAGGGTGTCGAGGCCGAAGTAATAGTCCGGATCGCCATGGCTGATGTAGATGGTGGTCAGCCGCTTGCCACTGGCACGCAGGCGCTCAGCCACCTGCTCGGCCTGGGCCTTGCCGAACTGCGCATCCACCAGCACAGCCTCCCGCTCGCCACTGACGATCACCGAACTGACCGGGAACAGTGCGTCATGGCCTGGGTTGTAGACATCCAGGTGCAGCGGATCGGCCGCCATTGCCTGGCCCGTCAGGGCGACACAGGCCAGCATCAGACTGCGCAGTGGAGTGAAAATCGACATGGTGAGGTTCCTGAAAGCGGGACGATGGAGCACAGCTTAGTTGCCCGATCCATCACAAAAAATGCGATGCTTGAACATAGTTTGTTTCTGAAATCGGGCAAATCATGGACCGTCTGAACGCCATGCGTGTGTTCGTCACCGTCGTCGACCTGGGTAGCCAGTCGGCTGCGGCAGATCACCTGGAGCTTTCCAGGCCTGTAGTGTCGCGCTATCTCGCGGAGCTTGAGGAGTGGGTCGGCGCACGCTTGATGCAGCGCACCACGCGCAAGCTGAGCCTGACCGCCGCGGGCCTGGACACCCTGCCACGCTGCCGACAGATGCTGGAACTGGCCTGCGACCTGCAGACAGCGGTGCGTGCGCCTGAAGATGCGCCGCGCGGCGAGTTGCGCATCAGCGTGAGCACCTCGTTCGGTCAGGCGCAGTTGGTGGATGCGGTGGCGGAGTACGTGAAACGCTATCCGGGGGTGAAGGTGGAGTTGCAGATGCTCGATCGCACGGTCAACCTGGTTGACGAGCGCATCGACCTGGCGATCCGCACCAGCAACGACCTGGACCCGAACCTGATTGCCCGACGCCTGAGCGTCTGCCGTTCGGTGGTCTGCGCCAGCCCCGCCTACTTGCGCGAGTACGGCACGCCGCAGCGAGTCGAGGACCTGACCCAGCACAACTGCCTGACCCACGCCTACTTCGGCCACAGCCTGTGGCATTTCGAGGTGGCCGGTGAACAGGTCGCGGTGCCCGTGCAGGGCAATATCAGCGCCAACGAAGCCCTGACCTTGCAGAAGGCCGCCCTGGCCGGTGCCGGAATCGCCATGCTGCCGACCTACCAGGCCGCCTGCGCAGTGCGTCGCGGCGAGTTGGTGAAACTACTGCCCCTGGCGCGACCGCGGGAGCTGAACCTCAATGCGGTCTACACCTCACGCAAACACATGCCCGCGACCTTGCGCAGCATGCTGGACTTTCTTGCCCAACGCTTCAGCGAAGAACCGGAGTGGGATCGGGAGCTGGATTAGTGCGTGGAGCGGCCTTGCGCCGCTGTGACGCAAATCGCACCGATCTCGATGTTCGCTCCAGGCAATTGCTGCGACCTGACCTATGCTTGCAAGTATCACCTGTGGTCACAGCAGGAGGTAGGCAACATGGGCATCAAATCCAGACGGTGCGTGATCGTCCTGGCCCTGGTCGCCGTGGCCGGGCTCTATGGTTCGGCCTGCTGGCGCGTCGAGCTGTTGCGCAGCCAGCCCAGTACCGCAGCCAGTTGCGCACACGAGCACTGCGTCCCGCACACCGCAACGCTGAGCGCCCTCAGGTAGCCCGACAACGCCTGTCGGTCACTCCTCGACGCTCATGTACTCCTTGGCCCAGCGGATGTAATCCTCAGGCTGGGTGTAGGTGTGCGAAAGCTCGGTGGCGCTGAGGTTCTCGGACTTGTTCTGCTGCCCGCGCTGCAATCGCAGGCAGTCGTAGGTGGCCTTGATCGCAGCGAAGTACGCCGCATGGCCATCGACCACGATGCGCACGCCCAGGCGCGCCAGGCGCTCGTCGTCACGCAGGTTCGGGTTGCCGTAGCTGACCAGCATCAGCGGCACGTTCAGGTGCTCGGTGATCTGCTCCAGTTGCTCGAAATCCTTCACCCCGACCATGCAGATACCGTCGGCACCGGCCTTCTGGTAGCTCTGGGTGCGGACGATGATTTCCTCGGTGGTCAGTACGCCAGCGTTGGTCCGGGCAATGATCGACAGCGACGAGTCGACTCGCGCTTCCAGCGCTGCACGGATCTTGCCGACGCCCTCTTCCACCGAGATCAGGTCGGTGGACTTGCGACCGAACTGGGCCGGCAGCAGGGTATCTTCGATGGTCAGCGCCGCCACGCCGGCGCGCTCCAGCTCGATTACCGTACGCATGACGTTCAGCGCGTTGCCATAACCATGGTCGGCATCGGCGATGAAGGGCAACTGGGCGACGCGGCCAATGCGTGTGGCCTGCTCGACGAATTCGCTCAGGGTGATCAGGGCGAAGTCCGGGGCGGCGAGCACCTGCAGGGAAGCGACCGAGCCGCCGAGGATACCGACTTCAAAGCCCAGGTCTGCGGCAATGCGCGCCGACATCGGGTCGAAGACTGAAGCTGTGTGATAGCACGAACCCGACGCGAGCAGTTCGCGGAAGGCAAAACGCAGATCTTGGTGGGAAGCCTTGGGCATGATCACTCCGCATAAACGTGAAAAGTCGAACTGGCTGACTACCGCCCCTGAACCGGGACCCTCCGCCCTGCCATAGGCATGACATGCAGAGAGTGGAAGAGAAGTGCGGGATTACAGCGATGCGGAAACCTGGGTCACAATGCACCAAATGGGTGCAAACCAGTGTATTTCGGCTGCTATGAACCTGCACGATATCACGCGGCCATGCGCGTTCGTGTGAAAGCGCTTATGCCGATCGTGCATAGGCGATGCAGACAGTACATAGGAAGCTACCTAACTCAGGTTACAATCCCCGTCTCGTTCGCAGCCATTTCACTCGCCACGGGCCGCCGACGAACAGCACAATTTCACTACCTCCGACCACAAGGTGTGACCCCGTGACCGCCGCCCTGCCCCCCGCCGACTTGCGTAGCGTGCTCAGCGCGCTGATGCTGGCGATTCTTCTTGGTGCCCTCGACCAGACCATCGTCGCCGTCTCCATGCCGGCCATTTCTGCCCAGTTCAACGATGTCGGCCTGCTGGCATGGGTCATCTCCGGCTATATGGTTGCCATGACCGTGGCCGTGCCGATCTACGGCAAGCTGGGCGACCTGTATGGCCGTCGGCGCATGATCCTCACCGGCACCGCACTGTTCACCCTGGCCTCGATCTTCTGCGCCCTGGCACAGAACATGGAACAACTGGTGCTGGCGCGCGTGCTGCAGGGCATCGGCGCGGGCGGCATGGTCTCGGTCAGCCAGGCGATCATCGGCGACTTCGTCCCGCCTCGCGAGCGCGGGCGCTACCAGGGTTATTTCAGCAGCATGTACGCCCTGGCCAGCGTGGCTGGCCCGGTGCTCGGCGGCTGGCTGACCGAATACCTGTCGTGGCGCTGGGTGTTCTGGATCAACCTGCCGCTGGGGCTTTGCGCCTGGTGGGTGATCCGCCGCGCGCTGATGGGCATGCCGGTCCAACGCCGGGAAGCACAGGTCGACTATATCGGTGCACTGCTGCTGATCCTGGGCCTGGGCAGTTTGTTGCTGGGCATCACCCTGGTGGGTCAAGGGCATGCCTGGACCGCGGCGCCGGTGCTGGCCCTGTTTGCCTGCGCGGTACTGGGCCTGGTGCTGTTCGTCGCCCACGAACGCCGCTCCCAGGAGCCGCTGTTGCCACTGAAACTGTTCGGCAATCGGGTCGCCGTGCTGTGCTGGTGCGTGATCTTCTTCGCCAGCTTCCAGTCGATCTCGCTGACCATGCTCATGCCGCTGCGCTTCCAGAGCATCACCGGTGCCGGCGCCGACAGTGCCGCGCTGCACCTGCTGCCGTTGGCGATGGGGTTGCCACTGGGAGCCTTCAGCGCAGGCCGCCTGACGACATTCACCGGTCGCTACAAACCACAGATCCTGGCGGGCGCACTGCTGATGCCGCTGGCGATCCTCGGCATGGCCTTCACACCGCCGCAGTCAGCCTGGCTGGGCGGGTTGTTCATGCTGTTGACCGGTATCGCCTGCGGGCTGCAGTTCCCGACCTCGCTGGTGGGGACGCAGAGCGCGGTGGACATGAAGGATATCGGTGTGGCCACCAGCACCACCAACCTGTTCCGCTCGTTGGGTGGGGCGATGGGCGTGGCCTGCATGTCCAGCCTGCTGCTGGCGCTGCTGCATCTCGGAGGGCTCGAGGTGCTGGGCAACCCGCTGCTGGGCAGCCTGAAGGGCGGCGAGACGGATCCGGCGACCCAGGCGCATCTGCTGGTGACGTTCCGGTACCTGCTGCTGGCCAGTGCCGCCGCGGCAGTGCTGGGGCTGCTGGCGGCACTGGCGTTGCCAGACCGGCAGTTACGGGGGCATTGAAAAGGCCAGGGCCGCAAAGCGGCCCTTTTAACCCCGGCTTAATCCTGCCGGGAAAAACTTCATCACAATCCTTAACAAAGTGTCATTTGCGCAGGGCCGGGCTCAAGCGCAGCATATCCAACCCTGTGTCGACCCATTTTTGCGCATCGCGCAACAGGTCGAAGCTGTCCGGGAGCAGCAACCAGCGCCCGATCAGGCCGTCGACATAGGCGAACATGGCGATGGCCGCCCGCTCGACATCCAGGTCGGCGGGCAACTGGCCACGGCGTACCGCATTGGCCAAGGCGCGGGAAATGCCTTCGTGGCATTCGACGATGGCGCCTTGTCGCTGCTGGCGGATTTCACACATCTCATCGGTGAACTCGCACTTGTGATGCAGGATTTCATTGATACGCCGGGTCCTGGCGTCCAGTACCAGCTCGTTGAGCACTTGCAACAGCAGCTTGCGCATGCAGCCGAGCGGATCGAGCTCGTCCTCGCTTTCGCTGGCACGCGCGAGATGGTCATGGGTCTCATGCAAACTGTCGAGCAGCGCCTGGACCAGCTCGGCCTTGTTACTAAAATGCCAGTAGATCGCACCACGGGTGACGCCCGCGATCTCGGCGATATCGGCCAAGGTGGTTCGCGCAACTCCGCGCTTGTAGAAAGCCTTTTCCGCCGCCTCGATGATCTGGGCGCGGGTTTCCTGGGCTTCCTCTTTGGTTCGACGGACCATGGCAGCTCAACCTCATCTGAGCCCGGCACAAGAATCGCCTGGGCTTTGGGCCGGGTTCGCCTCTGCAGGGCGACTCCCGGATGCATTAATCACGTTTTGCGGTAGTAGCCTGGTACCACCACGCGGTATTTACAAACAACCATGAATGTAAGTATATTCGTTAGTAAGCTACTAATCCACTCGATAGCGATTTTTCTGACAAGACTCTTCCACTATTCTTGAGCTCCCCCTGCTCCTGCGACCCGAGGATCCTCATGCAATTCAAGCCAGCCGTTACCGCCCTGGTTTCCGCCGTCGCCCTTGCAACCCTGCTCAGTGGCTGCAAGAAAGAAGAAGCCGCGCCTGCAGCGCAGGCTCCTCAGGTCGGCGTCGTCACCCTGCAGCCGCAGGCCTTCACCCTGACCTCGGAACTGCCAGGGCGCACCAGCGCCTATCGCGTCGCCGAAGTCCGTCCACAGGTCAATGGCATCATTCTCAAGCGCCTGTTCAAGGAAGGCAGCGACGTCAAGGAAGGGCAGCAGCTCTACCAGATCGATCCCGCCGTCTATGAAGCCAACCTGGGTAATGCCCAGGCCAACCTTCAGGCTACCCGCTCGCTGGCCGAGCGCTACAAGCAGCTGATCGACGAGCAGGCCGTCTCCAAACAGGAATATGACGACGCCAATGCCAAACGATTGCAGGCCGAAGCCTCGCTCAAGAGCGCGCAGATCGACCTGCGCTACACCAAGGTGCTGGCGCCGATCAGCGGTCGCATCGGACGCTCGTCGGTCACCGAAGGCGCGCTGGTGAGCAATGGCCAGACCAACGCCATGGCCACCATCCAGCAGCTCGACCCGATCTACGTCGACGTTACTCAGTCCACCGCCGAACTGCTCAAGTTGCGCCGTGATCTGGAAAGCGGCCGGCTGCAGAAGGCTGGCGACAATGCCGCGAAGGTGCAACTGGTGCTTGAAGACGGCAGCACGTTCGCCGGTGAAGGTCGCCTGGAGTTCTCCGAAGTCTCGGTCGATGAAACCACGGGCTCGGTGACCCTGCGTGCGGTGTTCGCCAACCCGGACCACACCCTCCTGCCGGGCATGTTCGTGCATGCCCGCCTGCAAGCTGGTGTCAATGCCAACGCGATCCTAGCCCCACAGCAAGGTGTGACCCGCGACCTCAAGGGCTCGCCCACGGCACTGGTGGTGAACAAGGATAACAAGGTGGAACTGCGTCAACTCAAGGCCAGCCGCACGCTGGGCAACGAGTGGCTGATCGAGGAAGGCCTCAATCCGGGCGACCGCCTGATCACCGAGGGGCTGCAGTTCGTGCGTCCAGGTGTCGAGGTCAAGGTCAGCGAAGCCACCAACGTCAAGAAGCCGGGCAGCCCTGAACAGGCCAGCGCCGCGAAAGCCGACGCCAAAGCGGAGTAAACCATGTCGAAGTTCTTTATCGATCGCCCGATCTTCGCCTGGGTGATCGCCTTGGTGATCATGCTGGTCGGGGCCTTGTCGATCCTGAAACTGCCGATCAACCAGTACCCCAGCATCGCGCCGCCGGCCATCGCCATCGCCGTGACCTACCCGGGCGCCTCGGCGCAGACCGTGCAGGACACCGTGGTACAGGTCATCGAGCAGCAGCTCAACGGTATCGACAACCTGCGCTACGTGTCTTCGGAAAGTAACTCCGACGGCAGCATGACCATCACCGCTACCTTCGAGCAGGGTACCAACGCCGACACCGCGCAGGTGCAGGTGCAGAACAAGCTCAACCTGGCCACCCCGCTGCTGCCGCAGGAAGTGCAGCAGCAAGGTATCCGTGTCACCAAGGCAGTGAAGAACTTCCTGCTGGTGATCGGCCTGGTGTCCGAAGATGGCAGCATGACCAAGGACGACCTGGCGAACTACATCGTCTCCAACATGCAGGACCCGATCTCGCGGACTGCCGGCGTGGGTGACTTCCAGGTGTTCGGTGCCCAGTACGCCATGCGTATCTGGCTCGATCCGGCCAAGCTCAACAAGTTCCAGTTGACCCCGGTTGATGTACGTACCGCCGTCACTGCGCAGAACGTGCAGGTTTCTTCCGGCCAGCTCGGTGGCCTGCCAGCGATGCCGGGTACCCAGCTCAACGCCACCATCATCGGCAAGACTCGCCTGCAGACCGCCGAGCAGTTCGAGAAGATCCTGCTCAAGGTCAACAGCGATGGCTCGCAGGTGCGCCTGCGTGACGTCGCCAAGGTCGGGCTGGGCGGCGAGAACTACGCGGTCAGCGCACAGTTCAACGGCAAGCCGGCATCGGGCCTGGCGGTCAAGCTGGCAACCGGCGCCAACGCCCTGGATACCGCCAAGGCTTTGCGCAAGACCATCAGCGACCTCGAGCCGTTCTTCCCGCCCGGGGTCAAGGCAGTGTTCCCGTATGACACCACGCCAGTGGTCACCGAATCGATCAGCGGGGTAATCCACACCCTGATCGAAGCCGTGGTCCTGGTGTTCCTGGTGATGTACCTGTTCCTGCAGAACTTCCGCGCCACCATCATCACCACCATGACCGTTCCGGTGGTGTTGCTGGGCACCTTCGGCATCCTTGCCGCCGCAGGCTTCAGCATCAACACCCTGACCATGTTCGCAATGGTCCTGGCCATCGGCCTGCTGGTGGACGATGCCATCGTCGTCGTGGAAAACGTCGAGCGGGTGATGTCCGAAGAAGGGCTGCCCCCCAAGGAAGCGACCAAGCGCTCGATGCAGCAGATTCAGGGCGCACTGGTGGGTATTGCCCTGGTGCTTTCGGCGGTACTGCTGCCGATGGCCTTCTTCGGCGGCTCCACCGGCGTGATCTACCGCCAGTTCTCGATCACCATCGTATCGGCCATGGGCCTGTCGGTGCTGGTGGCACTGATCTTCACCCCGGCGCTGTGCGCGACCATGCTCAAGCCGTTGAAGAAGGGTGAGCACCACACGGCCAAGGGCGGCTTCTTCGGCTGGTTCAACCGTAACTTCGACCGCAGCGTAAAGGGCTACGAGCGCAGTGTCGGTACCATCCTGCGCAACAAGATCCCGTTCCTGCTGGCCTATGCGCTGATCGTGGTGGGCATGATCTGGCTGTTCACTCGCATCCCCACCGCGTTCCTGCCTGAAGAAGACCAGGGCGTGCTCTTCGCCCAGGTGCAGACCCCGGCCGGTTCCAGTGCCGAACGCACCCAGGTGGTCGTCGACAAGATGCGCGAATACCTTCTCAAGGACGAAGCCGACACCGTGTCGTCGGTGTTCACCGTGACCGGTTTCAACTTCGCCGGTCGTGGCCAGAGCTCGGGCATGGCGTTCATCATGCTCAAACCTTGGGGCGAGCGTTCGGCCGAGAACAGCGTGTTCAATCTCTCGACCCGCGCCCAGCAGCACTTCTTCAGCTTCCGCGATGCGATGGTGTTCGCCTTCGCACCGCCAGCAGTGCTCGAACTGGGTAACGCCACCGGCTTCGACGTGTTCCTCCAGGACCGTGCCGGCGTCGGCCACGAGAAGCTCATGGAAGCGCGCAACCAGTTCCTGGCCAAGGCCTCGCAGAGCAAGATCCTCTCCGCCGTGCGCCCCAACGGCCTGAACGACGAGCCGCAGTACCAGCTGATCGTCGACGATGAGCGCGCCAGTGCCCTGGGCGTCACCATTGCCGACATCAACAACACCCTGTCGATCGCGCTGGGTGGCAGCTACGTCAACGACTTCATCGATCGTGGCCGGGTCAAGAAGGTGTACATCCAGGGCGACTCCAGTGCCCGCATGAGCCCCGAAGACCTGCAGAAGTGGTACGTGCGCAACGGCCAGGGCGAGATGGTGCCGTTCTCCTCCTTCGCCTCCGGTGAATGGACCTACGGCTCGCCGAAGCTGTCGCGTTACAACGGCGTGGAAGCAGTCGAGATCCTCGGTGCCCCGGCGCCTGGCTACAGTACCGGTGAGGCCATGGCCGAGGTCGAACGCATCGTCGGCGAACTGCCGTCGGGCATCGGCTACTCCTGGACCGGCATGTCCTACGAGGAGAAGCTCTCCGGTTCGCAGATGCCGGCGCTGTTCGCCCTTTCGCTGCTGTTCGTGTTCCTCTGCCTGGCAGCGCTGTACGAAAGCTGGTCGATCCCGATCGCCGTCGTGCTGGTGGTGCCGCTGGGTATCATCGGTGCACTGATCGCCACCAGCATGCGCGGGCTGTCGAATGACGTGTACTTCCTCGTCGGCCTGCTGACGACCATCGGCCTGGCGGCGAAGAACGCCATCCTGATCGTCGAGTTCGCCAAAGAGCTGCACGAACAGGGCAAGAGCCTGTTCGATGCGACGATCGAGGCGTGCCGCATGCGTCTGCGCCCGATCATCATGACCTCTCTGGCATTCATCCTCGGCGTGGTACCGTTGACCATCGCCAGCGGCGCAGGCTCTGGCAGCCAGCACGCGATCGGCACCGGGGTGATCGGCGGCATGATCAGTGCGACTGTGCTGGCGATCTTCTGGGTACCGCTGTTCTTCGTAGCAGTGTCGTCGCTGTTCGGCAGCAAAGAGCCGCACACCGACGCCACCCCTGAAACTCCACGTAATGAGGCTGGGCAATGACCAAGTCTTTGTTGTCCCTGGCGGTAACCGCTTTCATTCTCGGCGGCTGCTCGCTTATTCCTGACTACCAGACCCCGGAAGCGCCGGTGGCCGCGCAGTGGCCGCAAGGCCCTGCGTACTCGCCGACCCAGTCGGCAGACGTGGCCGCCGCCGAACAGGGCTGGCGCCAGTTCTTCCACGACCCGGCGCTGCAGAAGCTGATCCAGACCTCGCTGGTCAACAACCGCGACCTGCGTGTGGCCGCGTTGAACATCGATGCCTACCGTGCGCAGTACCGCATCCAGCGCGCCGACCTGTTCCCGGCGGTCTCGGCCACCGGCAGCGGCAGCCGTCAGCGGGTTCCGGGCAACCTGTCGCAGACCGGCGAAGCGAACATCACCAGCCAGTACTCGGCAACGTTGGGCGTCAGCGCCTATGAGCTGGACCTGTTCGGCCGCGTCCGCAGCCTGAGTGAACAGGCACTGGAGACCTACCTGTCCAGCGAGCAGGCACGTCGCTCCACGCAGATCAGCCTGGTGGCCAGCGTGGCCAACGCCTACTACACCTGGCAGGCCGACCAGGCGCTGCTGAAGCTGACCGAAGAAACGCTCAAGACCTACGAAGAAAGCTACAACCTGACCCGCCGCAGCAACGAGGTCGGCGTGGCCTCCGCACTTGACCTGAGCCAGGCGCGCACCGCTGTCGAAGGCGCGCGGGTCAAGCTGTCGCAGTACCAGCGCCTGGTGGCGCAGGACCTGAACAGCCTGACCGTGCTGCTGGGCACCGGTGTACCGGCGGACCTGCCGGCCTCGCTGAAGCTCGACGCCGACCAACTGGCCGACGTGCCAGCGGGCCTGCCGTCCGACCTGCTGCAGCGGCGTCCGGACATCCAGGAAGCCGAACACCTGCTCAAAGCTGCCAACGCCAACATCGGCGCAGCCCGCGCGGCGTTCTTCCCGAGCATCAGCCTGACCGCCAACGCCGGCACCCTGAGCCCGGACATGGGCGGGCTGTTCAAGGGTGGTTCGGGGACCTGGCTGTTCCAACCGCAGATCAACCTGCCGATCTTCAACGCCGGCAGCCTGCGCGCCAGCCTGGACTACTCGAAGATCCAGAAGGACATCAACGTCGCCAAGTACGAAAAGACCATCCAGACCGCCTTCCAGGAAGTCTCCGATGGCCTGGCGGCGCGCAAGACCTTCGAAGAGCAGTTGCAGGCCCAGCGTGACCTGGTTGCCGCCAACCAGGATTACTACCGTCTGGCTGAGCGTCGCTACCGCATCGGTATCGACAGCAACCTGACCTTCCTCGACGCCCAGCGCAACCTGTTCAGTGCCCAGCAGGCGCTGATCAGCGATCGCCTGTCGCAGCTGACCAGCGAGGTCAACCTGTACAAGGCGCTCGGCGGTGGCTGGTACGAGCAGACCGGACAGGCCAACCAGCAGGCTTCGGTGGACTCGCCCAAAGGCTGAGTGATCCGGCAAAAGCATCAAGCCCACCCTCGCGGTGGGCTTTTTGTTTTCCGGCAACAACACCCCGCCTCACACAATGCGTTCGATTATCGCCCCGTTCCACTTCCGACGAATTGCTCGCCGCAGCTCCGATCACGCACCATCCTTCACGCAACGTTGCACAAGTTCATCAATAAAGCGTCGACCTGCAGCCTCCGGCCGCAGCGCTCCGACTCGCCCATAAAAACAAGAGATCCACGACAGATGAGCATTTTGCAACCCGCACGCCCCCTGCTGCCGGGCCTTCTGGCCATGTCCTGCGCCCTCCCCGCCCTCGCCGCCGACGGCGGCTTCCTGGAAGACGCCAAGGCCACCCTCAACCTGCGAAACTTCTACATCAACCGCAACTTCGTCGACCCTGCCAAGGCCCAGGGCAAGGCCGAGGAATGGACGCAAAGCTTCATCCTCGACGCGCGTTCCGGGTTCACCCAGGGCACCGTCGGCTTTGGCGTCGATGTGCTGGGGCTGTATTCGGTCAAGCTCGATGGCGGCAAGGGGACGGCCGGCACGCAGCTGCTGCCGGTGCACGACGATGGTCGCCCCGCCGACGACTTCGGCCGCCTGGGTGCCGCGCTCAAGGCCAGGATTTCACAGACCGAGCTCAAGGTCGGCGAATGGATGCCGGTACTGCCGATCCTGCGCTCTGACGATGGTCGTTCGCTGCCGCAGACCTTCCGCGGCGGCCAGATCACCTCCAGGGAGATCGCCGGGCTGACCCTGTACGCCGGCCAGTTCCGTGGCAACAGCCCGCGCAACGACGCCAGCATGGAGGACATGGCGCTGTTCAGCCGCCCGGGCTTCACCTCCGACCGCTTCAACTTTGCAGGGGGTGAGTACAGCTTCAACGACAAGCGCACCCTGGTCGGGGTGTGGGACGCCCAGCTCAAGGATATCTACCGCCAGCAGTACTTCAACCTGGTGCACAGCCAGCCCTTGGGCGACTGGACCCTGGGGGCGAACCTGGGTTACTTCATCGGCAAGGAAGACGGCGCCGAGCGTGCCGGCAAGCTGGACAACCGCACCGCCTCGGCCATGCTTTCGGCGCGCTATCAGGGTCATACGTTCTATGTCGGCCTGCAGAAGGTCGGCGGCGATGACGAGTGGATGCGAGTCAACGGCACCAGCGGCGGCACCTTGGCCAACGACAGCTACAACGCCAGCTTCGAGAATGCCAAGGAACGCTCCTGGCAACTGCGCCACGATTTCAACTTCGCCACCGTCGGCATCCCCGGGCTGACCCTGATGAACCGCTACATCAAGGGGGACAACGTGCATGTCGGCAGCATCACCGATGGCAAGGAGTGGGCGCGCGAGAGCGAACTGGCGTACGTGATCCAGTCCGGTACGTTCAAGGACCTGTCGGTGAAATGGCGCAACTCCACCATGCGCAGGGACTTCAGCACCAACGCCTTCGACGAGAACAGGCTGATCGTGAGTTATCCGTTCAGCCTGTTGTGAAAGTCGCGCCGCGCTTGGGGGGCGGGCTTACCCGCCCCTATAAATAACAAAAACAGCTAAACAACTAACTAAACCATCGTTGACGGAATAAGTAACAAGGTCTAAAACGAGCCCTCTCTACTCCGCAGAATCTCGATATGGACCTTCGCCAACTGCGCTATTTCATCGCCCTCACCGAGTACCGCAGCTTCGTCCGCGCTGCCGAAGCCATGGGCATTACCCAGCCCGCGTTCAGTCGCGCCATCCAGGGCCTGGAGCAGGAGTTCGGCTGCGCCCTGGTCGATCGCGGCAACAAGGCGCTGCAACCAACCCCCGAAGGCCAGGTGGTGCTGCAACATGCCCGGCGCCTGGTTCAGGGGGCCGCACAACTGAGCAACGACGTGCTGCAGATGACCAAGCTCGACGCCGGCGAACTGCATTTCGGCAGCGGCCCAGCCCTGGCTGCACGACTGGTACCCGACGCCCTGCAGCAGTTCATCACCCAGCATCCGGGGATTCGCACCGAGCTGCTGGTGGACAATGCCGAACGCCTGGGCCAGGCCCTGCGCCGCGAGCAGATCGAGTTCTTCGTCGACGATATCCGCCCCTTCGAGGCCGACCCCAACTTCCACACCGAGCCCCTCAACCCGCGCCCGGGCCTGTTCTTCTGCCGCCCCGGCCATCCGCTGCTAGCCAAGGACAGCCTGTCGACCAACGACCTGTTCGCCTACCCCCTGGCCAGCGCCCTGCTCACCCCCGGTGTACGCAAGCGCCTGGCCAATCTCAGCGGACGCAGCGACTTCATCCCACACCTGCAGACCGAACACCTGGCAGTGCTGCGCAGCGTGGTGCTGGCCAGCGATACTCTCGGCAGCGCCAGCGAGGAAGCCGTGGCCGAGGACCTGGCCGCGGGGCGCCTGGTACGCCTGCACTGGCGCAACCTGCCGCCGGGGCTGGAAGTGCTGAGCGTGCGTTGCGGGGTGATCAGCCGCAGCGGCTATCGCCTGTCACCGGCAGCACGGGCGATGATCGATACCTTGGTCAGCCTGGATGCGCGGCCATCTCCCGCAGCCTCGGCGCATCGAGGATCAGCACTTCGCCATAGCCCAGTTGCACCACCCCCGCCTGCTCCAGCGCCTTGAGGATCTGGTTGATGGTCTGGCGCGACAGGGACAGCATCAGCGCCAGTTGCTCCTGCGACAATTGCAGGCGCCATTGGGCAACATCGCGCTCGCCATAGCCTTCGGCGATCTGCAACAGCCGATGGGCCACACGCGGCCCCGCGGCCAGCAAGTGCTGCTGCTCAAGCGCGACGAACACCCAGCGCAGCTTGTGGCTCATCAGCAAAGCCAGGTCGCGCCAGTGCTGCGGATGCTGCGCCAACCAGTCGAGCAGCGCGGCCTGAGGGATCCACAACAGCTGCGTGACACCTTCGGCAAAGGCATCGTGGGTGCGTGGCTGGCCATCGAACAAGCTGATCTCGCCGAACCAGTAAGGCGGCTCGACCAACGTCAACAGCGCTTCCTTGCCCTCACGGCTGACCGCACCGACGCGCATGGCGCCCTCCAGCACCGCATACAAACCGCAGGGCGGATCACCACGCTGGAACAGGCACTGTCCGGCCGCCAGCTCACGTGAACGCGCCAATGCCAGCAGGCTATCCTGAACCTGAGCGGGCAACTGCCGAAACCACTGGCCGTGGCTCAACTGCGCACGCCAGGCTTGGGGGTTGTCCATGACACCTCTTCTGAACGGACTCTGTCGGCCAGGCGACAGACGACGGCGGATGAACGGGGCAAGCTGTCGCTACCCCTGATGGAGGAACAACAATGAAAAACCTCGTCGAACACCTGAGTCAATACGCGGCCTATCATCGCGACCCGCGCAACATCGCCACGCACTTCGTCGGCATTCCGTTGATCGTGCTGGCGGTCAGCATCCTGCTGTCACGACCCGGCTGGCCTGTCGCCGGCATCTGGCTGTCGCCAGCGCTGCTGGTGGCGGCAGCGTCGGTGTGGTTCTACCTGCGCCTGGACCTGCGCTTCGGGCTGGTGATGGGCGTGTTGCTGGGGCTGTGCCTGTGGGCAGGCGAATGGCTGGCGCTGCAAAGCACCGGGCTGTGGCTGAGTGCCGGGCTCGGGGCCTTCGTGCTGGGCTGGATCATCCAGTTCGTCGGGCATGCCTACGAGGGCAGGAAACCCGCCTTCGTCGACGATGTCAGCGGCTTGATCATCGGGCCACTGTTCGTGGTTGCAGAACTGGCGTTCATGCTTGGGCTGTGTGCCGGGCTGAGGCAGCAGGTGGAAGCCAACGCCGGGCCGGTAGCGGTGCGCGGGAAGAAGGCGGCGGTGTAGATGCTGGAACAGTGCTGAATTCTTCGCGGGCTTGCCCGCGAAGAATTCGGTGGGGATCTATGGCCTAGGCCCGCGACTCGACCCCAAGCTCATCCCACACCGACTCGGCCAGGTGGAAGGTCGCATTGGCCGCCGGGATCCCGCAATAGATCGCGCTCTGCATGATCACTTCCTTGATCTCCTCGCGGGTCACGCCATTGTTGGCCGCCGCGCGCAGGTGCAACTTGAGTTCCTCGTTGCGGTTCATGCCGATCAACATGGCGATGGTGATCAGGCTGCGGGTGTGGCGTGGCAACCCCGGGCGGGTCCAGATATCGCCCCAGGCGTGGCGCGTGATCATCTCCTGGAACTCGCCATTGAAGTCGTTGAGTTTCTCCAGGCTGCGGTCCACATGGGCATCGCCCAGCACCGCACGACGCACCTGCATGCCAGCGTCGTAACGTTGTTTCTCATCCATGGCGTACTCCTCAGCGGGCCAACAGGAAATCGAGCACGCGACGGCTGAACGCCTCGCCGACCTCGACATTGGACAGATGCGCAGCCAGGAAGCCGGTGTACTCGGCGCCTGCCACATGCTCTTGGATGTACAGGCCACCCGAGGGCGGCGTCACCGCATCGGCCTCCCCGGAAATCACCAGCAGCGGCGCGCTGATCACTCCCAACTGATCGCGGAAATCGGCATCGCGCACCGCTCCGCAGTTGGCGGCATAGCCCTGTGGCGAAGTGGTTGCGAGCATGTCGGTGATGCGCTTGACCTGATCCGCGTGCTCGCTCGACCACGCCGGGGTGAACCAGCGTTCGATGGACGCATCACGCAACCCACGCATGGCCTCGGCGCCGTCGCGCAAGACCATTTCGATGCGCGGATTCCAGGTTTCAGGCGATCCGATCTTCGCCGCCGTGTTGCACACCACCAGACGCTGCAAACGCTCACCTGCATTGATGCCGAGCCACTGACCGATCAGGCCGCCCATCGACAACCCACAGAAATGCGCGCGCTCGATCTGCAGAGCATCCAGCAGCGCCAGCACATCACGCCCCAGTTGTTCGATGCTGTACGGCCCTTCGGTGACCAGCGAATCGCCATGACCGCGCGTGTCGTAGCGCAGTACTCGAAAGTGTTCGGTCCACAGCGGCATCTGGGTATCCCACATGTGCAGGTTGGTGCCCAGCGAGTTGGACAGCACCAGCACGGGGGCGTGCTCGGGGCCTTCGAGTTGGTAGTTCAATACGCCATCGGCCAGTTGCAAATGCGCCACAGCGGTCTCCTTCAAGCAGTGAAACGTTGATGTTCGGCCACAGCACGCGCCACCCAGACGCGGGCCTGGCCGAGGTAATGGGCAGGGTCGAGCAACTGGTCGAGCGCTTCGCCAGACAGCTGTTCGGTGACCTGTGGCTCGTCGCCGAGCACGGCACGCAGGTGGCGCTGTTCGGCCACCGCGCGCTGGCAGCATTGCTCCAGCAGGTGATGGGCCTTGTCGCGCCCCAGACGCTGGGCCAGCACGATGCTCACCGCTTCGGCCAGCACCAGGCCTTGAGTCAGTTCAAGGTTGCGGCGCATGCGCTCGGCGTCCACCTCCATGCCCTCGGCGATCAGTTGTGCCTGGCGCAGGGCGCCGGAGACCAGGCAGCAGATGTCTGGCAGGGTCTCCCATTCGGCATGCCACAGGCCCAGGCTACGCTCGTGCTCCTGGGGCATGGCGGCGAACAGCGTCGACAGCAGCCCCGGCACGCGGGTCGCGGCGCCGATCAGCACCGCTGCACCCACAGGGTTGCGCTTGTGCGGCATGGTCGAAGAGCCGCCCTTGCCCGGCGCAGCAGGCTCGAACACCTCGCCAGCCTCGGTCTGCATCAACAGGCTGATATCGCGACCGAATTTGCCCAGGCTGCCGGCAATCAGGCCCAGTACCGAGGCGAACTCCACCAGGCGGTCGCGCTGGGTGTGCCAGGGCTGCTCGGGCAAGGCGAGGCCAAGTTGTGCCGCCAGCGCCTCGGCCACTGGCAACGCCTTGCTGCCCAGCGCCGCAAGGCTGCCAGAGGCACCCCCGAATTGCAGGCACAACAGGCGCGGACGCAGCTCCTGCAAGCGCTGGCGGTGTCGGGTCAACGCCCCGAGCATACCGGCCAGCTTCATGCCCAGCGTCACAGGCGTGGCGTGCTGCAGCCAGGTGCGCCCCACCAGCGGCGTGTCGGCATGCAGCAAAGCCTGGCGTGCGAGGGTGTCGGCGAGCTTTTCCAGATCTGCCTCGATCAACCCCAGGGCAGCACGCAGTTGCAGAACCAGGCCAGTGTCCATCGCATCCTGGCTGGTAGCCCCCAGGTGCACATAACGCTCGGCCTCCGGCACGCCACTGGCAACCACCTTGCCCAGTGCCTTGACCAGCGGGATCGCCGAGTTGCCAGCCACCGCAATGGCCTGCGCCAACGCTTGCACGTCATAGCGCTCGGCCTTGCATGCCGCCTCGATGGCTGCCACCGCGGTGTGCGGCACCAGCCCTGCGTCAGCCTCGGCGTGCGCCAGGGCAGCCTCGAAGTCGAGCATGCCCTGCAGGCGGCCATGGTCGCTGAACACCTCGCGCATGGCCGGGGCGGTGAAGTAGGCATCGAACAGTTGGTTGCTCATGCAACGTCCTTAGTGATCATGGTGCAGGTACGCCGCCTGCTTGGGCAGGCGCAGGCTGAACAGGAAGGCCACCGCCATCATGGCGGTCACGTACCAGTAGAAAGTGTTCTCCATCCCCAGCGTCTTCAAGCCCAGGGCGACGTATTCGGCCGAACCGCCGAAGACCGCGTTGGCCACGGCATAGGCCAGGCCCACACCCAAGGCACGCACCTGAGGTGGGAACATCTCGGCCTTCACCAGGCCGCTGATGGAGGTATAGAAACTGACGATGCACAGCGCGAGGGTCACCAGCACGAAGGCCATGAACGGGCTGGTCACGGTCTTGAGCGCCATCAGCAACGGCACGGTGAACAGAGTGCCCAGCGCGCCGAACAACAGCATCGAGTTACGTCGGCCGATACGGTCGGACAACATGCCGAACAGTGGCTGCAGGATCATGAACAGGAACAACGCGCCAGTCATCACGAAGCTGGCGCTCTTGGCGTTCATGCCGGCCGTGTTGACCAGGTACTTCTGCATGTAGGTGGTGAAGGTGTAGAAGATCAACGAACCGCCAGCGGTATAGCCCAGCACCGTGATGAAGGCTGCGGCGTGGTTGCGGAACAGGCCACTGACGCTGCCGGCATCTTTATCCTGGCGAGTCTCGGCACTGCTGGTCTCTTTCAGCGATCGGCGCAGCATCAGCGAAATCAGCGCGGCGACGGCGCCGACCACGAACGGAATGCGCCAGCCCCAGGCGCGCAGTTCTTCTTCAGTGAGCAATTGCTGCAGGATCACCACCACCAGCACCGCCAGCAACTGGCCGCCGATCAGGGTGACGTACTGGAACGAGGCGAAGAATCCACGCTGGCCGCGCAGGGCCACCTCACTCATGTAGGTCGCGGTGGTGCCGTACTCACCGCCGACCGACAGGCCCTGGACCAGTCGCGCAAACAGCAGCAGCGCCGGAGCCCAGGTACCGATGCTCGAATAGGTCGGCAGGCAGGCGATCAGCAACGAGCCTGCGCACATCATCAACACCGAGATCATCAACGAGTTCTTGCGCCCGTGACGGTCGGCCAGACGGCCGAAAATCCAGCCACCGATAGGGCGCATCAGAAAGCCTGCGGCGAACACCCCGGCCGTGTTGAGCAACTGCACCGTGGGGTCGTCGGAGGGGAAGAACGCCGGGGCGAAGTAAATGGCGCAGAAGGCATAGACATAGAAGTCGAACCACTCCACCAGGTTGCCGGAAGAAGCCCCGACGATGGCGAAGATACGGCTTTTACGCTCCTCGCCCGTGTAATGGATTGCGGTCATGGCGTGCTTACTCCTCGAGGGTTACCATCAATTCTAGACATACCCGGTAACACTCTCGTTCCGCTTGGGGGCTGACCATTAGCCTTATGTCTTGCAGGTCCGGCCTCTTCGCGGGCAAGCCCGCTCCCACAGGATGGCGTGAGCGGCTTGCCCACGAAGAGGACGGCACAGGTCAAACCCGCTCGATGGCCAGCGCCAACCCCTGCCCCACGCCGACACACATGGTTGCCAGGCCCTTGCGCCCGCCGCTCTTTTCCAGTTGGTGCAGCGCCGTCAGCACCAGCCGCGCGCCGCTCATGCCCAGCGGATGCCCCAGGGCGATCGCTCCGCCATTGGGGTTGACCTGTGGCGCATCGTCCGCCACGCCCAGCTCGCGCAGCACCGCCAGGCCCTGGCTGGCAAAGGCTTCGTTGAGTTCGATCACATCGAAATCAGCCACGGCGATACCCAGGCGCTCGGTGAGCTTGCGCACCGCAGGCACGGGGCCTATGCCCATCACCCGCGGCGCCACGCCGGCACTGGCCATGCCCAGGACACGGGCACGTGGGGTCAGGCCGTGTTTCTTCACCGCATCGGCCGATGCCAGGATCAGCGCCGCGGCGCCATCGTTCACACCCGACGCATTGCCAGCAGTGACGGTCTTGTCCGCGCCATTGACCGGTTTGAGCCGGGCCAACGCTTCCAGGGTGGTGTCCGGGCGCAGGTGTTCATCCTGCTCGACCAGGGTTTCGCCCTTCTTGTGGACGATACGCACCGGCACGATCTCTTCGGCGAAGAAACCTGCTGCCTGGGCGGCGGCGGCCTTCTGCTGGCTGCGCAGGGCGAAGGCATCCTGGTCGGCACGCGAGACCCGCTGATCGTCGGCAACGTTGTCGGCAGTCTCAGGCATGGCATCGACACCGTACTGCGCCTTCATCAACGGGTTGATGAAGCGCCAGCCGATGGTGGTGTCTTCAAGCTTCATGCTGCGCGAGTAGCCACTCTCGGCCTTGCCCATCACGAACGGCGCGCGAGACATCGACTCGACGCCACCGGCGATGGCCAGCTCCATCTCGCCACTGGCGATGGCGCGAAACGCCGTGCCGACCGCATCCATGCCCGAAGCGCAGAGGCGGTTGAGGGTCACGCCGGGAATGCTCTCGGGCAGGCCAGCCAGCAGCAGCGCCATGCGCGCGACGTTGCGGTTATCCTCGCCGGCCTGGTTGGCGCAGCCGAGAAACACTTCGTCGAGCTGATCCCAGCGAACCTGCGGGTTGCGCTCGACCAGCGCCTTGAGCGGCACCGCCGCCAGGTCGTCGGCGCGCACACCAGCCAAGGCGCCGCCGAAACGGCCAATCGGGGTACGGATCGCGTCGCAGATGAATACGTCACGCATCAGGCTTCTCCTGCGCTCTGGCCATGGGCTGCTGCAGTACGGGCTTCAAGATCACGCAGAGCGGTCAATTCTGTCTCGCTCGGCTCGGCGGTGGCCTGCACGTCATCGGCAAAGCGAATCGCCCAGCCGGTGGCGGCGACGATCTGTTCGCGGGTCACGCCCGGATGGATCGAGGTAACGACGAATTCGTGGGTGCCGACTTCCGGCTCCATGATGCACAGGTCGGTGATGATGCCCACCGGCCCCTCGCCGGGCAGGCCCAGGCGCTTGCGCGAATCGCCGCCCTCGCCGTGCCCGACCGAGGTGATGAAGTCGAGCTTGTCGACGAAAGCGCGCGGCGACTGCTTCAGAATGATCAGCACCTGCTTGGCGGAGCCTGCGATCTCTGGCGCACCGCCCGCGCCCGGCAGGCGAGTCTTGGGCGCGTGGTAGTCACCGACCACGGTGGTGTTGATGTTGCCGAAGCGGTCGACCTGGGCGGCGCCGAGGAAGCCCACATCGATACGACCGCCCTGCAGCCAATAGCGGAAGATCTCGCCGGTCGGCACCACGGTGTCAGCGGTCTCGGCCAACTCGCCATCGCCGATCGACAGCGGCAGCACACTCGGTTTGGCACCGATCGGGCCAGACTCATAGATCAGCACCACGTCAGGCGACGAGGTCAGGCGCGCCAGGTTGGCGGCCTTGGACGGCAGGCCGATCCCCACGAAGCAGACGGCGCCGTTACGCAGGCGACGGGCCGCGGCCACGGTCATCATTTCGGAGGTGGAGTAGCTCATTGTTCAGCCTCCAGCTTGCGCTTGAATTCGGTGAAGTCGGTGGTACCGCGGATGTAGGTGTCGATCCAGGCCGTGAAGGATTCGCGGTTGCGCGCGATCGGGTCCCAGGCCTGGTAGAAGCGGTTGTCGCGCTCGTAGTAGCCATGGGCGTAGGACGGGTGCGCGCCGCCCGGTACCAGGCACACTGCGCTGAGCGCCCAGGTCGGCAGTACGCAGGCGTTCATCGGCGCTTGCAGGTCGTCGACGATTTCCTCGACTGTGACGATGCAGCGCTTGGCGGCCAGGGCCGCTTCCTTCTGCACCCCGAGGATGCCCCACAGCAGCACGTTGCCCTTGCGGTCGGCTTTCTGCGCGTGGATCACGGTGACATCCGGGCGAACCGAAGGCACGGCAGCCAGCACTTCGCCCGTGAACGGGCAAGTGACCGACTTGATCAGCGGGTTGACCTTGGGCAGGTCGGAGCCGGCGTAGGCACGCAATACCGCGAACGGCAGGCCGGAGGCGCCGGCAACGTAGGCGTTGGCCAGGTCGGCATGGCTGTGCTCTTCGATCTCGATCGCGTGCGGCCATTGTTTCTCCACGGCGTCGCGCAGGCGATGCAGCGAGCCGACCCCAGGGTTGCCACCCCACGAGAAGATCAGTTTGCGCGCACAACCGGCACCGATCAGTTGGTCGTAGATCAGGTCCGGCGTCATGCGCACCAGCGTGAGGTCGCGTTTGCCCTGGCGGATGATTTCGTGACCGGCGGCGGTTGGAATCAGGTGGGTGAAACCTTCGAGGGCAACGCTGTCGCCGTCGTGGACGAACTGCTTCACGGCATCATGAAGCGAGAGGATTGCTGCCATTGGAGACTCCTGGTCAGGCTGAGTCGGGTTTGAGTGCAGCGTCGCTGCGATGGGCTCAGATTAAGGAGACCGGGGGTGGGGAAACAATCCGATAATCGACCTTTTGTGCGGTTATCGAACGGTTTGAATGCGTTACCGATGATGACGGGTGGCGACCTTTTCGCAGGCAAGCCCGCTCCCACAAGGGAGTAACTGTCTTGCTCAAAATCTAAAGGCCAGCCCAATCCCTCGACTGCCCCAAGGGTTGGATTTGTGTCCAACTTCTTGGGGGCAGTCCATCCCTGTGGAAGCGGGCTTGCCCGCGAAAAGCCCCCCCCCAAGGCCTGATCAGGTGGCGTCAGCGTGACTCACCAAGCCTTTGACGATAACCCCGACGGTCGCCAGCGCGGCCGGCACCAGGAGCGCGGTCAGCACCTGCTCGAAAGTCCAGCCCAGCCCCAGCAGCGTCGCCCCGCTCCAGGCTCCGAGAATCGCGCCGAAACGGCCAATGCCCAGCATCCACGACACCCCCGTGGCACGCCCCTGGGTCGGATAGAAGCGCGCTGCCAGCGAAGGCATCGCCGACTGTGCTCCGTTCACGCACATCCCCGCGACCAGCACCAGAATAGCCAGCAACGTGATGTTGCCCAGGCTTTGACCCACCGCGTAGGCAAACACCCCGGCCAGCAGGTAGAAGATGCCGATGACCTTGTGCGGATTGAAGCGGTCCATCGCCCAGCCCACCGCCACGGCGCTGAGTACGCCGCCGAACTGGAACAGCGCACCGATGAAGGCTGCCGTTTCAAGGCTGGCGCCACTGTCGCGCATCAGCGTCGGCAGCCAACTGGTCAGCAGGTAGACGATCACCAGGCCCATGAAGTAGGTCAGCCATAGCAGCACGGTGCCCAGGCCATATGTGCCAGAGAAGATGACCGCGAAGACGTTGCGCGCAGCCACGGCCTTCTGCTCCGGTACGCTGAAGCTCGCAGCCTGGGCAACCACGGCCGGAGCGATCGGGGCAAGCGTCTTGCGCACCTTGTCGGTGCCGCGATTGCGCACCACCAGAAAACGCGCCGACTCCGGCAACCACACCAGCAGCACCACCGCCAGCAGCAACGGCAGCACACCGCCCAGCACCAGCAGACTGTGCCAGCCGTAGGCTGGGATCAGCTTGGCAGAGATGAAGCCACCACCGGCCATGCCCAGGTTGAAGCCGCAGAACATGCTGGTCACCAGCAGCGACTTCAAGCGCTCCGGGGTGTATTCGGACAGCAGGGTCGTGGCATTGGGCATGCCAGCACCCAGGCCGAGGCCTGTCAGGAAACGCAGCACCAGCAGTTGATCGACATTGCTGGCGTACGCCGAGGCCAGGCTGAAACCGCCGAACACCAGTACCGCACCGACCAGCACGCCCTTGCGACCGAAGCGGTCTGCCAGCGGCCCGGAACCCAGGGCACCGAAGACCATGCCAATCAGTGCGGCGCTCATTACTGGGCCCAGGCTGGCACGGTCGATCCCCCACTCCTGGGACAGCGCCGGAGCGATGAACCCCATCGCTGCGGTGTCCAGGCCATCGAGGAAGACAATCAGGAAGCACAGGATCACCACCCGCCATTGATAGCGGGACAGCGGCTGGTCGTTGATGAACGACTGTACATCGAGGCAGTTGCCGACAGCAGTTTGCGGTTTGTTCATTGTTGTTATCCAGAAGATGGGCGCGGGTACACCGCTGCGACCAAAAGGCGCAGGGCTAAAGAAACCGGTACGGGCGTTGAAATCAGCTGGGTAACGATGCAACTGCGCAAGGCAGCGAGGGGACAGTGGTCATGGGCTTGTCTCGTGTTGTTATTGTCCGGTCGGCAGCGCCGACCGTTGCGAGAAACATTAATCAGCACCTGCGGCGGGCGCAATTCACGAGGAACGACATTGTGCGTTTATCGCACAAGAATAGTTCTACCGCTTGTCCACCTATTGCGGCGGCGCGCCATCCCAGACGCTCAACCGAACAACTGATGGCAAAGATCGCGGCTGGCCGACAACAGTATGGGCAAGAAGCGCTGTTCCAGTTCGTTGCGCGTCACCCGTCCGACGTGGGTGCTGACATTCAGTGCTGCCAGCACTTGCCCTGAAGCGTCATAGATCGGCACGGCGATCGAGCGCAACCCCTGCTCCAGCTCCTGGTCGACCACACACCAGCCCTGGGCGCGCACCTGCTGGATGCAGGCGAACAGCGACTCGGGCTCATGCAAGGTGCGGCTGGTTCGAGCCTTGAGATCGGCGCGCTCGAAGTACTCGCGCAGGCTGGTGTCGTCCAGTGCCGCCAGGAGGATTCGGCCCATGGAGGTGCAATAGGCCGGTAGGCGGCCACCCACCGACAGGTCGACCGAAATCAGACGCTCCACCGTCGCCGAGCGGGCGATGTAGAGAATGTCGTCGCCTTCGAGGGTCGCCATGTTCGCCGCTTCGTGCAGTTGCTCGCTGATACGGTCCAGGTAGGGCTGGGCCGAGACGGCCAGCGGCGTCGAGGAAAGGTAGGCATGTCCCAGCGTCAGCACCTTGGGCAGCAACGAATAGGTACGTCCGTCGGACGTGGCGTAACCGAGTTTGATCAAGGTGTGCAGACAACGACGCACTGCGGCGCGGGGGATTTCCGTGCGGTGACTGATCTGGGCAATGGTCAGATGGCGCTTGCGCTCCTGGAAGGCCTGGATCACCGCCAGCCCCCGGGCCAGAGACGTCATGAAGTCGGGGTCGCCGGTGAACGCCTGAATGCGCTTGGCCGGCGATGCGACGATCGGCGGTGCCAGGGAAGGCGAGACGGCACGCTGCGGATCGCTGGGCGTGGAAGCGTTGGTTTCATCGTTCATCGGCAGACCTCAAAAAAAACGGCGCTTCGTGCGATTATCGAACAAGCGGCCGATAATCGCAATTGACCGCCGACACGTTTGCTTATACCTTTCTCATGCCCTTGTGGCTTCTTTGGAGAGACTGGTCAGGTACCCACCGTAGAAGACTAAAGGCAGCGGCCTCGCTTACCAGCGAGGCCGTTTTCATTTCTGCACTGTTTATCCGAACTTTACTCGGTACGTCGCCTCCAACTTCCCAAGTACAACGGGTCAACTTCCCACTGCACAATCAGGCTTGAGTAAAGGCCGTGGCCATTGGTGATTCGACGGTTATAATTCGGCGCCCGGGTCTGTATGCACGCAGGGAATGGATCCACGCGCACCGCGTGTTACACGCCCGTACCGAGAACCTCTTCAATTTATCAGGTCGATACTGTGACGAAAGATGAACTGCGCGCCGAACTCGAGCGCCAGGCAGAACGTTACAAGGATGTTTATGGTGGTGAAGTCACCACTTATGCTGCCCAACCGGAACCGGAACGCAAACCCTGGCGCAAACGTGCCAGCCTCCTTGACCAAGCCTTCTCCGAGGAACTGGAGAAGATGGAAAAGGAACGGCGCCCCGAAGAGCCTTGAGCTCAGGGCGTGATCGCAATGCGCCATGGCGCTGAACGCCATGGCGCCGTGCGCTTTTTCTGCAATCGACGATGATGAAATGGAATTACACAAATTTCATACAATCGTTTGAATCCCGTGAAACCCTTCGATTGATCGCGTATTCGCTGCATTTCAACGAAATTAACGGTTTTTTATTCGTCGATTTCGCTTTGCTTCCTACCGCCGAACCGGCATGGCCGCATTAGAAAAGCTGCCATCTGTCTGTCACGGGTGCATCGATTGCCATGGTTTTCTGGCATAATCCGGCCCCCCTACGACCGCCAGAAAACCTTCATGATCGATTTATTCAGCGGACTGGATGCCTGGGTAGCCGTGAGCCTGGTGCTCGCCCTCACCTTCGTGCTCGCATTCGAGTTCATCAATGGCTTTCATGACACCGCCAACGCGGTAGCCACCGTCATCTATACCAAAGCCATGCCGCCGCACCTGGCCGTGTTCTTCTCGGGTGTGTTCAACTTCCTCGGGGTTCTGCTCGGCGGTGTCGGGGTGGCCTATGCCATCGTGCACCTGCTGCCGGTCGAGCTGCTGATCAACGTGAACACCGGGCATGGCCTGGCCATGGTCTTCTCCCTGCTCGCCGCCGCCATCACCTGGAACCTGGGAACCTGGTATTTCGGTATCCCGGCGTCCAGCTCGCACACCCTGATCGGCTCGATTCTCGGGGTTGGCCTGGCCAACGCACTGCTCAGCGACATCCCGCTGGGTGACGGCGTGAACTGGCAGAAAGCGATCGACATCGCCATGTCGCTGGTGGTCTCGCCCATGGCCGGCTTCGCCGTTGCCGCACTGGTGCTGATTGGCCTGAAATGGTGGCGCCCGCTGTCGAAGATGCACAAGACCCCCGACCAGCGCCGCAAGCTCGACGACAAGAAGCACCCCCCCTTCTGGAACCGCCTGGTGCTGGTGATCTCGGCCATGGGCGTGAGCTTCGTGCACGGCTCCAACGACGGCCAGAAAGGCATTGGCCTGATCATGCTGGTGCTGATCGGTATCGTCCCGGCCAAGTTCGTTCTCGACCTGAACAGCACCACCTACCAGATCGAGCGCACCCGCGACGCCACCCTGCACATGAGCCAGTTCTACCAGCGCAATGCCGCCACGCTTGGCGAGTTCCTGGCGTTGGGCAAGGCCAAGTCGAACGACCTGCCGGAGCAGTTCAGTTGCAACCCGCAACAGACCGAGCCAACCATTGCCGCGCTGCAGACCTCGCTCCAGGGCGTGACCGACTACCGTGACCTGAACGCCGAACAGCGTGTGGAAGTCCGTCGTTACCTGCTGTGCCTGGACGACACTGCGAAAAAGGTCGGAAAACTGCCAGGGCTGGATAGCCGCGAGAAGGCCGACCTGGAAAAACTGCGCAAGGACCTCACCGCAACCACCGAATACGCCCCGTTCTGGGTGATCGTCGCCGTCGCACTGGCCTTGGGCCTGGGCACCATGGTCGGCTGGAAGCGTGTGGTACTGACCGTTGGCGAGAAGATCGGCAAGCAGGGCATGACCTACGCCCAGGGCATGTCGGCACAGATCACCGCAGCTTGCGCCATCGGTATGGCCAACGTGTTCAGCCTGCCGGTCTCGACCACCCACGTACTGTCGTCGGGTGTTGCCGGGACCATGGTCGCCAACAAGAGCGGCCTGCAAGGCGGCACGGTGAAGACCATCCTGCTGGCCTGGGTACTGACCCTGCCAGCCTCGATGGGCCTGGCGGCTGGCCTGTTCTGGCTCGCCTCCAAAGCGATCGGCTGACACCTGCAGCATTGAAGAAGGCGCCCGCGACGGCGCCTTTTTCATGCCTTGGGGAAACTCAGCGCTTCTTGCCTCCCAGCAAAGATCCCATCAAGCCTCGCACCAGTTGCCTGCCCAACTGGTTGGCGGCCTGGCGCACCGCCGACTTGATCGCCTGCCCTGCCGCACTCTGCAAGAATTCACCCGCCTTGTCCGCCAGACTGTCTGCGTCAGCCTTGGGCTGAGGCGCCGGCTCCACCGGCTCGCCCTTGCGCTGGGTCAGCAATTCATAGGCCGACTCACGGTCGATCGGTTTGTCATAACGTCCTGCCAGAGGCGACTGCGCGATCAGTGCACTGCGCTCCGCCGTGGTGAGCGGGCCAATCCGCGATTGCGGCGGCGCCACCAGCACGCGCTGGACGACCTCTGGTGTCCCCTTGTCCTGCAAGGTGCCCACCAACGCCTCGCCGATCCCCAGTTCGGTGAGCACCGTCAGGGTATCGAAGGCAGGATTGGGACGAAAACCGTCGGCCACGGCCCTGAGCGACTTCTGCTCCTTGGCAGTGAAGGCCCGCAGTCCATGCTGGATGCGCAAGCCCAACTGCGCCAGCACGGCATCGGGCAGGTCGCCCGGGGACTGGGTAACGAAGTACACCCCCACACCCTTCGAACGGATAAGCCTCACCACCTGCTCCAGGCGATCCTGCAGGGCCTTGGGTGTCCCGTTGAACAGCAGGTGCGCTTCGTCGAAGAACAGCGCAAGCACCGGCTTGTCGGCGTCGCCGCGCTCCGGCAGTTGCTCGAACAGCTCGGCCAGCAGCCACAGGAGGAAGGTCGCATAGACCTTTGGCGCCTCGTGCACCAGGCGGCTGGCGTCAAGCAGGTGGATGCGCCCGCGGCCATCGCTATCGACCCGCAGCAGATCCTCCAGTTGCAGCGCCGGCTCACCGAACAACGCCTCGGCCCCCTGCTGTTCCAGCGTGGCCAGGCGCCGCTGCAAGGCTTGGGTCGAAGCGGTGGTCATCAGCGCGCCGTCCTCGCCCAGCAGCTGCGGGTTGTCCTTCAGATGCCCGAGCAGCGCCTTGAGGTCTTTCAGGTCCAGCAGCAACAGCCCCTCGCGGTCGGCAACCTTGAACGCCGCATAGAGTGCCGCCTGCTGGCTGTCGGTCAGTTCAAGCAGGTTGCCCAGCAGCAACGGGCCCATTTCGCTGAGGGTAGTGCGCAACGGATGACCACTCTGCCCGGCGATGTCCCACAGGCTCACCGGGTAGGCCTTGGGCTGGTGGGCGAGCCACGGCATCCCGGCAATGCGTTCGGCCACCTTGCCCTGGGGCGAACCCGCCGCCCCCAGGCCACACAGGTCTCCTTTCACGTCTGCCGCGAACACCGCCACACCCGCGTCGCTGAACACCTCGGCCAGACGCTGCAGGGTCACGGTCTTGCCGGTGCCGGTCGCTCCGGCGACCAGTCCATGGCGGTTGGCCAAGCGCATGGCCTGGCTGACCGGCATGCCGTCTAGACCGGCACCTACAACGATTTGCGAAGAATCCGACATCTTATTTCATCCTCTTCTCAAGCTTTGCCTAAAAGCGGCCGATATGCAGAGGCGATATTGACCCGAAATACAGGACACAACCCACCAAGGCTCACCGGATTGTTGCACTGTTTTCTGCTGTGCTTCGTGCGAGCGACCCGATAAAACCTTAGCGGACCCGACGACGTCATGAACAAAAGCCTTCGTTTCAGCCACAAGATTCTCTTGGCGGCCTCTCTGATCGTGATACTGGCCTTTGCGCTGTTCACGTTGTACAACGACTATCTCCAGCGTAATGCCATTCGCGCCAATCTGGAGAGTTACCTGGCAGAAATGGGCCAGTCCACGTCCACCACGATCCGTAACCTGTTCGAAGGGCGGATCCGGCTGGTGGAAAACCTTGCGCAGAATATCGCCCAGCATCCGGCCGATGCCGAAACCCTGATGGGGCAACAGGCGCTGATCTCCAGTTTCCTCACGGTCTACCTGGGCAAGGTCGACGGCAGCTTCAGCGTGCGCCCCGACAGCAAGATGCCCGACGGCTACGACCCGCGCGTACGCCCCTGGTACAAGGATGGCATGGCCGCCAGCAGCCCTCTCCTCACCGAACCCTACATCGACATGACCACCAACAAGATGGTCATGGGCATCCTCGACAAGGTTTCCAGCGATGTCGGCGTGGTCGGCGGCGACCTGGCGCTGGACGGCCTGGTACAGATCATCAACTCGTTGAACTTCGGCGGCATGGGCTACGCGTTCCTGGTCAACGACCAGGGCAAGATCCTGGTGCACCCGGACAATGCCCTGGTGATGAAATCGCTGTCGGAGGCCTTCCCACAGAACACCCCGAAATTGTCCCGCGAGTTGACCGAGGTGCAGGTCGACGGCCAGGCGCGACTGCTCACCTTCACCCCCATCCAGGGCCTGCCTTCGGCCAACTGGTACATCGGCCTGTCGGTGGACAAGGACAAAGCCTTCAGCATGCTCAGCACCTTCCGTAACTCGGCGGTGATAGCCACGCTGGTGGCGGTGGTCATCATCATCGCCCTGCTCGGCCTGCTGATCCGCGTGCTGATGCAACCGCTGCACACCATGACCCGTGCCATGGAGGACATCGCCGAAGGTGAAGGCGACCTGACCAAGCGCCTGAACATCCATAACCATGACGAGTTCGGTGTGCTCGGCAGCGCATTCAACCGCTTCGTCGAACGGGTGCACAGCTCGATTCGCGAAGTCTCCTCGGCCACCGAGCAGGTCAACGAAGTGGCGCTGCGGGTGGTCAGCGCCTCCAACTCCTCGATGCTCAACTCGGACGAGCAGGCCAACCGCACCAACAGCGTCGCCGCCGCCATCAACGAGCTGGGCGCCGCGGCCCAGGAAATCGCCGGCAATGCCGCACAAGCCTCGCAGCATGCCAGCTCTGCCCGATTGCTCGCCGAAGAAGGGCAGCAGGTGGTCGAGCACAATATCCAGGCGATGAACCGCCTGTCGGCGCTGATCGTCAGTTCCAGTGCGCATATCGAGGCCCTCAACGACAAGACCGTCAACATCGGCCAGATCCTCGAGGTCATCACCAGCATCTCCCAACAGACCAACCTGCTGGCGCTGAACGCGGCCATCGAGGCCGCCCGCGCCGGTGAGGCCGGCCGCGGCTTCGCGGTGGTGGCCGACGAGGTGCGCAACCTCGCCCACCGTACCCAGGAATCGGCGCAGCAGGTCCAGGGGATGATCGAGGAGTTGCAGGTCGGCGCCCGCACCTCGGTCGAGACCATGGACCAGAGTCAACGCCACAGCCAGGACGGCGTGCAGATCGCCAACCAGGCCGGCGAGCGCTTGGGCAGTGTGACCCAGCGCATTGGCGAGATCGACGGCATGAACCAGTCGGTGGCCACCGCCACCGAGGAACAGACCTCGGTGGTGGAGTCGATCAACATGGACATCAACGAGATCAACACGCTCAACCAGGAGGGCGTGGAAAACCTGCAGGCCACCCTGCGCGCCTGCTCCGATCTGGAACAGCAGGCCGCACGCCTCAAGCAACTGGTGGGCAGTTTCCGCATCTGACGCCTGAGCGCTGTGCAGCACCTGTGGGAGCGGCGGGGTATCCCGACTCGCCCGCTCCCGCAGCGGGCAAGCCAGGACGCCCCGCCGCCCAATCCCGATCGAACAAACTATCCTTCATAAAGGTCAATCTTTAGGCGCGTCACCGTCGGTCTGTTACCGCCGGATGACAGACCCGAAGACGATCCCGGAGGGATGCTGATCGTGCACATCGCTGACATCACCATGTTCTACGCCCCGGCCAGCGGCGGTGTACGGACCTATCTTGATGCCAAACACCATCGCCTCGACGCCATGCCCGGCGTACGCCACAGTCTGCTGATCCCCGGCCCCAGCGCCCGTGATGCCAATGGCATCTACCAGGTGCCCGCGCCGCCCCTGCCGTTCGGCAAGGGCTACCGTTTTCCGGTACGCCTGACGCCCTGGTGCAACGAGCTACGCCGCCTCAAGCCTGACCTGATCGAGGTCGGCGATCCCTACCTCACCGCCTGGGCCGCCCTTGAAGCGCGACGCAAGCTGGACGTGCCGGTGATCGGCTTCTATCACTCCGACCTGCCATTGCTGGTCAGCAACCGCATGGGCAACTGGTTCACCCCCAATGTCGAAGCCTATGTCAGCAAGCTCTACGGCAATTTCGACCGGGTGCTGGCGCCGAGCCAGGTGATGGCCGACAAACTGCGCCGTCTTGGCGTGCGGGATGTGCATGTACAGCCCCTGGGGGTCGACCTGAATACCTTCCACCCCGACAGGCGCGATCCGCACCTGCGGGCCCAGCTCGGCCTTCCCGACACCACTCGTCTGCTCGTCTTCGCCGGTCGCGGCTCGCGGGAGAAGAACTTGCCAGTGCTGCTCGAGTGCATGGGCCACCTGGGTCGCCATTACCACCTGTTGCTGGTCGGCTCGAACATGCCGGCCAACGTGCCGGACAACGTCAGCGTGATCGACCACTTCTGCCCCGCCGATGAAGTGGCCCGCCTGCTCGCCAGTGCCGACCTGTTGCTGCACGCCGGCGACCAGGAAACCTTTGGCCTGGTGATACTCGAGGCCATGGCCAGCGCCACACCGGTGGTCGCCGTGCGCGCCGGGGCTTTCGGCGAGATCGTCAACGACCAGTGCGGGCGCCTGTGCCAGGCCAACGACAGCCAGGCAATGGCCGGGGCAGTGCGCGAAATCTTCGAAGCCGGCGTGCGCCCCCTCGGCGCCCAGGCCCGTCGCCATGTGGAGCAGCATTACTCATGGGACAGCGTGGTCGATGGCCTGCTGCTGCACTACCAGGCCGTGCTTGGCCTGTCGCCACAGGTACGCGCCCATGCGTGAAGCGCCCGCCGATTCGCGTAGCCTGATGCTGGTGCTGCACGATGTCGCGCCCGAAACCTGGCCCGACTACCGCCCCTTCGTCGAAGCCGTCGATGCAATGGGCGACGTGCCCATGACCTGGCTGGTGGTCCCGGACTTCCACCACCGCAACGCATTGGCCCGTTCCCCCGACTTCTGCCGCCTGCTCGATCGGCGCCTGGCGCGCGGCGACGAATTGGCGCTGCACGGTTTCTACCACGCCGACGATGGCCCTGCCCCACGCGGGCCTGCCGAGTACTTCATGCGCCGGATCTACACCCATGAGGGCGAGTTCTATGCGCTGGAGCAGCGCGAAGCCCTGCAACGTCTGGAGGCGGGCCTGGCCCTGTTCGCCAGCCAGGGCTGGCCGGTCGCAGGCTTCGTCGCGCCCGCCTGGCTGATGAGCGAAGGCACCCGCCAAGCCCTGCGCCGCCTGCCGCTGCGCTACACCAGCACACCGCAGCACCTTTATCGGCTGCCGGACTTCACCGCGATCGAAGCTCCCGGACTGGTCTGGAGCGCCCGCAGTGCATGGCGCCGCGGTATGTCACGGGTGCTCTGTGACTGGCAGGCTCGACGTTGGCGCCAGGCCGAAACCCTGCGCCTGGGCCTGCATCCGGTGGATATGCGCCATGCCAGCGCACGCAACTATTGGTTGCGCACCCTGCGTGAATTGATCGAGCAAGGGCGTGAGCCTCTGACCAAATCCGCCTGGCTGGAGCGCAGGACCTGCCCATGAACCGCCTCGCCTGGCTGGGGCTGGCACTGGTGCTCGCCGTGCTGGTGCCGGGTTTGCTCGGCGGCAGCCAACTGTTGCCGCGCCTGCAGACGTTCGACCCTGGGCTGATGGCAACGCTGCTAGGCATGATTCTGCTGTGCTGGATCATCAACGCCGTGCGCCTGCGCTTGCTGCTCGGCCAGCAGGGCGCGCAACTGGGCAGAGTACGCAGCCTGGGTGTGGTGATGGCGACCGAATTCGCCATCTGCACTACGCCCGGCGGTAGCGGAGGCCCTTTGACCCTGATGACACTGCTGGCCCGCGAACGCATTGGCCCCGCCCGCAGCGGCGCAGTGTTCGCCATGGATCAGTTGAACGACCTGCTGTTCTTCTTCTGCGCCATGCTGGCCATCGCCGGCTACGCCCTGTTCCACAGCCTGGGCCGCAGCCAGGAAAGCATGTTGCTGGGCAGTGCCGCCTTGCTGTGTGGCGTGCTGGCGGCAATCGTCGTGCTGCTGCGCTGCCGTCGTGGCGTGATGCGCTGGAACGGCCGTCTGTTGCAACGCCTGGGTTTGTCGACAAGCCGTCGTCGGCGCTGGGCACGTAGGCTGCTGCGCTTCATCCGGGCACTGGCCGAAACCTGGCGCCTGCCCAAGCGCACGCTGGCGCTGGTATTCGCCCTCACCTGCGCGCACTGGAGCTTGCGCTACAGCGTGCTGTATCTGGTATTGAGGGGGCTGGGGGTGGAGCTGTCGTGGATACCGAGCTTCCTGGTGCAGATGCTCTCGCTCAGTGCCGGCCAGTTCAGCCTGCTGCCAGGCGGCGCAGGGGCCGCCGAGCTGACGTCGGCGACCCTGCTGTCGCCACTGGTGGGCAGCTCGACAGCGGCGGCGGCGATCCTGATCTGGCGCGCCGTCACTTACTACTTCTATCTGCTTGCCGGGGGGCCGGTGTTCGTCTGCCTGCTGGCGCGCCCGTTGCTGGAGCGCTGGCGGCGTCAGGCGGGTTGAGTTGCTCCCAGAGCTCGGCGGCACCTTCGAACTCGGTACCGTCTTCGTCGCTCAACGCCTCGGGATCGTAGCGCGCCAGGCAGCCTTCACCGAGTGTCGGCGGAGGCTGGGCGCCAGCCTTGTCACGCGGATCGGCCATCTGGGCGGGCTCCGGTCAGTCGAAGACCACGGTCTTGTTGCCGTGAACCAGCACGCGGTCTTCCAAGTGGTAGCGCAAACCGCGCGCCAGCACCATTTTCTCCACATCACGACCGAAGCGAACCATATCCTCGATGCTGTCGGCATGATTCACACGCACCACGTCCTGCTCGATGATGGGACCTGCGTCCAGCTCTTCGGTGACATAGTGGCAAGTGGCACCGATCAGCTTCACACCGCGCAGTGCAGCCTGGTGGTAGGGCTTGGCGCCGACGAACGATGGCAGGAAGCTGTGGTGGATGTTGATCACACGCCCCGCGTAGTCCTGGCACAACTGTGGCGGCAAGATCTGCATGTAGCGCGCCAGTACCACCACATCAGCACCATGCTCGGCAACCAGGCGCGAAACTTCGGTGAAGGCCGGGGCCTTGTCCTTGGGATCGACCGGCACGTGGAAAAACGGAATACCGTGCCACTCGACCATGCTGCGCAGGTCGTTGTGGTTGGAGATCACGCACGGGATATCGCAGTCCAGTTCATCGGTGTGCCAGCGGTGCAGCAGGTCGGCCAGGCAGTGCGACTCGCGACTGGCCATCAGCACCACGCGCTTCTTCTGCGCCGAGTCGGTGATATTCCAGCTCATCGAGAACTCTTCGGCGATCGGCGCAAAGGCCTCGCGGAAGGCCTCGATACCGAATGGCAGCGATTCGGCGCGGATTTCATGGCGCATGAAGAACCACCCGCTCTGCTCGTCGGAATGGTGGCTGGCTTCGTTGATCCAGCCGTTGTACAAGGCCAGGAAGTTACTGACTTTTGCCACGATGCCGACACGGTCGGGGCAGGCAATCGTCAGACGATAGGTGCGCATGGATCAGACTCCGGAAAACTTCGCAAAGGCGCACATTCTAGCCATCTGCCGTGAAAAAGGCAGTAACCATTGGCCTGTGTGGCGGCTCAATGCCGCCCTGGACCCTCCGCGGGCTGGCGGATGAGGTGAGAAGATAGGCATAAGGCAATATGTAAATTTTTCTTTACCGACGCATTCTTATTGTTGCGTCACAATGATTCGACATTTCACACCCTTATTAATTGTTTACTTGCGAGTATCGCCTGTCTATTATTGGCCCACTGTCTCTCTGTACATTCACCAAGGAACACTCCATGTCCCTGATCAACGAATACCGCGCCACCGAAGAAGCTATCAAGGAACTTCAAGCTCGCCTCGCCAACCTGTCGCAAGATGACAAGCTGAAGAAAGAGCTGGAATTCGAAGGCAAACTGCGCGCACTGATGGGCGAATACTCCAAGTCGCTGCGTGACGTGATTGCCCTGCTCGACCCGGAATCCAAACTGAGCAAGGCCCCGCGTGGCGCTGCCAAGACCACCAGCACCAAACGTGCTCGCAAGGTCAAGCAATACAAAAACCCGCACAACGGTGAAGTGATTGAAACCAAAGGCGGCAACCACAAGACCCTGAAAGAATGGAAAGCCAAGTGGGGTGGTGACGTGGTTGAAAGCTGGGCAACCCTGCTGGACTGATCCAGACAATTGCGTATGGCTTCAACAAAACGCCGGCTGATCGCCGGCGTTTTTATTTATTCTGCCAACCCATAGTGCATTCGCAGTTTCCCGGCATGCGCCAGCCAGGCCTCCAGCACCTGCCGCCCGGCGTCGTCCGCATTGGCCAGACTCGCCTGCGCCGCCTGCTCGAAATCGCCCAGGGTGTTGGGCGCTCCCAGCTGCGGATCGCTCAGGCGCTGCTGGCAGAAGCGATGCCAGCGTTGTTGCTCCTGTTCGTTCAGCGTGTCGATAAAGTTGCGCGCTCGATAACGAAACAATAGCTCGGGCATGCGCGCATCATCGAACATCCAGTGCCCCTGCCCCAACTGTCGCGGCTCGCTCAAACGAACTTGCTCGCACAGGCGCCGATCACGATCCCCGAGAAATCCCTCGTACAACTGTTGCTCAGGATCTTCGCTGGGTGCGAATTCATCAGCGCTGTAAACGTTCTCCAGCTTGTCCCGCCACGCGTCATGCTGCTGCATCAATTGTTCGGCGCGAGACTGAACAAGCGACATATCAAGACCCAGTCGCTGTTGATCGACCGGGCGCAATACGTTCAATGGCGCCACCACCGGGCACTTGTTGATGTGCACCAACTTCAGCGGAACCGGCAATTCGCCGTCAGCCAACTCCTCGCGCCGCGTGTACAAACGCGAACGCAATACCTCGGCACTTTCCCTTATTAAAGGCAAGGTTTCCATGTGCAGGTCGCACACAATCAGTGCATTGCGATTACGCGGGTGCCAGGCCAAGGGTAATACCACCCCCAGGTAACTACGTTCGCTGGAGAAGCGCCCGGAGATATGCACCAGCGGTTGGAGCAGGCGAATCTGCTCCATGACTTTGTGCTTGCTGCGCAACTGGAACAACCATTCATAAAGTTTGGGCTGGCGTTGGCGAATCAGACGAGCCAGCGCGATGGTGGCCCGGACATCGGACAAGGCCTCGTGGGCGTGGCCGTGGTCGATGCCGTTGGCCTTGCTCAGCAACTCCAGGCGCAGGCTGGTGCGTCCGTCCTGCTGCGGCCAGACGATACCCTCCGGGCGCAGGGCATAGGCGGTACGCACTACATCGATCAAGTCCCAGCGGCTGTTGCCACCCTGCCACTCACGGGCGTAGGGGTCGAAGAAGTTGCGGTAGAGGCTGTAGCGAGTGACTTCATCATCGAAGCGCAAGGTGTTGTAGCCTGCGCCACAGGTGCCGGGGCGCGACAACTGTTCATGCACCCTGGTCATGAACTCCGCTTCCCCCAGGCCTTTGGCGATCAATTGTTCAGGGGTGATACCGGTTACCAGGCAGGCAGCGGGGTGCGGCAGGATGTCGTCGGAGGGGCGGCAATACAGGTTGACCGGTTCGTCGATCTCGTTGAGTTCGAAATCGGTGCGTACGCCTGCAACCTGCAACGGCCGATCGCAGCGCGGATTGATACCGGTAGTTTCGTAGTCGTGCCAGAAGATGCTGGAGCTCACGGTGTCGTCCTGTACAAAGTTCGCGGACGAGTCTACCGGAGGAACGCCTTCAGGCCGACTCGTTCATCGGCCTGAAACTGAAGAAGTCGCGCAGCGAGCGCACGAACTCCTCGTACTCGCGCGGCGCCTGTAACAGCATGAAACCGGCATCGTAATGCCCCGGGGTCTGGTCCTCGCGGCTCCACAGGCAACTGGCGGTGAGATTGATGAACTGATGGCCACCGCCTGCCAGCGGCACACGCAATTGCAGCTCGAAATCCGGGCCGACCATGATCGGGAGCTGGCTGATCACCATGACCCCATCCTCGGAGGCATTCCCCAGGTAGCCAATCTCCTGATCGGTCAACCGGTTGAAGACCTTGAGCACGTAAGGCAGTTGATGACGATCGATCTGACGTTCGATGAACATGATTCTCCGTACCCTATGCCAGGAAGACCAGGTACTGGCGGTGAGCGTTACACCTACTTTACAGCCTAGCTTAGCCTGAGCGGCGGCCCGGATGAAATCATTGTCACCTTGGTATTAACGCAAAGGGGTAGTCGGCGCAGGGCGGGTCACCGCAGGCTCACCACGCAGATGGCCTAGCTGCTCCAGGGTCTGCAGGCGCGCTTGGGCACGGTAGGCATACTCGTTCTGCGGGTAGCGCTGAATCAGGAACTGGTAGGTCTGCGCTGCATCGACATAGAGTTTCTGCCGCTCCAGGCACTGGCCACGCAGCATCGCCACTTCCGGATGGATGAACGGGCGGGCACGGCTGGTGCGATCGACCTGCGACAGCTCCAGCATCACGCGCTGGCAATCGCCACGGTCGTAGGCACGGTAGGCGTTGTTCAGGTGATGGTCCATGGACCAACGGGTGCAGCCGACGACACTGGCCGCCATGGTTAACACGATCAGGGCTCGCATGGGAATTCTCCTTTGATGGGCAGTATATCGGCCTGCGCCCCGATTTCTTCAGCGCGCCGATGCACGCTTCATCCCGCAGACGCCCGGCGGCAAGCGTCTACCTGTAACCTGCTGCTTGTAGGGTGCTGCCGACGGTGCAACCGCCCTCTCGCCAACCTGCAAGGTAGTGCAACGGAACAATGACTACAGCTCAATTGAGGAGTAGCCTTTCGCTGCGCTTCACTATAGGAGTCTGTGCATGACCATCCGCCGTACCAAAATCGTCGCCACCCTGGGCCCCGCCAGCAACTCGCCGGAAGTGATCGAACAACTGATCCTCGCCGGCCTGGACGTGGCACGTCTGAACTTTTCCCACGGCACTCCGGACGAGCACAAGGCCCGCGCTCGCCTGATCCGCGACATCGCCGCCAAGAACGGCCGCCACGTCGCACTGCTGGGCGACCTGCAAGGTCCGAAGATTCGTATCGCCAAGTTCAGCAACAAGCGCATCGAACTGAAGATCGGTGACAAGTTCACCTTCTCCACCGCCCACCCGCTCACCGAAGGCAACCAGGATATCGTCGGCATCGACTACCCCGACCTGGTCAAGGACTGCGGTGTAGGTGACGAGCTGCTGCTCGACGACGGTCGCGTGGTCATGCGCGTCGAAACCGCTACTGCCGACGCGCTGCATTGCGTGGTGATCGTCGGTGGCCCACTGTCCGACCACAAGGGCATCAACCGCAAGGGTGGCGGCCTGACTGCACCGGCCCTGACCGAAAAAGACAAGGCCGACATCAAACTGGCCGCGGAAATGGACCTGGACTACCTGGCCGTCTCCTTCCCGCGTGACGCCAAGGACATGGAATACGCACGCAAGCTGCGTGACGAAGCCGGCGGCAGCGCCTGGCTGGTGGCCAAGATCGAGCGTGCCGAAGCCGTTGCCGACGACGAAACCCTCGACGGCCTGATCGCTGCTTCCGACGCGGTGATGGTTGCCCGTGGCGACCTCGGCGTGGAAATCGGCGACGCCGAGCTGATCGGCATCCAGAAGAAGATCATCCAGCACGCGCGCCGCAACAACAAAGCGGTGATCGTAGCGACCCAGATGATGGAGTCGATGATCCAGAACCCGATGCCGACCCGCGCCGAAGTATCCGACGTGGCCAACGCCGTGCTGGACAACACCGATGCGGTGATGCTGTCGGCCGAAAGCGCCGCCGGCTCGTACCCGATCGAAGCGGTGCAGGCCATGGCGCGCATCTGCCTGGGCGCCGAGAAGCACCCGACCAACCAGAAGTCCAGCCACCGCCTGCACACCACCTTCGAGCGCTGCGACGAGAGCATCGCCCTGGCGGCGATGTACACCGCCAACCACTTCCCTGGCGTGAAGGCGATCATCGCCCTGACCGAAAGCGGCTACACCCCGCTGATCATGTCGCGGCTGCGCTCGCATGTGCCGGTCTTCGCCATGTCGCCGCACCGCGCGACCCAGGCCCGCGTTTCGATGTTCCGTGGCGTCTACCCGATCGCCTTCGATCCGGCTTCGCTGCCGGCCGACAAGGTCAGCCAGGCGGCTGTCGACGAGCTGCTCAAGCGTGGGCTGGTCGAACAGGGTGACTGGGTGATCCTGACCAAGGGCGACAGCTACCACACCATCGGTGGCACCAACGGCATGAAGATCCTGCACGTCGGTGATCCGCTGGTTGGTTGATGCCTAAGCCGTGGCAACGGCCTCAGGCGCCCCCAAAAAAGACCGCTCTTCGGAGCGGTCTTTTTTTTGGTAGCCCGCGATAGGCCGCGGCTGCAAGAACGTCAGGCATGCTCGACGAACACGTCAGCCAACACCTGATTTCTCGGCACACCGGCGATGAACAGTCTGCGCGCGAAGCGCTCGACACTTGCGGGCGATCCACAGAGCAAAGCGATGGTCTGGCGAGAGGTCGGACGCAAGCTGGCAAGCGCCTCCTCGAGATGTTCCTGCAGCACGCATTCGGCATCGATGCCATGCATCTGGTGCAGCGCGGGTTGCAGGTAATGCCCGGCAGCGTCGCGTGCCACATGCATCACCTTGATTTCTGCCCGATGGCCTTGACGCAAAGCCTCTCGCACAACGCCCCACAGCGGGGCTAGGCCGGTACCTGCCGCCAGAAACCACAGCGGCCGCTCCTGCCAGTCGGGGTCGTAGTGCAGCGCGCCCCCTCTGAGCTCCCCCAGAACCATCTGGTCGCCAATTTTCAAGCCCCGCGCCTGGTCGCAGAAGGCGCCTGGACGTCGGCAGTCGATATGAAATTCGAGAAATTCATCCTCGCCCGGCAGGCTTGCCAGCGAATAAGGTCGCGCCACCGACCCCAGCCACAGCACCAGATGCTGGCCGGCCCGATAGCGCAAGCCACGCTCGGGTCGCAGCCGCAGACGCAACACATCGCCCAGCCAATCGACCTCAATCACCTTCGCAGGCAGGCCGTCGGTCAAGGGATCGAACACGGCAACCCGCATATCGCCGGCCACCCGGCATTGGCATGCCAATCGCCAGCCCTGCTCACGCTTGTCGTCCGGCAAGGCTTCGGGCCGGGCGTCCTGCGGCTCGCCATCGACGCAACGCACCAGGCAGGCGTGGCAACTGCCGGCCCGGCAACTGTAGGGCACGTTCAGGCCGGCGCCATTGAGGGCATCGAGCAGGTTGCTGCCGGTTGGAACGCTGATGCAGCGCTCGCCCACACGAAGATCGGGCATGTACGAAGGGTCTCCTGAAGTCTGTTGCCATTGTACAGAGCGCCAGCAAGAACGATGCCTGGCAGCGGCCGACCATGGTCCAGACCACTCGCAGGTGTTTCCCACGGGCAGCCGCGCTATACTGCCGCGCCCTTTTTGTGCCGGCCTGACCTGCCGGTGCGCCTTGCAAGGCCTTTCGACGCGCTGGTCGGCTGTGTCGATGCCTTTACGAATGTTCCCGTCTTTAAGAGGAGCGCGCTGCATGACCGTGATCAAGCAAGACGACCTGATTCAGAGCGTTGCCGACGCCCTGCAATTCATCTCGTACTACCACCCCGTCGATTTCATCCAGGCGATGCACGAAGCCTATCTGCGTGAAGAATCGCCCGCTGCCCGCGACTCCATCGCCCAGATCCTGATCAACTCGCGCATGTGCGCCACCGGCCACCGCCCGATCTGCCAGGACACCGGTATCGTCACCGTGTTCGTGCGCGTTGGCATGGACGTGCGCTGGGACGGCGCGACCATGAGCCTGGACGACATGATCAACGAGGGCGTGCGCCGCGCCTACAATCTGCCGGAAAACGTCCTGCGCGCCTCCATCCTGGCCGACCCGGCCGGTGCCCGCAAGAACACGAAGGACAACACCCCTGCGGTGATCCACTACTCCATCGTGCCCGGCGACAAGGTCGAAGTCGACGTCGCAGCCAAGGGCGGCGGTTCGGAGAACAAGTCGAAGATGGCCATGCTCAACCCGTCCGACTCGATCGTCGACTGGGTGCTCAAGACCGTCCCGACCATGGGCGCTGGCTGGTGCCCGCCTGGCATGCTGGGCATCGGCATCGGCGGTACAGCAGAGAAAGCCGCAGTCATGGCCAAGGAAGTACTCATGGAGTCGATCGATATCCATGAACTGAAAGCCCGTGGCCCGCAGAACCGCATCGAAGAGATCCGCCTGGAGCTGTTCGAGAAGGTCAACCAGCTGGGCATCGGCGCCCAGGGCCTGGGCGGCCTGACCACCGTGCTCGACGTCAAGATCATGGACTACCCGACCCACGCCGCTTCGCTGCCGGTGTGCATGATCCCCAACTGCGCCGCCACCCGTCACGCCCACTTCGTGCTCGATGGCTCCGGCCCGGCAGAGCTGGAAGCGCCGTCGCTGGATGCCTACCCGGAAATCGTCTGGGAAGCCGGCCCGAGCGCACGTCGCGTCAACCTCGACGAGATCACCCCCGAAGAAGTCGCCAGCTGGAAACCGGGCGAGACCATCCTGCTCAACGGCAAGATGCTCACCGGCCGTGACGCTGCACACAAGCGCATGGTCGAAATGCTCAACCGTGGCGAAGAGCTGCCGGTGGATCTGAAAGGCCGCTTCATCTACTACGTCGGCCCGGTCGATCCGGTCGGTGACGAAGTGGTCGGCCCTGCAGGCCCAACCACTGCCACGCGCATGGACAAGTTCACCCGGCAGATCCTGGAACAGACTGGCCTGCTGGGCATGATCGGCAAATCCGAGCGCGGCCCGACCGCCATCGAGGCGATCAAGGACAACAAGGCCGTTTACCTGATGGCCGTTGGCGGCGCCGCGTACCTGGTGGCACAGGCGATTCGCAAGTCCAAGGTCCTTGCGTTCGCCGAACTGGGCATGGAAGCGATCTACGAGTTCGACGTCAAGGACATGCCGGTCACCGTCGCGGTGGACAGCAATGGCGAGTCGGTGCACATCACCGGCCCTGCGCTGTGGCAGAACAAGATTGCCCAGAGCCTGGCTGTTGAAGTGAAGTAAGACTGCTTTAATCCCAGGCTGAAACAGCAGCGCCCCCGGGGGGGGGGGGGGGGGCGCCCGCGGGGGGGGGGGGGGGGGGGGGGGGGGGGGGGGGGAACGAC
>NZ_JACVTY010000033.1:0-63946 GCF_016624805.1 Pseudomonas sp. S44
AGTCGGAGCGGCGGTTCGGCGCTCCGACTTGCCCGCGAATGGAAGCACCGGAGAGCACCTGCCTTGCTGAAAAAAAACCTCACCGCCCTGGCTCTTTTCTCTGCCTTGGCCGGCTGTGCCAGCCATGACATCGACCCACGCGGCTACGACGAAACCGGCACCGCCTCCTACTACGGCTCCCGCCACCACGGTAAACGCACCGCCAGCGGCGAAGCCTTCAACCAGCACGGCCTCACCGCCGCCCATCGCACCCTGCCGTTCGGCAGCCAAGTACTGGTGACCAACCTGTCCAACCAGCGCAGCGTGGTGGTGCGTATCAACGACCGCGGCCCCCATACCCGTGGCCGACTGATCGACCTGTCACGCGCTGCCGCAGAAAAAATCGGCATGCTCCGTAGCGGAACGGCGCGAGTCCGGGTACAAGGTCTGAGCGACTGACCTGACTGGAGCCCTGCCATTTTCGACCTCGCCACCCTCCCCACCTTCAGCCTCCTGCAACTGGGCCTGGGCCTGGTGCTGTTGGTCATCGGCGCCGAACTGCTGGTACGCGCCGCCCTGCGCCTGGCCACGCGCCTGCACGTGCGGCCGCTGATCATCGGCCTGAGCCTGGTGGCCTTCGGCAGTACCGCGCCACAACTGACAGTCAGCCTGCAGGCGGCCTACCAGGGCGCGCCGGACGTGGCGGTGGGCAGTGTGATCGGCAGCAATATCTTCAATGTGCTGGTGATCCTCGGGCTTGCTGCGCTGATCATCCCGCTGCGCGTTTCGCGGCAACTGGTACGCCTGGACATCCCGTTGATGATCGCGGCCAGTGCAGTGGTCTACCTGCTGGCGGCCAACGGCGAACTGGGCAGGCTCGAGGGCGCGCTGTTGCTGCTGGGCCTGCTGGGCTACCTGGGCATGCTCTGGCATCAGTCCCGCCACTATTCCCGCACCTATCCTGCGCCCGACGCCGCTCGCCGCAGCCCGGGCCGCTTCTGGAGTACCGTGGTGCTGCAGACCCTGTTCGGGCTGGTGCTACTCAGCCTCGGCGGGCACTTGCTGCTGGAGGCGGCGGTCGAGGTCGCCACCGACCTGGGCCTGTCCGAGCGGATCATCGGCCTGACCGTGGTCGCGGTCTGCACTTCGCTACCGGAACTGGCCGCCGCGCTGATCGCCGCCCTGCGTGGCGAGCGCGAGATCGCCGTGGGTACGGTGATCGGCAGCAACCTGTTCAACCTCCTGGCAGTGCTGGGGCTGACTGCCTTGACCACGCCCGAACCGCTGACCATCTCACCCAACGCCCTGGCGTTCGACCTGCCGGTGATGCTCGGGGTCGCCGTCCTTAGCCTGCCCGTGTTTTATTCCGGCTACCGGATCACCCGCGCCGAAGGGCTGGTGTTCCTCGCGCTCTACCTGGCTTACGGTCTGCACGTGGTGGCCTTCACCACCGGCATGCCACTGGCCGGGCGCCTGGAGCGCCTCATGCTGTTCTACGTCATGCCGGTGCTGGCGGTGGTACTGCTATACACCACGCTTCGCGCCTGGCGCCGCCAACACTGAGGAAAACGCAATGACCGACAACAAGAACGCCGGTGAGCAGGTTCGGCGCCAGGTGATGGGGGACGCTTTCGTGGATCGCGCCCTGGGCAATGCCACCGAATTCACCCAGCCCCTGCAGGACTTCGTCAACGAGCATGCCTGGGGCAGCGTCTGGTCCCGCGAGGGGCTGCCATTGAAGACTCGCAGCCTGATCACCCTGGCGGCGCTGACCGCACTGAAGTGCCCACAGGAGCTCAAGGGCCATGTGCGCGGGGCACTGAACAACGGCTGCACGGTGGAGGAGATTCGGGAGGCGCTGCTGCATTGCGCAGTGTACGCAGGGGTCCCGGCGGCGATCGATGCGTTCCGCGCGGCACAGGAAGTGATCGACAGTTACCAGGCCTGAGGTCGCACCGGCCTCTTCGCGGGTAAACCCGCCCTCACAGGCACGCCGCTGCACGGACCCTGTGGGAGCGGGTTTACCCGCGAAAAGAGCGACGCATCAGCGCAGATTCATCCCTTGGCCTGACGCGCCTTCTTCACCCGGAATGCCACCCACAGCGCAGCGATCCACAGCGGAATCAGCATCACCGAGATGCGCACTGGTGGGGTGAGGTACATCACCACCAGGATCAGTGCAATGAACGCCAGGCACAGGTAGTTGGTCAGCGGATGCCCCCAACTGCGGTAGAACGGCGTGATGCCCGCCGCCAGCTTGGCCTTGCGGAACTTCAGGTGGGTGATGCTGATGCTCGCCCAGTTGATCACCAGCGCCGATACCGCCAGAGCCATCAGCAAACCGAACGCCTCACCCGGCATCAGGTAGTTGATCACCACGCACAAACCGGTCGCCAGCGCCGAAACGCCCAGCGCCACCAACGGCACACCGCTGCGGCTGACCTTGAGCAACTGGCGCGGCGCATCGCCCTGGCTGGCCAGGCCGAACAGCATGCGGCTGTTGGCGTAGACGCAGCTGTTGTAGACCGACAGTGCGGCGGTCAGCACCACGACGTTGAGCACGGTGGCGACCACGTCGCTGTCCAGCTCATGGAAGATCATCACGAACGGGCTACCGCCCTGCACCACCTTCTGCCACGGGTACAGCGCCAGCAGCACGGCAAGCGCGCCGATATAGAAGATCAGGATGCGGTAGACCACCTGGTTGGTGGCCTTGGGGATGCTCTGGCGCGGATTGTCCGCCTCGGCAGCGGTGATACCTACCAACTCCAGGCCGCCAAAGGAGAACATGATCACCGCCAGCGCCATGATCAGCCCGGTGATGCCATTGGGGAAGAAGCCACCGTACTGCCACAGGTTGGCCACGCTGGCATCCGGGCCACCATGACCGCTGCCCAGCAGCCAGGCGCCGAAGCCGATCATGCTGACGATCGCCACTACCTTGACCAGGGCGAACCAGAACTCCATCTCACCGTAGACCTTCACCTGGGTCAGGTTGATGGCGTTGATCACCACGAAGAAGATCGCCGCCGTGGCCCAGGTCGGAAACTCCGGCCACCAGTACTGCACGTAGATACCTACGGCCGTCAGTTCGGCCATGCCAACCAATACGTAGACGACCCAGTAGTTCCACCCCGAGACGAAGCCGGCGAACTCGCTCCAGTATTGATGGGCGAAGTGGCTGAAGCTGCCGGCAACCGGCTCCTCGACCACCATTTCACCCAGCTGGCGCATGATCAGGAAAGCCATCAGGCCAGCGATCGCATAGCCCAGCAGTACCGAAGGGCCGGCCAACTGGATGGTTTGGGCGATCCCCAGGAACAGGCCGGTGCCGATGGCACCGCCCAGCGCAATCAACTGGATATGGCGATTCTTCAGCCCGCGTTGCAACCCCGCGGGCGTGCTCTGGTCTTGCATGAAGTGTCCTTTAGTTCAGGAGGCAGTGTTGTTGTGTTGTGGCGGCCAGCATCTAGATCCACCCGCCCCATTGCAAGATGAATATGCCGATATTGGTGGTGATCGCCGCCATTAGCGTCGTGATCACGATGATAGACGCAGCCAGCTCGTGATTGCCATTGGCCGCGCGGGCCATGACATAACTGGCTGCCGCCGTCGGGCTGCCAATGTAGAGAAACAGGATCCCCAGCTCCGCGCCGCGAAACCCGCACAGCCAGGCGCCCAAGGTGGCCACCAGCGGCAGCCAGACCATCTTCACCAGGCTGGCATCCACCGCGAGCTTGCCGCTGTCGCGCAGGGCCGCCAGCGACAGGGTGCCGCCGATGCAGATCAGCGCCAGTGGCAGGGTCATCTGCGCCAGGTAGTCGCCCGAGGTCAGCAACCAGTTGGGCAGGGGCACCTGCCCATACGCCATGGGCGTCGCTGCCAGCACGCTGATGATCAGCGGGTTGCTGAAGATGCTCTTGCACAGGCTCCACGGGTCGGATTTCAAGCTCGGGCTGTACACCGCCAACACCACCGTCGACAGCGAGTTGTAGAGCAGGATCACCAGCCCGGCGAGTACCGCACCGAGGGAAATCCCGTAGTCGCCATAGAGGCTGGCCGCCAGCGCCAGGCCGATCACTCCGTTGTTGCCGCGAAACGCACCTTGCGTGTAGATGCCGCGGTCCTCTGGCGGGCTGCGCCAGATCGCCAGCCCCCAGGAGAGCGCAAAGCACACCAGAGTCGCGAGGATGAAGTAGAGGATGACCCCGGGCTTGACCGCCGTCGACAGGTCGGCGTGATAGATACCCAGGAACAGCAGCGCCGGCATGCAGGTGTTGAACACCAGCGAGGACGCGACCTTGATGAAGTTGTCGTCGATCAAGCGGATGCGCTTGAGGAGCACGCCCATGAACAGCATGGCGAAAACCGGAGCCGTGATGTTCAACGTCTGGATAAGAAGGGCGAGCATTGCGCGCGATCCTGGAGAAGGTTGCCGATAGGGGGCTAATCATACGTCAGTGCCAGGTGATTGCGTCCGCCATGGATGAAGGATCTGTCCACAAACAGATCTTGACGTAGGAAATTTCCACCTTATTATCAAAACAACTGTATATACGTACAGTTAATTGGAATTTTTCAGACATCGCATGGAGCAAACAATGTCAGAAATGCAATCACTGCCGGCAACCGGCCAGGCCCATCTGTCGGTCGCGGATCTCGACCGCTTGTTCGACCCTGAGGGCGTTCCTCTGGAGGGGGCGCACACGCATCTGGTGCTGGTAGTGGACGGCCATCACACCGTCAAATATCACCGCCTGCCGCCACTCCAAGCACCTAAGCTCACCGGGCCCGAATTGCGCTTCGAAGGCGGCGAGCACACCGCCATCGGCGACAACGTCCTGCTGCGTTTTGCCGCCAACCAACCGCCGGTCGTGGCGCACCAGTCACCTCTGCCGTTGCCCAATGGCCTGAGCCTGACCTACGGCCAGGTGGTGGCTCTGGGCGGTGACTTCTATGGTGTGCCCGAACGCCCCATCGCCGATGGAGCAACACCCGCCGAACGCATCGAACGTTTCCTCCAGGCTTTCGACTCCTTGGCCCGCCTGCCCGCCTCCCGTGCCGAAGCCCAGGACATTCTGGCGGTCATGCAGGAAGAGATCTCGGCGGCCAATCGCGCCATCAACGACGGACGTCAACCCCATGAAGCCTATGACGCACTGGGCGACAGCCTGTCGGCGCGCTGGAATCGCATCACCGGAGGCGGCAGCGTGGCTTCGGATCTACTGCCACTGGGCCGCTACCTGAAACTGGCCGCCAGCAACTGGGACCATTTCGGCCGGTCGGCCCTGCTGGCTTACCAGGCCGGCCACGGCGCTGCACTGCAGCAGGCACTGCGCGCCCGTGACAGCGGCGACGAACGCGACCTGCAACTGGCCTATGCCATGAACGCCTTCGCCGACCACTTCCTTACCGACCTGTTCTCCGCCGGCCATTTGCGCGTACCGCGCAAGGCCCTGGCCGACACGGTCACGCCGAGCGATATCGGCTCGCTGGTGTCGCGCTTCATGCACGACGAGGACAGCAAGTATGGCCTGCGCGTACGCAATGCCGAAGGCGAGCAATGGCGGGCCTATGGCGACAAGCGTTATTTCGACAGCGTCGATGTGACTAACCGACGCCAGGTCAGCCGCGCGGTACAGCGTTCGGCCGACGAAGTGTTCCAAGCCTTCGACAAGGGGCAGGCCACGTCGCCGGAGCAGTACGCCGCCCCGCGCCTGACACCGGACCTGCAGGCCGCCGAACAGGACCTGGTGCCCGGCAATTTCGCTCCGCTCTACCGCCAGCAAGACTCGACAGTGCTGCGGCGCAAGAATGTGGCCGACCTCAACGACGGCCAGTACACCCGTGATTGGTGGGGCTGGAGCACTTACCTGCTGCTCAAGGACTACAAGCCCAACCGCCCGACGGGCTTCATCGATGCCCCGACAGCCTCGCCAGCCATCGTTGCCAACGGTTGGCAACGCCGCGAGCCGGATGGCCTGAACTGGCGTCGGGGTAACGCCGTGCGCTATGCATTCAGTGTCGACGATGGCATCAACGAATCCTATATCGGCCCTTGGAATCCCTATAGCGAGCTGGGCGAGCAGTTCCACCCGACCGTGCAACTACCGCTCGATGCCCAACGCCGTGGGCGCAACCTGTTCCGCCAGTTTCGCGATGGCGCACCAGAGCTGATCGCTCGCCTCGACGGACAGGCCACCACCTATATCGACCGTAACGCGTGACAAGGAGGTCACCGATGAACATCAGGATCAAACTGGAACTGGCTTCAGGCCAGTCGCTGCAAGGGATGCCGCTGGAGTTGCTGCGCGATGGGCAAGTGGTCGGGCGGGCGCAGGTGGGGCGGGATGGAGAGGTGTCGTTCGCGGTCGAGCCAGGCACAGGTGCGCTGGCGGTGCGAATGGATCGGGCAGTGATCGGGGGCTGATCTTCGCGGCGCCTGCTTCACGGGCAAGTCGGAGCAGACGCCGCGGTCTACCGATGGATCAGCGCCGCACCGGGCGCTTCTGCAGCTTGCGCTGCAAGGTGCGCCGGTGCATGCCCAGCGCCCGCGCCGTGGCGGAGATATTGCCCTCGTGCTCGGTCAACACGCGCTGGATGTGTTCCCACTGCAGGCGGTCCACCGACATCGGGTTTTCCGGCACCAGGGTATCGAGGTCGGCATGTTCGGACAGCAGCGCCGCCAGCACATCGTCGGCGTCGGCCGGCTTGCACAGGTAGTTGCAAGCACCGCGCTTGATCGCCTCAACCGCAGTGGCGATGCTCGAATAGCCGGTCAGGATCAGCACACGCATCTCCGGGTCCAGTTCCAGCAGCTTGGGCAACAGGACCAGACCCGAGTCGCCCTCCATCTTCAAGTCCAGCGTGGCGTAGTCCGGCAAGTCCTGCTGGGCCAGGATCAATCCCTCTTCGGCGCTGGCGGCGGTGCTCACCCGAAAACCGCGGCGGCTCATGGCACGGGCCATCACCCGGGTAAAGGTGGCGTCATCATCCACCAGCAGCAGATGCGGCAGCTCTTCGCCTTCGATCTGGTTCTCGTCGCTCATCGTTCATCTCCTCGCTTGCCATAGGGCAGGCGCAGCTCGGTCAGGGTGCCGCCCTCTTCATGACTATAGAGTTTCACCGAGCCCCCCGCGCGGGTCACGCTGGCCTTGCTCAGGAACAGGCCCAAGCCGAAGCCTTTGCCCTTGGTGGTAAAGAAAGGTTTGCCGATCGCCTCGGCGATGGCCACCGGTACGCCGGCGCCATGGTCGCGGATGCTGATCAGGATATCCTGTGCATCCCAGTCCAGACGCACTTCGAGGTCATTCGGACAGGCATCGGCGGCGTTGTTCAGCAGGTTGAGCAGCGCCTGGGTGAGGTCGGGTGGCGGAATCAGCCGCGGCACCTCGCCATCGCGCAGGCGCTGGAAGCGGTAACTGGCTTCAGGGCGCATCAGGTGCCAGCGGTTGAGCGCCTCGTCGAGCCAGGCGGTGACCTCCTGCTCCTGCACATTCATGCGTCGGTTGGCTTCGGCAGCACGCACCAGTTGCTGCAGCGTCTGCTTGCACAGCTTGACCTGGTCCTGCAGTACCGCAAGGTCTTCCTGCAACTGCGGATCGGTATGGTCCTGGCGCATCTCGTTGATCAGCACGCTCATGGTCGCCAACGGCGTGCCCAGCTCGTGGGCGGCCCCAGCGGCCTGGGTGGCCACGGCCAGCAACTGTTCATCGCGCAGGCTTTCCTCGCGCCGCTCGGCACGCATCTGCTCCTGGCGGCGCAGCTCTTCGGCCATGCGCGCGGCGAAGAAGGTAATGACAGCAGCGGCCAGGGCGATGCTCAGCCACATGCCATACACCTGCATGGTGTCGCGCGCCAGCGGCAGCGTCTCCAGCGGGTAGAACTGCACCAGCAGCAGGCTGTAGGCGACCAGCGCAATGCCCGACAACACCAGTGAATAGATCCACGGCAGGGTCACGGCAGCAATCGCCAGCGGCACCAGGTAATAGGACACGAAGGGGTTGGTCGAGCCCCCCGAGTAGTACAGCAAGGCACTGTGGATCAGCAGGTCACAGGCCAATTGCAGGGCGTACTCCATCTCCGTGACCGGCAAGGTCAGGCGCAGCCGCAAGGCGGTGAAGGCACACAGCAGCGACGATAGCGCCAGGGTTGCCACCAGCGACAGCCATGGCAGCGGCAGCAGCTCGGTCCAGTAGGCCACGCCCACGGAGCCGGCCTGGGCGGCCAGGACCAGGATGCGAATGATGGTCAGGCGCCAGAGGTTCTGGCGAGTGGCGGACATTGGGTGTGCGGGGGCGAGCATGAGCTCTCCTGATGAGTGCTCCAGGACAATCGGCTGGAGTATACCGAAGCCATGGCCCCCGCTGCAGCAATGCGGCAAAGCGCCACACTCTGTCACAAAGTCATGATGGCATTGTTGAACCCACTACACTGTTTTCGGTCTGATTGGCCATGCGTGGAATGGACATCATCCCCACGCTTTCTATTTGAAGGAGTCATACATGCACATTTCCCGTCGCAGCGCCGCGTTCGTCCTGTCTTGTGGCATGCTCGCCAGCCTGCCGGCCCTGGCCGCAGACGAGCCACGCTACAACCAGGTTTCGCTGCGCGCCGAGGTCAGCAAGGAAGTGGCCCGCGACCTGATGGTCGTCACCCTTTACAGCGAAGCGCAGAACACCGACCCGGGCAAGCTCGCCAAGCAGATCACCGAGACCATGAACAAGGCGGTCCAGCAGGCCCGCGAAGTCAAGGACGTGAAGATCAGCCAAGGCAGCCGTAACAGCTATCCGGTCTACGACACCAAGGGCCAGAAGATCACCGGCTGGCGCGAGCGCGCCGAACTGCGCCTGGAAAGCGCCGACTTCCCAGCCCTGTCCAAGCTCACCGGTGAACTGCTGCAGGAGCTGAAGATGGGCGGCATGGATTTCTCCATCGCCCCGGCCACCCGCAAGGCCAGTGAAGACGAGCTGCTCAAGGATGCAGTCAACGCCTTCAAGGCCCGCGCCCAACTGGCCACCGAGGCCCTCGGCGGCAAAGGCTACAAAGTGGTCAGCCTGAACCTCAACAGCAGCGGCTACCCGCGACCTTACATGCGCAGCGCACCGATGGCGATGAAAGCCATGGCTGCGGATGAAGCGGCCTCGCCGGATATCGAAGCGGGCACCAGCGAAGTCAGCATGAATGCCGACGGGCTGATCGAAGTACAGATGCCGTGATCGCGGCTGCGCTCGACTGAGCGACCGGGGCCGCCGCCAGGACGGCCCCTTCCCTCCCATCTCGCCGCACCTGTCGCAATGACAGCGGCGAAGCCCTTACCGCAGCTCTTCAGATGAATATTCCTACGCACCCTTAAAGTGCATCCTACACCCCTCAACGCTTCGAAACATGTCGCAAAATGCCAGCTTTTTTCTTGCGCAAACGTTCAACCTACGCAAAATTTACATGAATGCGACATCCATGTACGACCGTGCCACATTTCTGGCGCCGACTATCCTGTTGAGTGTTGCAATGGGTACACCCCCTGCATAAGTATCCGCAGGTCGGCTCACGAGGCCACCTCAAATCAAAAATGACAACAATGAGGCCACCATGCTCAAACACGCAGTCATTCCGTTCCTGGTAGGCGCAGGCCTGCTGGCTGGCGCCCCTGCCGCCCTCGCCGCGTCCAACCTGGTGTTCTGCTCCGAAGGCAGCCCCGCCGGTTTCGACCCGGGCCAATACACCACCGGAACCGACTTCGACGCCTCGGCCGAAACGATCTTCAACCGCCTGACCCAGTTCGAGCGTGGCGGCACCGCCGTCGTCCCCGGCCTGGCCACCAAATGGGACGTTTCCGACGACGGCAAGACCTACACCTTCCACCTGCGTGAAGGGGTCAAGTTCCACACCACCGACTACTTCAAGCCAAGCCGCGAATTCAACGCCGACGACGTGCTGTTCACCTTCAACCGCATGCTCGACAAGGACATGCCGTTCCGCAAGGCCTACCCCACCGAATTCCCGTACTTCACCGACATGGGCATGGACAAGAACATCGCCAAGCTCGAGAAGGTCGACGAACACACCGTACGCTTCACCCTCAACGAAGTGGACGCCGCGTTCATCCAGAACCTGGCGATGAGCTTCGCCTCGATCCAGTCCGCCGAGTACGCCGACCAGCTGCTCAAGCAGGGCAAGGCCGCCGACATCAACCAGAAGCCGATCGGCACCGGCCCGTTCGTGTTCAACAGGTACCAGAAGGACGCGCTGATCCGCTACAAGGGCAACAAGGACTACTGGAAACCGGACGACGTGAAGATCGACAACCTGGTCTTCGCCATCAGCACCGACGCCTCGGTGCGCATGCAGAAGCTCAAGCGCGACGAGTGCCAGGTCACCCTGTTCCCGCGTCCGGCCGACATCGAGCCGCTGAAGAAGGATCCGAAGCTGCAGATGCCTGAGCAGGCCGGCTTCAACCTCGGCTACATCGCCTACAACGTGATGGACAAGATCAAGGGGAGCAACGAGCCCAACCCCATGGCCCAGCTCAAGGTGCGCGAGGCGCTGGACATGGCGGTGAACAAGCAGCAGATCATCGATTCGGTGTACCAGGGTGCCGGCCAGCTGGCAGTCAATGCCATGCCACCGACCCAGTGGTCCTACGACACCACCATCAAGGACGCCAAGTACGATCCGGAGAAAGCCAGGCAGTTGCTCAAGGAGGCCGGCGTCAAGGAGGGCACCGAGATCACCCTGTGGGCCATGCCGGTGCAACGCCCCTACAACCCCAACGCCAAGCTGATGGCCGAGATGCTGCAATCGGACTGGTCCAAGATCGGCATCAAGGCCAAGATCGTCAGCTACGAATGGGGCGAGTACATCAAGCGCTCCAAGGGCGGCGAAAACGGCGCCATGCTGATCGGCTGGAGCGGCGACAACGGTGACCCGGACAACTGGCTCGGCACCCTGTTCGGTTGCGACGCACTGGAGGGCAACAACTTCTCCAAGTGGTGCTACAAGCCGTACGACGACATCATCAAGCAGGCCAAGGCCACCTCCGACCAGGCCAAGCGCACCGAGCTGTACAAGCAGGCGCAGCACATCATCAAGGAGCAGGTGCCGATGACCCCTATCGCCCACTCAACTGTCTATCAGCCGATGAGTGCGAAAGTGAAGGACTTCAAGATCAGCCCGTTCGGACTGAACTCCTTCTATGGCGTAAGCGTGGGGAAATAGCGCCCAGCCAGCCCCGTCATCTGTCGGGGCTGGCGTGAGCACGGCGGGGCGCCGAAATTTCTCGGCAAACTTCCGAAATTTCTTACGCCACTAGACATATTCATTACCTGTCTCGCCCTTCCTGATGCCGCTAACGTCAGGAACGGGCTTCTGTTGCCGCCCGTTCAGTGTGCGGCAGCGCAAACAGATGAGGAAAGGATCGCCATGCGCCATACCACACTGCTCGGCACCGTGCTGGGTCTGGGACTGCTCAGCCAGGCCCTCCCTGCCCAGGCCAATAACCTGGTGTTCTGCTCCGAAGGCAGCCCGGCGGGCTTCGACACCGCTCAATACACCTCGGCCACCGACAACGATGCCGCCGAACCGATCTACAACCGCCTGGTCGAGTTCGAGCGTGGGGGCACCGCTGTGCAGCCAGGCCTGGCCACCGACTGGCAGGTCTCCGAAGACGGCCTGCGCTACACCTTCCACCTGCGGCCCGGGGTGAAGTTCCACCACAACAAGGACTTCAAGCCCACCCGCGACTTCAACGCCGACGACGTGCTGTTCACCTTCAACCGCATGCTCGACAAGGACCATCCGTTCCGCACGGCCTACCCGACCGAGTTCCCCTACTTCATCAGCATGGGCCTGGACAAGAACATCGCCAAGGTCGAGAAAACCGACCCGCTCACGGTGGCCTTCACCCTCAACAAGGTCGATGCCGCGTTCATCCAGAACATCGCCATGGCCTTCGCCTCCATACTCTCCGCCGAATACGCCGAGCACCTGCTGGCCAGCGGCAGGCCCAGCGACATCAACCAGAAGCCGATCGGCACCGGCCCGTTCGTGTTCCAGCGCTACCAGAAGGACTCGCAGATCCGCTTCAAGGGCAACAAGGACTACTGGGCGCCTGACCGGGTGAAGATCGACAACCTGGTGTTCTCGATCAACATCGACCCTTCGGTGCGCATCCAGAAGCTGCGCCGCAACGAGTGCCAGGTCACCCTTCACCCACGCCCGGCCGATCTCCCTGCGCTCAAGCAGGACAGCAAGCTGCAGGTCATGACGCAGCCCGGCTTCAACCTCGGCTACATCGCCTACAACACCCAGCACCCACCGTTCGATCGACTTGAAGTGCGCCAGGCGATGGACATGGCGGTCAACAAGCAGGCGATCATCCAGGCGGTCTACCAGGACGCCGGGCAAACGGCAGTCAACGCCATGCCGCCCACCCAATGGTCCTACGACGATACGCTCAAGGACGCGCCGTTCGATCCGCAAAAGGCCAAGCAGTTGCTGGAGCAGGCCGGGGTCAAGCCAGGCACGGAAATCACCCTCTGGGCCATGCCGGTGCAACGCCCTTACAACCCCAATGCCAAGCTCATGGCCGAAATGCTCCAGGCCGACTGGAGCAAGCTCGGCTTCAAGGTCCGTATCGTCAGCTACGAATGGGGCGAATACCTCAAGCGCATGAAAAATGGCGAACACGACATCGCCCTGATCGGTTGGACCGGTGACAACGGCGACCCGGACAACTGGCTTGGAACCCTGTTCAGTTGTGATGCCATTGGCAGCAACAACTACTCGCAGTGGTGCGACAGCCAGTACGACGAACTGGTCAAGAAGGCCAAGCAGGTCACCGACCGCGAACAGCGCACCCATCTCTACCAGCAGGCCCAGCAACGCCTCAAGCAGCAGGTACCGATTACCCCGGTGGCCCATTCGACGGTCAACCAACCTCTCAGCATCAGTGTGAAAGACTTCAAGGTCAGCCCCTTCGGACGCAACGTTTTCTCCGGCGTCAGCATCGATTGACCCTGTATCGCCAGACCGGGAGTGCCCCACTCCCGCGACCGCGTGCAGCCCGGATTTGCCTGGCAATCCCAGGTGAACACCCGCAGTACCGCGTCACCGAGCCAAGCCCGACCCACAAGATCGGGCCACAGATATAAGAATAGAAAGGGAGCTTTAACCTTGAAACGAACCACCAAAACCGCGCTGGCCCTGTCCATCGGCGCCTTCTGCGCCGCCGCCCAGGCAGAACCTGTCAGCCAGGACTTCTACCCGCTGAGCCTCAAGTCGGGCAGCGAGCAGGCCGACGCCTCGGGCTTCTTCGAAGGCCAGAGCCTTTCCGGCAGCACCCGCAACTGGTACGCCCGCGAACGCGCCACCCGTGCGCCGCTGTGGAAGTACTACAAGAGCGACGGCACCCGCCACGACACCCACAGCCGTGACAACTGGGTACAGGGCACCATCCTCAACTACAGCTCGGGCTTTACTCAGGGCACCGTGGGCTTCGCCACCGAAGTCGCCGCCTACAACGCCATCGCCCTCGAGCGTGGTCGCGCAGCGATTGCCGGGCCGAACAACCGCACCCTGACCCATAGCGATGGCGACCCTGTCGGCCAGTGGAGCAAGGCGGGCCTGGCCAACGTCAAGGCGCGCATCTCCAACACCACCCTCACCGTCGGCCGCCAGTCCCTGGACACGCCGATGATCGCCTACATCGGCAACCGTGCCCTGCCTTCGAGCTTCCAGGGCGTGGCGTTGCACAGCGCCGAGTTCGACAACCTGTCGTTCGACATCGGCACCTTCGACCGCGTCTCGCCGCGTACCGAGCAGAGCCTGAGCAAGTTCCGCACCGAGTACAGCGCCACCGGCGTGGAAACCGACCGTGCCAGCACCGCCGGTATCAACTACCAGCCGTTCAAGAGCCTGACCACCAGCCTGTACGCCACCAAGGTCGACGACTTCTGGAACCAGTACTACTTCGGCGCCAACCACGTGTTGGGCGACAGCGCGGTGCTGAGCCTGACCACCGGCCTGAACTACTACAAGACGGTCGATGCCGGCAGCAAGAAGATGGGCGATATCGACAACGATACCTACAGCCTGTCGTTCGGCCTCACCCACCAGGCGCACACGCTCACCGCCTCCTGGCAGCAGGTCAACGGCAACGAGTACTTCGACTACCTGCACGAAACCAACGGTATCTACCTGGCCAACTCCCTGCTGTCGGACTTCAACGGCCCGAACGAGAAATCCCTGCAGATTTCCTACGTGCTGAACATGGCCCAGTACGGCGTACCAGGCCTGAAGTTCAACCTGTACAACGCCCGCGGCTGGGGCATCGACGGTACCCACTATCGCGGTACCGCCTACGACGTGCGTGGCATGGATGGCGAGACCCACTACGAGTGGGGCATCGGCACCAGCTATGCGGTGCAGAGCGGCATGCTGAAGGACACCAGCATCCGCGCCACCTATACCGCTCACCGCGCCAGCAAGGCCCAGGCCGATGGCAGCCTGGACGAGCTGCGCATCGTCACCACCATTCCGTTCAACATTCTCTGACCGCCAACGTCACGGCCCGGGCTATCCGGGCCGTGACGTCTACGCTGGAGTCATTCGCAGGGAGGTTCCATGAAATCGCTACCGCTACGCGCTGCCCTGGCAGCGGTCATCCTGGGCGCTGCCGGCAACCTCGCGGCCAAGCCCCTGGTGGTGTGCACCGAAGCCAGCCCCGAAGGTTTCGATATCGTCCAGTACACCACCGCGGTCACCGCCGACGCCTCGGCCGAAACCGTGTTCAACCGCCTGGTCGACTTCAAGCCCGGCACCACCGATATCCAGCCGGCCCTGGCCGACAGCTGGGAAATCAGCGCCGACGGCCTGACCTACACCTTCCACCTGCGCCAGGGTGTGAAGTTCCACACCACCGACTACTTCACCCCCACCCGCGACTTCAATGCCGATGACGTGCTGTGGAGCCTGAACCGTCAGTTCGATGCCAAGCATCCGTGGCACGACAAGACCAGCGTCGGCTACCCCTATTTCGAGAGCATGGCCTTCGGGCAACTGCTCAAGTCGGTGAGCAAGACCGACGACCACACCGTGGTGATCACCCTTACCCGCCCGGAAGCGCCGTTCCTGCGCGACCTGGCCATGGCCTTCACCTCGATCTACTCCGCCGAATACGGCGACCAGTTGCTCAAGGCCGGCAAGACCGGCGACCTGAACAGCAAGCCGATCGGCACCGGGCCATTCGTGTTCCAGCGCTACAACAAGGACGCCCAGGTCCGCTTCAAGGCCAACCCCGACTACTTCCGCGGCAAGCCGCCCAGCGACACGCTGGTGTTCGCCATCGCCACCGACAACAACGTGCGCCTGCAGAAACTGCGGGCCAACGAATGCCAGATCGCCCTGTACCCCAAACCCGACGACGTCCCGGCGATCAAGACCGATCCCAAGCTCAAGGTCGCCGAGATCGAGGCCCTGGTCACCGGCTACATCGCCATGAATACCGAGCACAAGTACCTGAGCGACGTGCGCGTGCGAAAGGCGATCAACATCGCCTTCGACCGCCAGACCCACGTCGACCAGTTGTTCGGCAAGGGCAATGCGCTGGTCGGGGTCAACCCCTACCCGCCGACCATGATCGGCTACAACACCGCCAACAAGAACCCGCCGCGCGACCTCGACAAGGCCCGCGCCCTGCTCAAGGAAGCCGGCGTCCCCGAGGGCACCGCCATCACCCTGTTCACCCGCAACGGTGGCGGCCCGACCAACCCCAATCCGCGTTTGTCGGCCGAGATGCTGCAGGCCGACCTCGCCAGGATCGGGCTCAAGCTCGACATTCGCGTGATGGAGTGGGCCGAGATGCTACGCCGCGCCAAGAAGGGCGAGGCGGACCTGGTCTCCGCCGGCTGGGCCGGCGACAACGGTGACCCGGACAACTTCCTGACACCAATGCTCAGCTGTGATGCCGCCAAGACCGGCGAGAACTATGCGCGCTGGTGCAACCCTAAGTTCCAGGAACTGCTCACCCGTGCCCGCGAGATCATCGACAACGATGAGCGTGCCAAGCTCTATAGCGAGGCGCTGGCGGTGTACGATGAGGATCAACCGTGGATCAGCATGGCCCACCCGAAGATGTTCACGGCCATGCGCGACAACGTAGAGGGATATGTCATCAACCCTCTGACCAATAACAACTTCGCCACCACCAAGGTGAAGTAGAAGAAAAACATGACCGCCGGCCTCTGCAAGGGCCGGCGGCTGCCTTGACCGGCCGATGAGGTACCTCCGACGATGTTGAGTTTTATTGCCCGGCGCCTGGGCCTGCTGATACCGACCTTCTTCGGTATCACCCTGCTGACCTTCGCGCTCATACGCCTGATCCCCGGCGACCCGGTGGAAGTGATGATGGGCGAGCGCAGGGTCGACCCTGAAATGCACGCCCAGGCCATGGAACGCCTTGGCCTGAACAAACCCCTGCCAGCCCAGTACATGGATTACATCGGCAAGCTCGCCCAGGGCGATCTCGGCGAATCGCTGCGCTCGCGCGAGAGCGTGTGGAACGAGTTCACCACGCTGTTCCCCGCGACGCTGGAGTTGGCGTTCTGCGCATTGATCTTCGCCGGGGTCTTCGGCCTGTTGGCCGGGGTGATCGCGGCGCTCAAGCGCGGATCGTTGTTCGACCATGGGGTGATGGGCGTCTCGCTCGCCGGCTATTCCATGCCCATTTTCTGGTGGGGCCTGATTCTCATCATGTTCTCGTCGGTGAGCATGGGCTGGACGCCCGTGTCCGGGCGCATCGACCCACTGTACGACGTCGAGCCGGTGACCGGCTTCATGCTGATCGACACGCTGCTGGTGGGCGATGAAGGCTCGTTCAAGGATGCGTTCATGCACCTGATCCTGCCGACCATCGTGCTCGGGACCATCCCGCTGGCGGTGATCGCCCGCATGACCCGTTCCTCGATGCTCGAGGTGCTGCGCGAAGACTACATCCGTACCGCCCGCGCCAAGGGCCTGTCGCCGGCCCGCGTGGTGTTCGTGCACGGCTTGCGCAATGCGCTGATCCCGGTCCTGACGGTGTTCGGCCTGCAGGTCGGCACACTGCTCGCCGGTGCCGTGCTCACCGAAACCATCTTCTCCTGGCCGGGCATTGGCAAATGGCTGATCGAAGCCATCGGCGCCCGTGACTACCCCGTGGTCCAGAACGGCATCCTGTTGATCGCCTGCCTGGTGATCCTGGTCAACTTCGTCGTGGATATCCTCTACGGCCTGGCCAACCCACGCATCCGTCATCAGCGCTGAGGGCTCCGCCATGACTAACCCGACTTCCAACGCTGTGACCCAGGCCCCAACCGCCGACCACAGCCAGCTCTACCCCTCCCCGTACAAGGAATTCTGGCAGGCCTTCTCGCGCAACAAGGGCGCAGTAGCAGGCCTGGTCTTCATGTGCCTGATCGTGTTCTGTGCGCTGTTCGCCCCCTGGGTCGCGCCACACAACCCCAGCGAGCAATACCGCGACTTCCTGCTGACTCCACCGGTCTGGCTCGAGGGCGGCACCTGGCAGTTCATCCTCGGCACCGACGAACTGGGCCGCGACCTGCTCTCGCGCCTGATCCAGGGCGCACGCCTGTCGCTGCTGATCGGCCTGTCATCGGTGGTGATGTCGCTGATCCCCGGCATCCTGCTGGGCTTGTTCGCCGGTTTCTTTCCGCGTCTGCTCGGCCCGTCGATCATGCGCCTGATGGACGTGATGCTGGCCCTGCCTTCGCTGCTGCTGGCCGTGGCCATCGTCGCCATCCTCGGCCCCGGCCTGATCAACACCGTGATCGCCATCGCCGTGGTGTCGCTGCCCTCCTACGTACGCCTGACCCGCGCCGCGGTGATGGGCGAGCTGAACCGTGACTACGTCACCGCCGCACGTCTGGCCGGTGCCAGCCTGCCACGCCTGATGTTCGTCACCGTGCTGCCCAACTGCATGGCACCGCTGATCGTGCAGGCTACCTTGAGCTTCTCCTCGGCGATCCTCGACGCCGCTGCCCTGGGCTTCCTCGGCCTCGGCGTCCAGCCGCCCACGCCTGAGTGGGGCACCATGCTGGCCTCTGCTCGCGACTACATCGAGCGCGCCTGGTGGGTGGTGAGCCTGCCTGGCCTGACGATCCTGCTCAGCGTGCTGGCAATCAACCTGATGGGCGACGGCCTGCGCGACGCGCTGGACCCGAAACTCAAGAACGCCGCCTGAGGAGAGCGCCATGTCACTGTTGCAGATCAACAACCTGAACGTGCGCTTCGGCGACACCAACGCAGTACCCGTGGTAGACGGCCTCGACCTGTCGGTGGACGCCGGCGAGATCCTCGCCATCGTCGGCGAGTCCGGCTCCGGCAAGTCGGTGACCATGATGGCCCTGATGGGCCTGATCGACGCCCCCGGCCGCATCACCGCCGACAGCCTCACCTTCGACGGCACCGACATGCTCAAGCTCAGCGGTCGTCAACGGCGCAAGGTGGTAGGCAAGGACATCGCCATGGTCTTCCAGGACCCGATGACCGCACTCAATCCCAGCTACACCGTGGGCTACCAGATCGAGGAAGTGCTGCGCCAACACCTCGGTCTGAAGGGCAAGGCAGCACGCCAGCGCGCGTTGGAGCTGCTCAAGAAAGTCGAGATCCCGGCCGCCGAAAGCCGCCTGGACGCTTACCCGCACCAGCTCTCCGGCGGCATGAGCCAGCGCGTCGCAATCGCCATGGCGATTGCTGGCGAACCCAAGCTGCTGATCGCCGACGAACCGACCACCGCCCTCGATGTGACCATTCAGGCGCAGATCATGGAACTGCTGGTCAACCTGCAGAAGGAGCGCAACATGGCGCTCATCCTGATCACCCACGACCTGGCAGTGGTCGCGGAAACCGCCAGGCGGGTGTGCGTGATGTATGCAGGACAGGCAGTGGAAGTGGGCCAGGTGCCGGAACTGTTCGACATCCCCGCACACCCTTACAGCGAAGCGCTGCTGGCGGCGATCCCCGAGCACAGCATCGGCGCCGAACGGCTGGCCACACTGCCCGGCATCGTGCCTGGGCGCTATGACCGCCCCCAGGGTTGCCTGCTGTCGCCGCGTTGCCCTTATGTCCGTGACAACTGCCGGGCACAGCGTCCGGCCCTCGATCCCCAGGCCCACAGCCTGGTGCGCTGCTTCTACCCGTTGAACCAGGAGGTGGCGTGATGACTGTCGTTCTGTCCGCCCGTGAACTGACCCGTCACTACGAAGTCTCCCGCGGCCTGTTCAAGGGCCATGCACTGGTGCGCGCGCTCAATGGCGTGTCGTTCGAACTGGAGGCCGGCAAGACCCTGGCCGTGGTCGGCGAGTCCGGCTGCGGCAAGTCCACCCTCGCCCGTGCCCTGACCCTGATCGAAGAGCCGTCCTCGGGCTCGCTGCAAATTGCCGGCACCGAGGTCAACGGCGCCGACAAGGCCCAGCGCAAGCAACTGCGCCGTGATGTGCAGATGGTCTTCCAGAGCCCCTATGCGTCACTCAATCCGCGGCAGAAGATCGGCGACCAACTGGCCGAGCCGCTGCTGATCAATACCTCGCTGAGCAAGACCGAGCGCCGCGACAAGGTGCAGAAGATGATGCAGCAGGTCGGTCTGCGCCCCGAGCACTACCAGCGCTATCCGCACATGTTCTCAGGCGGTCAACGCCAGCGTATCGCCCTGGCTCGGGCGATGATGCTGCAGCCCAAGGTACTGGTCGCGGACGAACCCACCTCGGCGCTCGATGTATCGATCCAGGCCCAGGTGCTGAACCTGTTCATGGACCTGCAGAAAGAGTTCAACACCGCCTATGTGTTCATCTCGCACAACCTCGCGGTGGTGCGGCATGTCGCTGACCAGGTGCTGGTGATGTACCTGGGGCGCCCGGCGGAAATGGGGCCGAAGGAAGATATCTACGACAAGCCGCTGCATCCCTACACCCAGGCACTGCTCTCGGCGACTCCAGCCATTCACCCCGACCCGCTGAAGCCGAAGATCCGCATCGCCGGCGAGCTGCCCAACCCGCTTAATCCGCCTGATGGCTGCGCCTTCCACAAGCGCTGCCCCTATGCCACCGAGCGTTGTGGCAAGGAGATTCCGGCGTTCAGGCAGGTCGGGACGCGGCAGGTGGCGTGTCACTATGCTGAGCAGTTCCTGTAAAGCGGCATAAAGCCGCTTCTGCGGGTTGTACAGTTGCGAGAAGGGCCGCATTAGCGGCCCTTTTCTATTAGTGCATGAAGATCGCGATCAGAATGATCACCGGGATTGGCACCCCAAGCATCCAGAGCAGAATCGAGCGCATGATGGTTCCTCCAGTCGTGAATTCGAATTAACGGACAACAGTGGTCGAAGCATGCAGCGCACGCGGGTCTTCTTCGACCCAACGAGCACGGTCACGCAGGCGACCACCGAACAAGGCTGCGAAGCTTGCGAAGAACGCACCGCACAGCAGGGCGATGAAGGTCCAGATGGCGGTCCAGGCCGCAACCTTCGCTGCGGTCTCGGCAGCTTCCTGCGCAGCCTGCTTGGCCTGCGCGGCATCCTGACGCGCCTCTTCATAGACTTGCTCGACGCGGGCCTGGGCCTCGGCCTGGGTCAGGCGAGTACGCTGGGCCACCAGTTGCGCCAGGTAAGTGCGATCCTCGGCAGCCATCCCGCCATCGGCAGCCAGGCCGCGGATCAGGATCCGGCTGGCCACGCCATTGGCCGCATCCTCGCTTACCGCGACCGGGCCGTCGCCACGGAATAGACGATCGACGTAGTAGCCCATAGGGTCGGCGGCGCCCGAAGGCTTGCTCTTGTCATCATTCATGGAAACGCTGGCCACGGCACCCGAGGCGGCAGCAGCACCCGCCGAAGCACCAGCACTGGCAAGCCCCCCTGCCGAAGACACGACCATCAACACCGTGACCAGGGTCGCAATAGCCCAGGACAGGAAGCCATGGGCGGTATCGCGGAAATACACCTCGTCACCATGCAGGTTGGCCCACTTCACTCGCAAGCGGCCAGCCATGTACCCGCCCAGCCCGGAGGCGAGGATCTGGGTAATCAGCAGCCAGACGATGGTGGATATCCCCAGCGCCTTTGCGCTGGCACCTTCGTTGGCCCAAGGCGAGGAGGCGGCAAAGCCCAGGCCCGCGCCCAGTATCACGAGGATCAACGACAACGCAGCCGCAGCAGCGGCACCGGCGAAGATGGCAGCCCAGGAAACGCCCGAGCGGTTCGGGGCCTCGGAGACAGCAGTTGGCAGATCGGCAGTGGTAATCATGATTCGGCGCCTTATGAGGGTGAGCAAAACTTCCGTTTTGTTTGCCACTCGATTGGTGCAGCGCGCGTGCCAGTTGTGACAAAAAATGACTCCCAACTAAATCAGGCACTTAGGCAAAAACCACTTCCTAGGATCGTGCGAATCGCCCGAACCCACCCAGTTGAACAGGGCGTTATGCAGTATCCACAGCCCTGGGGCCTCAGCGGTCAGACTGCACGCCCTTGTCGGCTGAAGCAGCCCGATGCATTATCGGCCCATGACCGCCACCCTCCTTCCAGACGGCCCCGCCCAGACCCCGCTCACTGCGGAAGTCGTCATGCGCTACCACTTGTGCTGGAAGCATCGTGACCTGGATGGGGTCATGGCGCTGTATCACCCGGAAATCCAATACCACGACTTTTTCCAGAACCGCGTGCTCGGCTTCGATGAGCTGCGCGAGTACGTGCGCGTCTCGTTGCCGCACGAAGCCGGGGAAGACATCGTCCACAGCGACCGCATCCGGGTCGACGGTTGCACAGCCTTCATCCAGTACCAGGTGACGGTCCAGGGCGGTGAAGGTCTGGTGGCTTTCCAGTCCAGCGAGGCGATCACGGTCAAGGACAACCTGATCTGGCGGGTCAATGAATACGGCACGCTGATCCGCCGCGACGGCAAGGGCGCCAGCGCGTCCGGGCCACGTCCCGCCACCAGCCGCCTGGGTCTTTCGCCCCGCCAGTTGAGCACCATGGCCCAGGACCTCGAACACTATTTCCAGGCCCAACGTCCCTACCTGGACCCTGAGCTGGACCTGCAGCAGGTGGCAGAAGAAAGCGGCTATAGCCGCAACCAGATTTCCTACCTGCTCAACCAGGTGCTGGGCCAGAGTTTCTACCGCTACGTCAACCAGGCCCGCCTGCAGCATCTTCTGGCCGGGCTCGAAGGCGCAGGCTGCCGAGCCCCCATCGACGAACTGGCTTTCGATGCCGGCTTCAATTCGCTGTCGGCTTTCTACAAGTGCTTCCGCGAACACACCGGGCTCTCGCCCAAGGCCTACGTGAAGCAGATTTCTCTGCGTGCACGCACGTAAGACAGCGAAGCGCCCGCACTACTAGCATCGCTCCCAGAACCTTGAACGGAAGTGGGAGCAGTACCTGATGCAAGCCTGGCGCACGATCAGCCTCTGGATGGACCAGCTCGACGAGCCGCTCGACGCTCGCCCGTCGCTGCAACAGGACCTGGATGTCGACGTGTGCATCATCGGCGCCGGCTATACCGGCCTGTGGACAGCCTACTACCTCAAGCGCCAGGCCCCGCACCTGCGCATCGCCATCCTCGAGGCCAACACCGCAGGCTTCGGCGCCTCCGGGCGCAACGGCGGCTGGCTGATGGGCAACCTGCTGGGCGAAGACCGCCTGCTGGCCACCCTTTCCCCACAACAGCGCCGCGCCAGCGTCGACCTGCTGCATGCCATCCCTGACGAAGTGCACGGCGTGCTGCAACGCGAAGGCATCGACTGCGACTACCGCAAGGGTGGGGTCATCTACTGCGCCGCCCGCTACCCGGAGCAGGAGCGCAGCCTGCGCGCCTACCTCGACGACTTGTACCGCCAGGGCATGAACGAAGACGACTACCGCTGGCTCAAGCCCGAACAACTGGCCGGCCAACTGCGCGTCAGCAATGCCTACGGCGCGATCTTCAGCCCCCACGTCGCGACCATACAGCCCGCCAAGCTGGTGCGCGGCCTGGCACGCGTGGTCGAGGGCATGGGCGTGCCCATCTACGAAAACACCCCGGCCAGCGACTGGCAGACCGGTGAGGTGCGCACCGCCCAGGCCAAGGTCCGTTGCCAATGGGTCGTGCCGGCGGTCGAAGGCTACGCCGCCAGCCTGCCGCCGCTGGGTCGCCATCAACTGCCCGTGCAAAGCCTGCTGGTGGCCACCGAGCCGCTGCCGGAATCGGCCTGGGAGCAGATCGGCCTGAGCCAGGGCCAGGCCTTCAGCGAAGGCAGCCGCCAGGTCACCTACGGTCAGCGCACCACCGACAACCGCCTGGTGTTCGGCGCCCGCGGCGGGTATCGCTTCGGTGGCCGCCTGCGCGAGGACTTCAGCCTCAGCGACGCCGAGATCAAGCTGCGCCGCTATCTGTTCGGCGAGCTGTTCCCGCACCTCAAGAACGTGCGCATCACCCACTCCTGGGGCGGCAACCTGGGGATGGCGCGGCGCTTCCGTCCGCACATGCTGTGCGACCGTCAACGCGGCCTGGCGCTATCGGGTGGCTATGGCGGCGAAGGTGTCGGCGCCACCAACCTGGGCGGGCGCACGCTCGCGGCACTGATTCTCGGCCAGCACAACGAACTGACAGCCCAGCCCTGGGTCCACGACAACCGCCCGCTGTCGAGCCTGGCCAGTTGGCCGCCCGAGCCCTGCCGCTGGCTAGGCTACAACGCGATCATCCAGAGTTTCGTCCACGAGGACCGCACCCTCGCCAACCCGGCCAGCCCGGCCTGGCGGCGGCGCCTGGCCAGCGGCCTGGCCGGATTCATGGAAGGTTTCATGCACTGAGTTGCACCCACTACCACAAGAGATCCTGCAGTCATGAGCATCACCCAGTTCAAGCACACCGACAGCGCCGCGCTGGAAACCTCCAACCCGGTCGCCGTCCCCCTCGGAGAACCCGTCGCAGTGACATCGGTCACCTGCGTCGAACGCAACGATGGCGTCGAAACCGGTATCTGGGAATGTACCCCCGGGCGCTGGCGCCGGCAGATCGTGCAACAGGAGTTCTGCCATTTCATCAAGGGCCGCTGCACCTTCACCCCCGACGGTGGCGAGCCGCTGGTCATAGAAGCCGGAGACGCACTGATGCTACCGGCCAACAGCACCGGGATCTGGGATATCCAGGAAACCGTGCGCAAGACCTACGTACTGATTTTCTGATCCGCTGATCGCCTGCCGTTCTTCGATAACAACAGACAAAGCAAGGTAAACCGGACATGCGCAAACTCCTCCTCGCCCCCCTGATGCTGGCTGCTGGCGTCGCCAGTGCCGCCGACTCGGTGAAGATCTACAACTGGTCCAGCTACATCGCACCCGACACGCTGCAGAACTTCCAGAAAGCCACCGGCATCGTGCCCACCTACGATGTCTACGACAGCAACGAAACCCTCGACGGCAAGCTGATGACCGGCAACTCCGGTTACGACGTGGTCTTCCCCTCCAACCACTTCATGGCCCGGCAGATCCAGGGCAAGGCCTTGAAGAAGCTCGACAAGAGCCAGCTGCCGAACTGGCAGAACCTCAATCCGGTGCTGCTCAAGGCGTTGGAGGTGAACGACCCCGGCAACCAGTACGGCTTCCCGTACCTGTGGGGCAGCACCGGCATCGGCTACAACATCGACAAGGTCAAGGCCGTGCTAGGCGACAAGGCACCGGTCGATTCGTGGGACCTGGTGTTCAAGCCCGAGAACATGGAAAAGCTCAAGAGCTGTGGCGTGGCCATGCTCGACAACGGCCCGGAGTTGCTGCCGATCGCCCTGAACTATCTGGGCCTGCCGCCGCACAGTCAGAATCCCGATGACTACAAGAAGGCCCAGGCACTGCTGATGAAAGTGCGTCCGTACATCAGTTACTTCCACTCCTCGAAGTACACCGGCGACCTGGCCAACGGCAACATCTGCGTGGTGGTCGGTTTCTCCGGCGACGTGCTGCAGGCCAAGAACAGCGCCGACGATGCGAAGAACGGGGTGAAGGTGGGTTACTCGATTCCCAAGGAGGGTGCGCCGCTGTGGTTCGACATGGTCGCCATGCCGGCCGACGCTCCGGACGAGAAGGCAGGCTACGCCTACATGAACTACCTGCTGCAGCCTGAGGTGATGGCCGGCATCAGTAACTCGGTGCAGTACGCCAACGGCAACGCCAAGGCCGATGCTCTGGTCGATCCCGCGCTCAAGCAGAACACCATGATCTACCCAAGCGCGGATGTGATGGGCAAGCTGTTCGCCCTGGAAGCGATGCCGGCGAAGATCGACCGCATTCGCACGCGGCTCTGGACCAGCATCAAAGCGGGTAACTGAAGCTCCGCCTCCCCCCCGCAGACACCAGGGTGTGTGTGGGGGGTACAGGCGATTTCAGCGCACCACCGTCACCCGCCCGAACAGTGTCTGCGGCACGAAGCCCATCACCTTGCCCAACGACGCCAGCGCCAGCATGGGCTCCTCCACCGGGAAACTGCCGCTGACCTTGCGTTGCGCCAAGGCATCGTCGAGCAACAGGATACGCCCCGGGTAATACCGTCCCAGGTCCTCGACCACCTGCGCCAGCGGCACCTGGTAATAGTTCAGCCAGCCCTGGCGCCAGGCCAGGCGACTGTCACTGTCCACGGCACTGATCGCCCCCGCCACGCCCTGGGCATAGTCCAGTTGCTGATTGGCGGTCAGCTCACGCGCCACGGCGCCGGTAATCGGTGTCACCGCTACCCGTCCACTGCGCACGGTAACCTGGGCGCCGTCGCCCTGCCCGCGTACCTCGAACTGAGTGCCCAGCACTCGCACTTCGCCGCCCGCCGCATCGACCAGGAACGGCGCACCGGTGTGGGTCACCTCGAAGAACGCCGCGCCGCGCAGCAGGCGCACGCGCCGCTCGCCATGGTCGAAATCCACGACCACGGCGCTGTTGGCATCCAGGGTCAGGCGTGACTGGTCGGCCAGGGTGACCTGGCGCACATGCTCATCACTGCGATAGTCGGCGCGCAGGTCCTGCAACCAGTATTGCGGCTGCCAACCGGCCAGGCTGCCCAGCGCCAGCACCAGGCAGGCCGCTGCCGCCAGTGCTCCGCCACGCCGCCCCCAGCGGGCTTTCGGTCGGCGCATGGCCTGCAGGTAGTGCTCGAGGCCCTCGCGTTCCTCTGCGGCCAGACGCGCGGCGGGCGCTTCGGTCTGTTGCCACAGGGCCTGGGCCTCGGCATAGGCGGCGCGGTGCGCCGGATCGGCCAACAACCAGCGCTTGAACTCAGCGCCTTCGGCTGCCGGAGGATGCTCGTTGATGCGGCTCAGCCAGCCCAGGGCCATGCGCGACTGCTCGGCGGTGATCGGATAGGGCTGGCTCATCGACGGTCGCTCCCTGGCCTGCGCAATGGGGTAGCGGGCTCGGCGACACTCGCCTTGCACGCTTCGAGGGCGCGCATCATATGCTTTTCCACCGCACTCTGGGACACCTGCATGGCCTTGGCGATCTCGCCGTACTTGCAGCCGTGGATGCGGTTGAGCAGGAAGATCTGTCGCGTACGTTCCGGCAAGGCGCGCAGGGCCTGCTCGATGCGGCGCAGATCGTGATCGACCTCCAGCGCCTGCTCTGGCGCCTGGGCCGAGAGCGCCTCGTCGCTGATCGACAGCCCTTCGGCGACCCGACCGCGACTGCCTTCGCTGCGCAGGTGGTCGATCGCCAGGTTGCCGGCGCAGCGCAACAGGTAGGTGTCGAGCGCTTCGACCTTGACCGCAGGCCGACGCCAGAAGCGCAGGAACAGTTCCTGGACCAGGTCCGAGGCCGTGGCACGACAGCCAACGCGCCGGCTGACCAGCGCCTCCATGCGCCCGCGCTGGGCCAGGAACACCTGCAGGAACCGCGCCCGGCCACCGGCCTCGTCGAGGTCGGGCTCGCTCACGCGCCAAACACCGCCACGACCGGCGCCAACACCAGGCTCGCCGCCGCCAGGCTCAGTAGCAGGCGGGGTTGGTACGGCAGGCCGAATACCCAGAGGGTCAGCCCGGCCATCAACACGGCCGTCCACTCCACCAGCCCCAGCGCCCAGCCACGCAAGTGCACGGCCAGTACCGCCGACAGCACCAGCAGTAGCCAGCCGGCGATGCGCAAAGCACGCAACTGGGCCTGCCGCGGCTTGCGACCCAGCAGGTCGGTGAAGTGTTTTTCCATGGCCAGGCACAAGGCAGCCAGGCCGGCAAAGGTAGACAGGGCCAGGCTCAGCATCAACTCGCCTCCACGGTTTCGGTGCGGGCCTTGACCTTGGCCGAGCGTTTGGCGACTGGCTTGGGCGCGCGCAGCATCTTGCCGGCCGCCCAGCCGAGGAACAGCCCGGTGGCCAGGGCCGTGAGATCGAAGCCGGCCATCGCCCAGTCACCGGCGATCAGCGAATGGTCCAGGCCCTGACCGGTGGTCACGGCATTGAGCAGCGGCAACGCAGCGAACACCACGGCACCCAGCGCCAACTGCTCGCCCCAGGCGCGACGACCGGGGCGCAGCATGGCGTGAAGCAGCGACAGTGCCCAGACCATGAAGAACGCATTGACCTCCCAGTCGGCGCGCCCTTGCAGCCCGATCGGCAGCAGGCGATTGGCCCAGAAGAACGCCGCCACGCCCAGCAGCAGGCCGCTCATGCTGGCGATGTTGAGGACCTCGACCAGGCGCAGCTCCGCAGGCATGCGCTCGCTCTTGGCATGCTTGAGCTGACGCTTGCCCAGCCACATCACAAGGCCAGTGCCGATCACCGCCGTGCCGGCGACACCGAAGATGAAGTACAACCAGCGCAGCCATGGCCCGGCGAAGTTGCCCATGTGCAGGCCGACAAAGGTAAAGGAGGTCATCATTGCGGCGCTTTCCGGCGCACCTTGGGTCAGCAGTGCACCGGTGGCACCGTCGAAGGTCCAGTTGGCGCTGCGCTTGTACGCGACACTGTCGGCCGAGGCACGATTCAAGGTGACACGGGCATTCTGGTCGCCAGGATTCTGCACCTGAATGAAGCCCATGCGTGCGCCTGGCGCTTGCTCCTGGACCTTGGCGTACAGGCTCGACAGTGGGACCAGCGGCGTGGCCACCCCGGCCACCTTCGGCACCTCGTCACGGCCGAACAGGTCGTTGAAATAACCGTTGGGGCTGCCATAGCTGGCCATGATTCCGGCCGGCATGACCATGTACATGAAGATCACCAGGCTGCTGTAGCTGATCATCAGGTGGAAGGGCAGCACCAGCACGCCAATGGCGTTGTGGCCATCGAGCCATGAGCGCTGGCCCTTGCCGGGACGGAAGGTGAAGAACTCCTTGAAGATCTTCTTGTGGGTGATGATCCCGGTCACCAGCCCCAGCAGCATGATGAAGGCACAGAAGGTCGACAGCCAGCGCCCCCAGGGGTGGGGCATCTCCAACTGGAAATGGAAACGGTAGAAAAACTCGCCGCCACGGCTGTCGCGGCCCTCGACCACCTCGCCGCTGGCCGCGTCCAGCTCCTTGCTGGTGAAGCCGCGTCGGCCACCGGCGTTGGGATCGCGATAGCCGACACTCAGCGCCGCCTCGCGCTCGCTGGGCAGGCGGATGAACCAGGTGCTGGCATCGGCGGCGTTGGCTTGCAGGTAGCGCTGCGCCATCTCCAGGCTGGCCGCCGGATTCAGCGGATGGCTGTGGATTTCCGGTTTGGTCCAGTGGTTGATCTCTTCCTTGAAGTAGGCGAGCGTGCCGGTGAGGAAGATGGCGAACAACAGCCAGCCGAAGATCAGGCCGGTCCAGGTATGCAGCCAGGCCATGGCCTGGCGGAAGCCCTCTTTCATGGGTTCTTCATCCAGTAAGCCAGCCCGCCGATCGCGCCCAGCACCAGGCTCGGCAGCAATACGCCCAGCCAGGCGCGCAATGCGCTGCGGCAGGCGAAGCACCAGATGAAGGCGAGCAGGTAGAACACGAACGACAGCATCATCCCGGTCAGTGCCGCATCGACCTGGGCGCCGGGCATCAGCAGGCTGACACAGACGCTGGCCGCCGAGGCCAGCAGGTAGCCGCCCAACAACGCAGCCAGGCTGCGCGAGGTCACAGCCAGGCGGTAGCTCAGGGGCAGGCCGGCGGCTTTGCTTTTCATGGGGCGACGGTCCGGGGCAAGGTCAAGAGGGTGCAATAGTAATGATTTCAATTCTCATAAGCAAAGATTGGAGATGAGCTGCTGCGATCCCTGCGTAGCCGGGTTTGCCCCCGAATACCCCGCAGGCCGAACAGGATTGCTACACCCTGCCGCCCGGAATACAATGCGAACAATTCTTACTCCCACTCGCGTCATCGGACGCCGGAGTCACCTCGGTGTCCAGTGCCCTCTCCTCCACCGTCGAAGGCCTCTACCACGCTCACCACAACTGGCTGACCGGTTGGCTGCGCCGTCGCCTGGGCTGCCCGCAGAGCGCCGCCGACCTGGCCCAGGACACCTACGTGCGCTTGCTCCAGGCCCGCGAAGCGCCACAGTTGATCGAACCTCGGGCCTTTCTCGCCACCGTCGCCAAGCGCGTGCTGTGCAACCATTTTCGCCGTCAGGAGCTGGAGCGCGCCTACCTCGAAGCCCTGGCCCAGGTGCCGGAACGCCTGGCACCCAGCGAGGAAGACAAGGCGCTGATCTTCGAAACCCTGCTCGAACTCGACCGCCTGCTCGATGACCTGCCACCGCTGGTCAAGCGCGCCTTCCTGCTGGCCCAGGTCGATGGCCTGGGCCAAGCCGAGATCGGCCGTGAACTGGGTATCTCCCTGGCGACGGTCAAACGCTACCTGCACAAGGCAGCCCTGCGCTGCTATTTCGCCCTGTGAGCACAGGCATCTCACCCCAGGTTGCCGAGCAGGCGGTGCACTGGCTGATCGAATCACAGGGGGCCGATTTCGACCCGGCCCAGCAGCAGGCACTCGAACACTGGTTGCAGGCTGACGGCGAACACCAGCGCGCCTGGGCGCACATCCAGCAGGTCAACCAGCGGCTGCGTGGCGCGACCTCGCCCGTGGTGCACGCCACCTTGCAGGCACCGCCCTCCCCGGCCCGGCGTCGCGCGCTCAAGGCGTTACTGCTGGCGGGCGTGGCCAGTGCCACCGGGCTCGGATTGCAATCACACAATCCGTTGCCAGGGCTGATGGCCGATTACCGCAGCCCCGTGGGCCAGCGCCGACGCCTGCCGCTGGACGACGGCAGCCTGTTGCGACTGAACACCCGCAGCGCCGCCGATGTGCGGTTCGATGGGCAGCAACGTTACGTGCGCCTGCTCGAGGGTGAGTTGTCGCTGGACGTCGCCCGCGATACCCGCCCGCTGGTGTTGCGCAGCGACGATGGCAGCCTGCACCTCGACAGCGGCCGCTTCAACGTGCGTCAGTTCGAGGGCTACAGCCTGGTCTCGGTGTTCAGCGGCATGGCTCGGCTACAGGGCCAGGTGTTGCTCGCCGGTCAGCAAGCCCGCCTGGCAGCGGGCCATTGGCAAGGTATCGGCGCGCTGGATCGCAACATCGGCGCGTGGGTCGATGGAATGCTGGTGGTCTCGCAGATGCGCCTGGGCGAGTTTCTCGCCGAGCTTTCACGCTATCGCCACGGACAGCTGGGTTGCAGCGAGCAGGTCGCCGGGCTGCGGATTTCCGGGTCGTACCCACTGGATGACAGTGAGCGGATCCTGGAGATGCTGGAAGTCGCCTTGCCGGTACGGGTGCGGCGATTCACCCGGTACTGGGTCAAGGTCGAGGCGGTTTGAGCCAGTGCCGACAACTATTTTTCTTCCAACCTGAGCCATTTCGCTTCACTCGCGTGACAGAGCAGGCAGAACCCTCCTTACAGGACCCGACCCCATGCCCCTGCGCCCCACGCCGCTCGCCATCGCCCTGCTGTTCGCCACCAGCCTGAACTTCGCCCAGGCTGGCGAACCGCGCGCCTACCACATCGCCCCCGGCACCCTGGAAGACGCTCTCAACCAATTTGGCCGTGAAAGCGGGGCGCTGATTTCGTTCGGTTCCACCGTCACCCAAGGCTTGCGCAGCCCCGGGCTGGAAGGCCAGTACGACGTACAGCAAGGGCTGCAGGCATTGCTGCGTGGCAGCGGTCTGCAGGCACGCCAGGAGGCCGACAACGCCTATAGCCTGCAGCCGCTTGCCGCCTCCAGCAGCGATGCGGCGATCGAGCTGGGTGCCTCTACCGTGGTGGGCGACTGGCTGGCCGAGGCGCGCCAGGACAACGTCTTCGAGCATCCCGGCGCACGTGACGTGATCCGCCGCGAGGAGTTCGAGCGTAGCGGTGCCAACAGCGCCCGTGAGGTGCTCAACCGCATCCCCGGCGTCAATGCCCCGGAAAACAACGGTACCGGCAGCCACGACCTGGCACTGAACTTCGGCATTCGCGGCCTCAACCCGCGCCTGGCCTCGCGCTCCACGGTGCTGATGGACGGCATCCCGGTGCCCTTCGCCCCCTATGGCCAGCCACAGCTGTCACTGGCCCCGCTGAGCCTGGGCAACATGGATGCGGTGGATGTGGTACGCGGCGGCGGCGCAGTGCGCTACGGCCCGCAGAACGTCGGCGGCATCGTCAACTTCGTCACCCGCGCCATCCCCGAGGAAGCGACCTTCAAGGCCGCCATGCAGAACCAGATCAGCCCCTCGTCCAGCCACGACGGTTTCAAGAACAGCGCCAACCTGCTGGTCGGCGGCACCAACGACAACGGCCTGGGCGGCGCCCTGCTCTACTCCGGCACCCGCGGCGGCGACTGGCGAGAACACAGCGACACGCAGATCGACGACCTGATCCTCAAGGGCAAGCTGCAACTGGACGAAGCCAACAGCCTGCACGCCATGGCCCAGTACTACGAGGGCGAGGCCGACATGCCCGGCGGCCTGAGCAAGGCGGCGTTCGATGAAGACCCGTACCAGTCGACCCGTCTGAAGGACAAGTTCTGGGGTCGCCGCACCCTGGTCAACGTCGGCTACGACTACAAGCAGGACGATCGCCAGTTCAGCGTCAACAGCTTCTTCACCAAGACCCTGCGCAGCGGCTACCTCGACCAGGGCAGCTTCGTCTCGCTTTCGCCACGCGAATACTGGGTACGTGGCATCGAGACCCGCTTCTCGCAAGGTGTGGCACTGGGCGACAGCTGGCACGAACTGGGCGTGGGCTACCGCTACATCAACGAGGCCGGCCACGAACTGCGCTTCCGCGAACCGGTGACCGGCAACCTGCCGACCACCGCCAGCCGCAACGACCGCGACACCCGTGGCGCCACCGAAGCCCACGCGATCTACCTGGACGACCGCATCGACATCGGCCGCTGGACCATCACCCCCGGCATCCGCTACGAGATGATCGACTCCGAGCAAAGCAACAAGCTCAGCAATCAGCGTTACCAAGGCAGCTACAACACCGCATTGCCGGCACTGAATGTCATGTACCACCTGACCGACACCTGGAACCTCTACGCCAACACCGAGGGCTCGTTCGGCAGCGTGCAGTACAGCCAGATGCCCAACCGCGTCAGCAGCGGTGAAGTGAAACCGGAAAAGGCGCGCACCTGGGAAGTCGGTACCCGCTACGACAGCGGCGACCTGCAGGCAGAGATCGGCGCCTTCCTGATCAACTTCGACAACCAGTACGAAAGCAACCAGACCAACGATTCGGTGATCGCCCGCGGCGAAACCCGCCACCAGGGTATCGAGACCAGCGTGCGCTACGCCCTCGACGGCCTGAGCCCGACGCTGGCCGGTTTCGATGTGCACGCCAGCTACGCCTTCGTCGACGCCACCATCCGCGAAGACGGCCCGAACAAGGGCAACCAGGTGCCGTTCTCCTCGCGCCACAAGGGCACGCTGGGGCTTGGTTACACCGAAGGACCATGGCAGTTGAACCTGGATGGCAGCTTCCAGAGCAGCCAGTACGCCGACAATGCCAACACCGCGAGCGAAAGCGCCGATGGCAGCACCGGACGGATTCCGGGCTACATGCTGGTCAGCACTCGCGCCGGGTACGACTTCGGGCCGCAGCTGTCGAACCTGAAGGTGGCGGTGGGGGTGAAGAACCTGTTCAACCGCGAGTACTACACCCGTTCGTTCGACGACAACAACAAGGGCAAGTACGTGGGCGAGCCGCGCACGCTGTATGTGCAGACTTCGGTAGCATTTTGAGGATGGACACTTGGGAGCGGCCTTGTGCGCTACCAGCCCGTGCACGGTCCTCGGCATCGGTACGGTACCTGTAGGAGCGGGCTTGCCCGCGAAAAAGACACCGCGCTGTCTGGCACGGGCTGCGCCCGTATTCGCGGGACAAGCCCGCTCCCACAAGGGGATTGGGCTGGTCTGTAGATTTTGAACAAGACAGTCGCTCCTGCAGCAACAGTGTCAACCTTACGAATTGCTACAAAAAATTTATCGAAAAAGGGGCTTGAATTCGGCGCGCCAATCCCTGACCTTAGAGTCAAGAGGCGGAGCTTTCCCCAAGGGCCTCAAGGGCCTAGGCACGCCTCCACGCGAGCAAGCTGAATAAGGATTGAATCATGCAAATCCAGGTCAACAGCAGCAACCATATCGACAGCAGCAGCCGTCTGAACGAATGGGTCCGCAGTACGCTGGAAAGCACGCTGCAGCGCTACGAGGACGACCTCACCCGCATCGAGGTCCACTTGCGTGACGAGAACGGCGACAAGCCCGGCCCGCATGACAAACGCTGCCAAATGGAGGCTCGCCCCAAAGGTCATCAACCGATTTCCGTCAGCCATACCGCCACCTCGCTGGACCATGCGATCGACGGTGCGGCCAGCAAGCTGAACAATGCGCTGGAACATTTCTACGGCAAGCTGCGCAGCAAGCGCAGCGTGGTGCAGCACACTGAAGAAGAGTGATCGGTGACACACAGACGCCCGGTGCCTGGCACCGGGCGTTTTCGTTTCCAGGGTTTCGGGCCGGGGCAGGCCACAGAACTCATCATTTGATCAACGTCGCTGAACCATCTCCACGGTCTCCCGGTCAATCGGTGAACATTCTTTGCAGATGCCAGCCCATGACCAATCCCTTCGACCTCATCAGCGACGCCTTCGCCCCGTACTATCGGGTCAACCTGAGCATCGAGCGGCTCGACGGCAGCATCATGCTGACCCTCTCCAACGATACCGGCGTGGTCGCCAAGCGACTGATCAGCGCCGCCCAACGCAACGACCCTGTACGCCTGCGCCGAGTGGTGGACAGCATTCGCCTGGGGCTGGCCATCGAACAAGGGGAAGATGCCCTGCAGGTGCTGGCGGCGATGACCGACAGCGCCGGACGCGATCGGGTCTGGCGGGGGGCCGGGATCGCTCGATAGACCAGTGTCGATCTCTTCGCTCCCACAGGAAAGGAGCGAAGAGGTCAACACACGCCTCATCACTGCGGAAAGACAACCTCCCGCACTTGCACCGCACGCGGGATCAAGCGGTTTGCAAAGAACAGATCGGCAATCCGCTGCTGGGTTTCGATCGCCGCGGCATCCAGCGGGCGGATCGGCGCGTTGTAGCGATGCTCGAAATACAGCTCCACCACTTCACGCTTGAGCCCCAGCACCTTGGTCATGCCGTCGATGCTCTGCTCACGCTGCTCGACCGAAATCTTCTGCGCCTGGCGCAACGCCTCCAGCACCTTGTCGATGGTCGCACCGTACTGCTCGGTGAACGGCCGGCTGGCAATGTAGTAGGTGCCGCTGGGATGCACGTCCTCACCGGTGTTCAGGGTGCGGGCGCTGCCATCGAGCAAGGCGGCCGCGTAGTAAGGATCCCAGATCACCCAGGCATCCAGCTTGCCCTGCTCGAAGGCCGGGCGGGCATCGGCGGCCGGCAGGTAGACCAGCTCGACATCGCTCAGCTGCAAGCCCGCCTTGATCAGGCTCTTGAGCAGCAGACTGTGGGCGCTCGAGCCTTTCTGCAAGGCGATGCGCTTGCCCTTGAGATCCGCCAGTGTCCTGGCCGGGCTGCTGCTCGGCACGATGATCGCCTCGCTGCGACCGTCGCTGGGCTCGATACCGATGTAGCGCAACGGAATACCCGCCGCCTGGGCGAAAATCGGCGGAATGTCACCAATGTTGCCCACGTCCAGGCTGCCGCCGTTGAGCGCCTCGATCAGTTGCGGCCCACCGGGGAACTCGATCCACTGCACCTGGGTGCCAGGCAACGCCTGTTCGAGCAGGCGATGCTCGCGGGCCAGGACCATGTTCACCGAACTCTTCTGGTAGCCGATACGCAGCACCTGCGGATCGGCCGCGAGGGCCAGGGTGCTGCCCAGCGCCAGCAACAGGGTGACAAGCATACGCACGATCATTTCAGGTTCTCCTTGACCTTGGCGGCCACATCGGCCGGTAACCAGGCGCTCCACACCTGGGGCTGTTCACGCAGGAACGCTTCGGCGACCACACGCGGATCCAGGCGCTTCTCGGCCATGCGGGCGAGGGTCTGGTTGAGCAACGCCAGTGGCAGATCGACCTTGTCGAAGAACTGCACCAGCTCCGGGTAGCGCGCATGGAACGGCGCCGAGACGCCGATCGACAGGCGCGCCGGCAGCGAGCGCGTACCTCTGGGGTGCGCCTCGTTCGGGTTGGACAGGGTCTTCCAGGCCTCGGCATCGAAGGCCGGCTCTTCCAGTTGGACCAGTTTGTAGCGGCCCAGCAGCGGGGTCGGCGACCAGTAGTAGAACAGCACCGGCTTGCCGCGACGGATCTGTGCGGACACTTCGGCATCCAGTGCAGCACTGGAGCCGGAGCGGAAGTTGACGAAACTGTCGGCCAGGCCATAGGCCTTGAGCTTCTGGCTGTTGACGATCTCCGAGGTCCAGCCGGTCGGGCTGTTCAGGAAGCGCCCCTGTTGCGGCGACTCGGGGTCACGGAACACATCCTTGTAGCGAACAAGGTCGGTCACCGACTTCAGCCCCGGCGCCACGGCCTCGATACCGCGCTCAGGATCGCCCTTGATCACGTATTCCGGCACCCACCAACCTTCGCTGGCGCCCTTGACCGTGTCGCCGAGGGCGATCACCTTGCCTTCGGCTTCGGACTTGATCCACAGCGGACTGCGCCCGGCCCACTCTTCACCGATCACCTGGATGTCATCCTTGGCCAGGGCCGCCTCCAGGCTGACCGTGCTGCCCGGCAGGGTGTCGGTCGGATAACCGTAGCCCTTCTCGACCAGCGTACGCAGGATCTCGGTGATCAGGCTGCCGCTTTCCCAGGTGAGCGCGCCGAAATGGATCGGGGCTGGTGGGCTGGCCGCCAGCAACGGCTGGCTGGCCAGGCCCAGGGCGAGCAGCGCGCCGCCCAGGAGTTTCTTCATCGCAGTCATGTGCAGTCTCGTTGTCGATCAAAAGTCGTAGCTGAGCCGGGTGTAGTAGAACGCCCCTTCCGGTGCCGACGGCGCCAGGTAGCTGTACTGCTGGCCCGGGGTCTGGCGCAGGCGGGTGTTGAAGTCATCCGGCTTGCTGTCGAACAGGTTGTTGGCGCCTACCGAAACGCGCAGTTGCTTGGTGAACGCGTAATTGACGTCCAGGTCGGTGATCCACTGGGCCGAGAAGGTCTGGTCATACTGTGCGTTGGTCGCCGAGGCTGCGTACTTGCGGTACTCGCCGTAGCGGGTCTGGGTCAGGCTGACGGTCCATGGGCCGTAGGTGTGCGTGGCGCCAAGGATCAGTTTGTCCTCGGGATAGCCATGTTCGAGGAAGCCCTGGGCCTCGCGGGTCAGCACGTCGAAACCGAAGGGGTTGCCATGGATCTTCTCGATGGTGGTGCGCGCCTTGGTGTAGCCGGCGGTCAGCGCCAGGTCGCCATAGCGGTCCAGGCCCAGGTTGTACTTGCCGACGATGTCCACGCCACGGGTACGGGTGTTGGCGGCGTTGGTCATGAACTGCGCCCAGCTGTACTGGCCGAAGCCTGCAGCGGTGAGGATGCGTTCGGCGTCCGGGCCGGAAATGCCGCCGCTGTAGAGCAGGCGGTCGCGGATATCGATCTGGTAGGCATCGATGGTCAGCGACGCCTGCTCGGTCGGGCGCAGCACCAGGCCCAGCGAGTAGTTGGTGGATTTTTCCGGTTTGAGCGACTCCGCGCCCAGGGCCTGGGCCGCCGGATGATCGACGGGCAGGATGCGGGTCAGCACCGGATTGCCATTGACGTCGACGTTGGTGGTGGTGGTCCAGGAGGTACCGATCTGGCCGAGGGTCGGCGCACGGTAGGCGCTGTTCAGGGTGCCGCGCAGGCCGACCTGCGGGGTGAACTCGTAACGCGCCGAAAGCTTGCCGGTGGTGGCCGAACCGAAGTCTGAGTAATGCTCGCTGCGCCCGGCCAGGCCTACCTGGAATTTGTCGGTGACCTGGTTTTCCAGGCCGAAATACACCCCGCCCACCTCACGTTTGTAGGTGCCGGCATCGTCCGGTGTCAGGCCCGAAGCCTGCACCCCACCCACCTGCACCCCGTCGATGCCGCCGAACGAGTAGGAGCTGAAATCGCCCGGTTGCAGTTCGTACTGCTCGCGACGGTAGGCCACGCCCGCCGATACCGTCAGCGGATGGGTCGACCAGGCCACGCCCACGTCACGGGCGTAGTCGACGGCCAGGTTGGTCTGGCTGTTGATCAGCGTGGCAATGTCGAACTTGGTCGGGCTGTTCACGCCATAGCTGGGGTTGAGGGTGTCGAACGCCACTTCGTCATGCTTGTCGCGGCCATAGGTGGCGCTGATGTCCAGGCGTCCGATGGCCTCGTCCTCGAAGCGCGAGCCGACGGTGACCGAGGCGTCTTCGTAGCGGAAGCGGTACTTGGGGATGGTGCCCTCGGGGTACAGCGCCTGCACGTTGTTGGGGTTGTCGCGCAACAGCGGCGGGGTGTTGTTGATCGACTTGTCCTGGCCATAGGTGGCGAAGCTGTACAGCCGCCACTGGTCGTTCAGGCCGACCTCGGCGTTGGCCGCCAGATTGAACTTGTCGCGGCTGGCCCCGCCCCAGCGGTGCTCCTGCAACTGGCCGTCGGCGATGTACTTGTCGCCGATGTCGGTGGGCTTGGCATTGACGCCGTTGAAGCTCAGGGTCAGGAAGCCGTCGCCCGGCAGACCCAGGCCATACCAGCCATCGACGTTCTTGCGAAAGCCATCGCCCTGCCCGTACTTGCCCAGTTGCGTGTTGATCTGCCCGCCGCTGTCGCGCTCCTTGAGCACGATGTTGATCACCCCGGCCACCGCGTCCGAGCCGTACTGCGCCGAAGCGCCATCGCGCAGGACCTCGACATGGTCGATGGCGCTGATGGGGATCATGTCCAGGTCGACCGGCTGGGCACCAATGAACGGCACCCCACCGGAGATGTTCACCACCGCCGAGGCATGCCGGCGCTTGCCATTGACCAGCACCAGGGTCTGGTCCGGCGACAAGCCGCGCAGCGAGGCACCTTTGGGGTTCTGGCCGCGGGTGGCGCTCTGGTTCTGCGGGAAGTTGAACGAGGGCAGCAACTGGAACAGCGCCTGGTTCAAGGTGGTGGCGCCGGTCTTGACCAGCTCCTGGCTGTCGATCACATCGACCGGCGCGGCGCTGGTCAGCGCGGTGGCGTCGCTGCGCCGGGTGCCAAGGGCAATCACGCGGTCAAGGGTAGGCGCCGCAGCAGCGCTGGCTTGCCCGGCCGGTCCGCTGGGCGCGCGCCGGGCGCTGGCGGCGGCGGTCTCGTCCTTGATGATGAAGGCGCCGCCCGGGCTGACCTGAAGCTGCAAGCCGGTGCCGCGCAGCGCGGCGTCGATGGCTTGCTGGGTGGTCAGGTCGCCCTCCACCGCCGAGGACGAGAAGCGTTCGACCTCCGGGGTGAAGGAGATCACCTGGCCGCTCTGGCGGCTGATGTCGAGCAGCACCTGGTCAAGCGGACCGGACTTGATGTGGTAGGCCTGTACCGGCTCGGCGGCCTGGGCGGTGCCGATCAGCAGGCCAAGCAACGGGCCGAGGGCCAGGGCATTGCGCTTGAAGCGCGAGTGAGTAGCAGTGGTCTTCTTCTGGATACGGCGCACAACGATTCCCCCCAAGGAATCCATGACGCTGCCCCCCTCGGCAGCGTTTACAGCAGTGGTGTGGCGCGGGCGCGCAGAATCTTGCAGATCGATTGGTTATGTCGTTAGAACCTGGAAAAGGCCGCCCGCGATCCTGGTTCACACCGCCCCGATACTCAGCCAATACTCCCCATGCCGGCTCACACGAATCGGCAAGGTCCGCGCCAGTGCTTCGAACACCAGCTCGCTCTGGTCGAGCCGAAACAGCCCGCTCACGCGCAATCCAGCCACCGCAGGATCCAGGCGCAGCACGCCGCGTCGATAGGGCCGCAACGCATCGACCACCTCGCTCAACGGGCTGTCGCGCACTTCCAGCAGACCATCGACCCACGCCCCTTCGCCTGGCCGCAACAGCTCAACCGAGGCAATGCTCACCCGGTCGAAATTCACCGCATGCCCCTTGCGCAACTGCACCCGATCACCACCCTGGCTGCTGATCTCCAGCACCCCGGCCAGTGCGCAGACCCGGCACTGCCCGGCACGCTCTGCCACCAGCAAGCGCGCCGATCGCGCACTGACCGTACTGCCCTCGATACGCACCAGAAACGGCCGCGACTCATCGACCACGGTCAGCAACCCCTCGCCACCGCGCCATTCGAGCACACGCAGTTGGCTGTCGAAGCGCACGTCGGCCTGGCTCTGGGCGTTGAGCACCAACTGGCTGCCATCGGGCAGGCTCAAGGTCTGACGTTCACCCGTACTGGTGCTCAAATCGGCCCCCAGGTGCAGGCCAGACATTGGGTTGCCGATCAAGCCCGCACCCACCACCACACCGGCCCCGAGCAAGGCACGCTGGAGGAAACGCCGACGCCCCGAAGGCGCTGCCAGGGCGCGCTGCACCACACGGCCGTCGACGCCCTGGCTACGCGGCACGTGGAACACCCCGAGGGTGTTCTCCAGGCGCTGGCACAGTTGCTCATGCCGCGGGTCGGCGCGACGCCAGGCCTGGAACGCCAGGTGATCACGCGCCTCGGCCTGGCCCGAACGCAGCAGCACCAGCCACTGGGTCGCCTGCTCGATCAGGTGTTGCTGCTCATCGGGGTCGCGCATGTCAGTCCAGGGAAAGTTTCAGGCAACGGTTGAAAGCCTTGGCCATGTAGTCGCTCACCGAGCGCTGGGAGATCCCCAGTTCAAGGGCGATCTGCGGATAGGTCAGGCCGTTGAGCTGCGACAGCAGGAAGGTCGCCTTGACCTTGGCCGGCAGGCCGTCGAGCAAGGTGTCGATGGCTTGCAACGCCTCGATCATCTGCGCATGGGCTTCGGGCGAAGGCGCCAGATGGTCGTCATCCTCGAGCAAGGCATCGAGGTAGGCGCGCTCCAGGTCGCGGCGGCGCCACAACTGGTACATCAGACGCTGGGCAATGGTGGTCAGCAGGGCGCGCGGCTGGCGGATCGGCTCCGGGACCGGCGCACTGAGCAGTTGCACGAAGGTGTCGGCGGCGATGTCCTCGGCGGCACCGTCGCCCAGGTGTCGGCGCAGGCGTCCGCACAGCCAGGGGTAGTGGCTGCGGAACAGACTGCCGACATATTCGCCATGAGGGTTTTCGCGACCGGACATGAGGCTTCCATCCAGGAGTGGATACAAAGAGGTCCGGTCGTCCGGTGAGCGCATCCTAGTCTGGCCGCTTATGCTTTAAAAATACTTAAAAGTGATTTTTATATTCCTTTTTCATTATTCGAGCGTGACTAAACCAAGCCGCTTCGCTTCGTCCTCGTAATCCAGCAGCACTTGGTAATCGTTCGTCGCGACCGGTAGCACCTGGTCGATGGCCAGGGCCTCGGCCACCGCCGGCAACTCGGCCAGGGCCTGGTTCATCGCGCGGCGAATCCACTCGGCCTCTTCGGCACTGCGCCAACCGGCAGTGATGTACGGCAGGCTCGGCCCCCAGGCGGTCTGGCCGAGGATGCGCAGGCCCTCGACCTCTTCACTGTGATCGCGCGCCAGGTAGCCGTAGGTGACGCTGTCGATGGCCGCCAGATCGCCTTGGCCCTCGCGCAGGGCGCGCATGCTGTTGCGGTGCCCACCGGTATGGCTGACCTGCGAGAAAAACCGCCCTTCACGCTGCAAGGGTGCCAGCGCGTGGCGCAGCAGGTTCATGCCGGAGTTGGAGTCCGGGCCGTTGACCAGCCCGTGGCTGTCGAAGAATGCCGCCAGGTCCTGGCGCGGATCATCCTCGCGCACCAGCAGCAGGCTGCAGTGCTGACCTTCGCGCACATATGGCAGGCGATAGCGTGGCTGCCCGACCACTCGTACCTGCCCACGCAGCGCGGTCATCAACGGGTAGCCGCAGGTCTGGCTGAGCAGCAATTGCGGCGAGCGCCAGACCTGCAGCAACGGCTGCGCACCCACCGCTTCACCCCGCGCATCGAGCAATAGAAGAATGCGCTGCAGCCAGGCAGCGCTGGCCTGGTTGATGCGCTCGGGGGCGACGTACATCGACAGGTCGACGAATCCCTGGGTCATGGCGTGGCTCCTGTTCAGGCGAAGGGGTGGCGTGGGCTGTCGATCGGCGCAAGGCCGTGGCGACGCAGCAGCGCCCCATAGCCCGGCACCAGAAAGTGCCCGCTGCGCAGCAGCCATTGCGCGCGGTGACGCTGGTAGACACGCGGGATGAAGTACCAGGGCAGCCCCGGAAGATCGTGGTGCACCAGGTGCAGGTTGTTGTTCAGGAACAGCAGCGACCAGAGGCGCCCGGCCTCGTTGATCACCGTGCGCTGCTCAGGCAACGGGTGCGGACGATGCTCGTAGAACGAACGCAGCATCGCCAGGCCAACGGCCGGCACGCCGACCAGGAACACGTAGTGCAGCACCGACAGTGCGCTGAACCGCGCAACCAACACCATCAGCAATACGCTGCACAGGCCGTGGGTCAGCCACATCAGCCAGGCCTGGCGATCACCGCGCCCCAGCCGCGCCAGCTCCTCGCGGGCCAGCCCGAACAGGCCCAGCGGCGCGCCGACCAGCACACGTCCGGGGACCGTCTTGCCCAGCCACAGCACCCCTCTGTGCCACCGGGCGCTGCGCTGCCAGTGCCGGTCGCTCAGGTAGCGGCTTTCAGGATCCAGGCCCGGCAAGGTGAGGTCGTGATCGCGGTGATGAATCAGGTGGCTGTCGCGATACAGGGTGTAGGGATACCAGAGGGCAAAGGGCGCGTAGCCGAGCAGCTTGTTCAGCCAGGGAAAACGGGTCGGGTGCCCGTGCAGCAACTCGTGCTGCAACGACAGCCACAGCACCAGCAGCGGAATCAGCAACAGGGTGGTCGGCCACACCCCCAGCGCATGGCTGAGCGGCAGCAGCGCCGTCCAGCCACCATAGACCACCGCCAGCAACAGCCAGGTCGGCCATTCGGTACGGCCGGTGAAAGTGCATTGAAGATGCTGCACGTCTTCGCGCTGGGCATCGTCGAGGTAATGGGGCATTGCGGCGTCCTGCGTGATCTCCGGTATAGGCTTGTGGCGTAACGCGGAGAAATCTTGCAGAACGATTGGTTATCAAAACCCCTTTCAACGAAATATTTGCCTATAAGGCAGGGCAAGCCGACACCGCTTGCCCAAGTCGCTGCCGGATGGGTCAGACCTTGCCGTCGTCCATATCCTTGCCGTTGGCATCGATCGCCCGTGTCGACGGGTAGCGGTACGAGGCAAAGCGCACCACCAGGATCGCGAAGGCCAGCAGCAGGATGCCGCCACACACGTACAGCAAGCCAACGTCCGGCGCCTTGTGGTGCGAGACATCGCCGATCAGCAGGCGTGTCAACGCGGTGATCGCCACGTACAGCAGGAAGCGGATCGGCATGTGGTTGGTCTTGAAGTAGATCCCCACCATGGCTCCCAGCTCGAGGTAGATGAACAGCAGCAGGATGTCATCGACACTGATGCCACCCTTCTCCAGCATCTCGATGAAGGTCGCCACGGCGGCATAGGCCGTGATCGCACCGATGCCGAACAGGGCCAGGTAATGGAACGACTCGACGAACAGATTTCCCAGTGCGTCGGCGGGCGCATGCAGGCCCTTGCGCAGCTTTTCTGGCCATTTGGATTTCACGATGCAGGATTCCTCGATACGACATGAAGGATGATGCGCCACCGATGTGACGCTTGTGACATGCAGTTAAAGGGCCAGGCCCTGTACTTGGAAGGCGACCGATTGCCGCAAGGCACCTATGGACTAGGCTTCGGCGAGAGCATCGGGGCAAATCAGAACGCCACTATCCGATTGCCAAAGAATCCGCTATGCTCAATACTGTATAAAAATACAGTTGTCGTCCAACCCACATACACAAAAGGCACAGAGGTGATGAATGGCCGTCGAAGTGGTGTACCGCAGCAGCCGCGACCCGGAGCGCTTGTTCATGGATAAGGCCGAAGCAGACCGTCACGACAAGATGCTCGAGCTGGCCGAACGGCTGGCCGAAGTACTGCAAAAGGCCGTGCCGTCGCTGAGCGAGCAGCAAGTCGAAGAAGCGGGCATCTACATGGCCAAGAACCGCGACGTGTTCGCCCGGGCATTCAAGAGCCAGCCCGATGCGCTGGCCGAGCTGCTCGAAGGCGAGGCAGCGGAATAAGGCACCTGCCGCAGCGTCTGCGACTCCTGTACATCGGGGCGTGGATGCTGGAGCCAGCGCTCGCTCAACCGTACAACAGCCGCTCCGCCAGCATCTGCGCCACACGCGCAGGCGAGCGCTTCTCGGCCTGGGCATGGGCGAATACCTCGGTCAGACGCGTAGGGATACGCGCCAGATGCGCGGTGATGGTGCTCAGGTCAGCGCCTCGGTGTGTCAACGCCACGTAGATCAGCCCACCGGCATTGATCACGTAGTCCGGGGCATACAGAATCCCGCGGCTCTCTAGCTGATCGGCCACCTGCAAGGTGGTCAACTGATGATTGGCGGCGCCGGCCACCGCCGCGCAACGCAACTTCATCACACTCTGGCCGCTGAGCACCGGCCCTACCCCGCAGGGCGCGAAGATATCGCAGGGCGTGCTGATCAGCGCATCGTTGGTCACCGGATGTGCTCCGAACTGCTCCACCGCCAGCCTCACCCGCCCCGGGTCAAGGTCGCTGACCAGCAACTCCGCCCCTGCCGCATGCAACTGCTCCGCCAGTGCATAACCCACATTGCCCAGCCCTTGCACCGCCACGCGCAACCCTTCGAGATTGTCGCTACCCAGCCGTGCCATCGAGGTGGCGCGAATACCGGCGAACACGCCCATGGCCGCGTGCGGCGAGGGATCGCCCGAGGCCGTGGTGCTGGTGACATGAGGGGTGGACTGGGCGATGCAGTCCATGTCCAGCGTCGAGGTGCCGCTGTCCACGGCAGTGATGAAACGCCCTTGCAGGCTGTCGACGAAACGCCCGAATGCCTCGAACAGCGCCGCGCGGTTTTCCACATGGGGGTTGCGTACGATTACCGCCTTGCCACCGCCCAGCGCCAGCCCGGCCAGGGCAGCCTTGTAGCTCATGCCCTGGGCCAGGTGAATGGCATCGCTCATCGCACTTTCATCGTCGGCGTACGGCAGGTAGCGACAGCCCCCCATGGCTGGCCCCAGTTGCTCGCTATGAATCGCCACCACGGCTTTCAAGCCAGTGGCGGGGTCGTTCCACAGGTGCAGGGACTGGGTACGGGTGCTTTGCATGAGCGCGAACATCGACGGGCTCCCCACAAGGTGCTCACATCAGTATAGGCAGCCGGCGACTGTCCAGGGCCTGGGCGGACCACTGGACGAATCGGTGCGCCGGGGCTAAAAATCTAGTGTGTGTGGAGAAGTCCGATGAACCCACGTAAAGCCTGCCTGGCCTGTCTCGACCGCATTCCGGTCGCCCTGTTGGAAGCCACCCTCTGGATCGCCGCCGAGCATGATCGCGAGGTCGATCCCGCCGCCTGTCTTGCGCAACTGCACGACCTGCATCGGGAAATCAACGCGCGCCTGCCAATGCTGCCCGTCGGCGAGCTCGCCCAGCCATTGCTGCGCCAACTCAACGCCCTGGGTTTCCAGCAGGACGAATACCATCCGCTACGTCCGCAAGCGGCGCTGATGGACAAGGTGCTGCAGCGCCGTCGAGGCCAGCCGCTGCTGCTGGCGATCCTCGCACTGGAAATGGCCCAGCGCCTGTCGATCCCACTGGAGGGGGTGAACTTCCCTGGCCACTTCCTGTTGCGCGTACCCGGCGCCGATCACCTGCTCGACCCCTGCGGCGGTCGACGCCTGTACCCCGCAGATTGCCGCGAACTGCTCAACCGCCAATACGGCCCGCACATGACCCTGACTGCCGAGCACCTGCACAGCGCCAGCCCGATGCAGATGCTGCAGCGCCTGTCGCGCAACCTGCGCCAACTGCACAGCAGCAACGATAACGACCTGGCTGCGCTGATCGACGCAGAACGGGTGATGCAACTGGGACCAGTGCAGGTCGCCGACTACCTGGCCCGCGCCACCCTCTACCAGCACCTGGACTGCCCCCAGGCCGAGCGCTTCGACCTGGAGCACGCACTGCTGTTGAGCGACGATCCGGTGCAACGCCTCAAGCTGGGTGAGCGCCTCGCCCAATTGCCTTCGACAAACCGTTCAATCCACTAGCGCATCGACCTTGGCCGCCTGCGCATCAGCCTGCTTGCCCGGCGCACGCACCTGGCTGATCAGCAGGGCCGCGATCACTGCCGGAATCGCACAGAAGAAGAAAATCCACTCCACCGGCATGTGCATGGCCAGCAGCAGGCTGCCGAACAACGGCCCGAGGATCGAACCGAAGCGCCCGACGCCCAGCGCCCAGCCGGCGCCGGTCGCACGAACCTGAGCCGGGTAGAAGTTGCTCACGAAGGCATTGAGTGTCAGTTGTCCGCCGATGATGCAGAAACCTGCAGCGAACACGCTTGGCACCAGCCAGCGCGGATCAGCGTGGTTCAACCCGACCAGCACGCTGAAGACCGCAGCGCCCACCAGGACCGCCGCCAGCAACCTGGCCTTGTTGGCCATGCGATCGGCGCACCAGGCCAGGCAGATCGCGCCGAAGGTCCCGGCAAACAGGAACAGCGAAGTCACCAGGTTGGCTTGCTTGAGCGCCAGCCCGCTCTCCAGCAACAGCGACGGCAGCCAGCTGATCATGAAATACAGCAGGATCAGGCTGACGAAGAAGGTCCCCCAGATGAGCAGCGTCGGCCGGGCGAAGCCATCGCGGAACAAGCCCAATACGGTCAGTTTGTCTGCCGCCGGCTCATCCACCGCAAGCTGTGCCGCCGGCACTTGCCAGCCGGGTAGCACGCGCGCTGCCAGGCGTTGCAGACGGGCGTAGGGAGGTGCATCGCGCAACAGCCGGGGCAAGGACTCGGGCAGGAACATCACCAGGAAGGGGAACAACAGCAGCGGCGCCACGCCACCGGCCAGAAACACCGCCTCCCAACCGAACCTTTCGATGAAGCCTGCCGCGACGAAGCCACCCGCCGCGCCGCCGAGGGAGAAACCGCAGGCCGCGAGGGTCACCATCAAGGTGCGCAGGCGCGGCGGTGCATAATCGGCCATCAGCGCCATCGCGCTGGGCATCGCCCCGCCCATGCCGATACCGCATAAAAAGCGCGCCAGCATCAGGCTGTTCAACGAGGTGGAAAACACCATCAGCAGGGTCAGGCTCGCGTACAGCAGCACGCACCACAGCAGCACCCTGCGCACGCCGAAGCGATCGGCCAGTGGGGTGACGGCGAGCGAGCCCAGTGTCAGCCCCAGCAGGTTGGCGCTGAACACCGGTCCGAACGCCGCCTTCTCCAGGCCCCAGTCCTGGGCCAGGGCCGGAATCACGTAGCCCAGCACCTGGGCGTCATAGCCGTCGGTCACCAACAACAGGATCAACAGCGCCAGCAAGCGCCATTGGTAGGAGGACACAGGACGCCCATCGAGGGCCGCGCGAAAGCTGGCTATCTGGTTGTGCATCGCAAGGTACCGGGTTGTTTTTGTTGTGGGGTGCGAAGCAGCGTCGGCGCTGTGGGAACGGGATTGCCCGCACAAAGACCGACGCCGTGCTCAGGGCGTATCCGGCTGGTTCGCCGGGTGCGCCTTGACGAAGGCTGGATGCTGCCCAGCCAGGGCGGCGACCCGACGAATACGCGGGTAGCCCTCCAGATCCACGTTGAACCGTTCGGCCGCGTACAACTGCGGCATCAGGTACACATCCGCCAGCCCCGGCGTATCGCCAAAGCAGAAACCCTGGTCGCCGATCAGTTGCTCCACTGCCGCCAGCCCCTGGCCGATCCAGTAGGCGATCCACTGGTTGACCTGGGTTTCATCGTGCCCCAGCTGACGCAACTGGTTGAGCACGCTGACGTTGTGCAGTGGATGCACGTCGCAACCGATGATCGCCGCGACCCCACGCACCTGTGCCCGAGCGTCCTCGCCCTGGGGCAAGAGCGGCGTGTCGGGGAAGCGCTCTTCCAGGTACTCGATGATCGCCGGCGACTGCACCAGCAATTCGCCGCTGTCCGTGCGCAGCGCGGGCACCCGCCCCTGGGGGTTGAGCGCCAGGTAGTCCGCAGCACGGTGCTCGCCCTTGAGCAGGTTGACCGGCCGGGCCTGATAATCCAGGCCCTTGAGCGCCAAGGCGATGCGCACCCGGTAAGAGGAGGTGGAACGGAAGTAGGTGAACAGCTCCATCGCCCTGCCCTCTCAGTTGGTTCCGACCACCGTGCCACGGCATTCGCCGAAACCGATGCTGGCAACGCCATCGCGCACGCAACGCGCACGCAGGATGATTTCGTCGCCGTCCTCGAGGAACTTGCGCACCTCACCACTGGCCAGTTGTACCGGTTGCTTGCCGCCTTCGGTGATCTCCAACAGGCTGCCGAACGAACCCGGCACAGCCCCGGACAGCGTGCCCGAGCCGAACAGGTCACCGGCTTGCAACTGGCATCCGTTGACACTGTGGTGCGCCACCATCTGTGCCACGGTCCAGTACATGCTGCGGGTGTTGCTCAGGGTGAGGCGGTGCGCCGGCAGGCCCTCGTCACGCATGCGCTCGGTCAGCAACAGCACTTCCAGTTCGATGTCGAAGGCGCCGGCGGCCTGGTCACGTTTGTCGAGCAGGTAAGACAAGGGCTGCGGATCGCCTTCCGGGCGTGCGGGTTGCGCACAGCGGAACGGCTCCAGCGCCTCGGCGGTCACCACCCACGGCGAGACGCTGGTGATGAAGCTCTTGGACAGGAACGGCCCCAGCGGCTGGTACTCCCAGGCCTGGATATCACGCGCGGACCAGTCGTTGAGCAGGCAGAAGCCGGCCACGTGCTCGGCTGCATCACCGATTGCGATCGGCTGCCCCATGTCATTGCCCTGACCGATCCAGATACCCAGCTCCAGCTCGTAGTCCAGCCGCGCACACGGGCCGAAACTCGGCTCGGTCTGCCCGGCCGGGAGCGTCTGGCCCTTGGGGCGGCGCACATCGGTGCCGGAGGGGCGCAAGGTCGAGGCGCGGCCGTGATAGCCGATCGGCACGTGCTTGTAGTTGGGCAGCAGCGGATTGTCTGGGCGGAACAGCTTGCCGACGTTCTTGGCGTGCTCGATACCGACGTAGAAGTCCGTGTAGTCACCGACCCGGGCCGGCAAGTGCAGGGTGCATTCGCCAGCCGGATGCAACGCCGCTTGCAACACGGCCCGATGCTCGCTGTGCTCGCCGAGCAGAACCTGCAAGCGCTCGCGCAGGGCCACACGGGCTGGGCGGCCGAGGGCGAAGAAGGCGTTCAGGGCGCCGCCGCGGGTAGCCTCGACAGCAGCCTTGGCCGCCCCCTCGAACACACCGGCGGCGAGTGCGGCCTCCAGGTCGAGGATGGCGTCGCCGATGGCCACGCCGCAGCGTGGCGCCTGGCCCGGGCGACTGAAGATGCCCAGCGGCAGGTTCTGCAGCGGGAAGTCGCGGTGCCCGTTGGCGTGTTCGACCCAGCTACGGGCAATGGCGGTCTGGTTCATCGGTCATCTCCGGTTCGGATTGAAGGTGCTTGGCAGCGTTGCCCAGCAACTGTCGTAGTCGGCCTGCAATTGCGGGCTCTCGAGGGCCTGCTGGCTCGGACGCAGCACCTGGCTGGTCTCGAACATGAAGGCCATGGTGTGGTCGATCTTGTGCGGCGCCAGCTCGGCGGCGATCGCCTTGTCGCAGGTTTCGGCGTCTGGCCCGTGGGCGCTCATCACCCCATGCAGCGACGCGCCACCCGGCAGGAAGCCCTCGGCCTTGGCATCGTAGGCGCCGTCGATCAGGCCCATGAACTCGTTCATCAAGTTGCGGTGGAACCACGGGGGACGGAAGGTGTTCTCGGCCACCATCCAGCGCGGCGGGAAGATCACGAAGTCCATGTTGGCCAGGCCGTGCACGCTGGTGGGCGAGGTCAGCACGGTGAAGATCGAGGGGTCCGGATGGTCGAAGCTGACCGTGCCGAGGGTGTTGAAGCGGCGCAGGTCGTACTTGTAAGGCACGTTGCTGCCGTGCCAGGCCACCACGTCCAGCGGCGAATGCTGCAGTTGGCAGGCCCAGTGCTCGCCAAGGAACTTCTGCACCAGTTGCACCGGGCCTTGGGTTTCTTCGTAGTGCGCGACCGGGGTGAGGAAGTCGCGTGGGTTGGCCAGGCCATTGCTGCCGATCGGCCCGAGGTCAGGGAGGCGTAGCGGCGCGCCGTGGTTCTCGGCGATGTAGCCGCGTGCCTGGCCATCAGGCAGCTCGACGCGGAACTTCATGCCGCGCGGAATCACCGCGATCTCCAGCGGCCCGACCTGCAGCACGCCCAGTTCGGTGGCAATGCGCAGTCGCCCCTGCTGTGGCACCAGCAGCAACTCGCCGTCGGCATTGAAGAACACCCGCTCCATGGAGCGATTGGCGCCGTAGATATAGATGCTCACCCCGGCCGGTTTGTCAGCGGCCGCATTGGCCACCATGGGCAACCAGCCCTCGATGAAGTCGGTCGGGTCGGACGGGATTGGCTGCGGGTTCCAGCGCAGGCGATTGGGGTTCGCCGCAGCGAGCGGGCCGGCCAGGGGCTGACGCGCCAGGCGCTCGAAGCGCGGGTGCAGCGCAGAGGGGCGGATACGGTACAGCCAGGTGCGCCTCAGTTCGCTGCGCGCCATGGTGAAGGCGGTACCCGACAGCAACTCGGCGTACAGCCCATAGGGTGCTTTCTGTGGAGAGTTCTGCCCGACCGGCAGTGCACCGGGCAAGGCTTCACTGGCGAATTCGTTGCCGAAGCCGCTCAGGTAGCTGAGTTCGGGGGAGGTGTCGCGGGTCATCGGGGCCTCCAGGCTCGGTGGAGCCATTGACGGCAGAGAGCTGCAGCCCCGAATCGGCGGATGGACCGACCACTGCCAGGGGACACACAGCACATCTGAATTTATATTTATCGTAATCCGATTACGAATAACGTAATTTGCTCGGCAAGAGGCGTCAAGCTATAAAGTCGGCCAGAATGAATCCCGGAAGCGTCTTACGATGTCCAGAGACAAAACTGCAGCTGACAACAGCAAACAGAAGGTCCGTTCCGCTGAAGTCGGCACCGACATCCTCAAGGCGCTGGCCGAACTGTCGCCCTCCACCTCGCTGTCGCGCCTGGCCGAACATGTGCAGATGCCCGCCAGCAAGGTTCATCGCTACCTGCAGGCCTTGATCGCCAGTGGTTTCGCCGAGCAGGATGCGGCGACCAATCACTACGGGCTCGGGCGCGAAGCCTTGCGCGTGGGGATGGCGGCGCTGGGCAGCATCGATGTGCTGAAGGTCGCGGCCCTGCCGCTGTCGCACCTGCGCGACGCGCTCAACGAGAGCTGCTTCATCGCCGTGTGGGGTAACCAGGGCGCAACCGTGGTGAACATCGAGCCTGCGGTGCGCGCCGTGACGGTGGTGACCCAGATCGGCTCGGTGCTGCCACTGCTGAGTTCATCCACCGGACTGGTATTCGCCGCTCACCTGCCAGAGCGGGAAACCATCGAGTTGCGCGACCGCGAACTGGCCGCACGGGGGCAACAGGTCGAGCACTACGTGGACCTGTTCACGCAGATCCGCACACGCGGCCTGCACCATGTTCACGGTTTGCTGATGCCGGGGGTGGATGCGTTGTCGGCGCCGGTGTTCAACGCCATGGGCCAGATTGCAGCGGTGATGACGGTCGTTGGCCCGACGTCGATCTTCCATGCCGATGAAGATGGCCCGGCCGCCCGGCAATTGCTGAGCGCGGCGCGCACTGTCAGTTGGCGGATGGGCTACGAAGCCTGAGATGGAACGGGGTTTCACGGCCCTGCACTGTCGTGATGCGGCCTGACTGTTTTTGGCGCACTTTTACCCGAAACGTAAAGGTGAATGTCACCCAGGGCTATTTTTCCCGTGGGATCAGCGGCTTATTCTGTTTTCACTGGCTGGCGCGAAAGGCACTCCCCCGTCGTTCGGGCCGCCACGTGTGAACGACGTTGATTTTGAAGCTCCTTGATCTGACGTCTCGATTGGCCGCTGCCGGTGCAGCGGCTTTTTTTTGCGCTCGAAACCCACTATCCCAGCGGGTGCTTCTGCAGATTCGCCATCATCTGCTGCAAGGCCTGCAACGTATCCTGCGGATGAGTCGCCCCCTCGAAGTCGCCGATCTGCGCCCAATGCTCGGCCACCTGCTCCGGCGTGAACCCGCCATTGGGGTCGAATCCAACGCCAAGGCTTCGCTCCCATCGGACCTTGCCGACCCAGCCGCCGCCCACTTCATACAACTGCCCCGTGTCCTGGCACTGCTCGCTGCCCAGGTACACCACCACCGGGCTGATCAGCTCAGGCTTGAGACGTTCGAACACCTGCGGCGGGATCAGGCCTTCTGTCATGCGCGTGCCCCCTGTGGGCGCGATGGCGTTGACCAGAATCCCATGCTTGCGGCCTTCGATGGCCAGGGTGCGGGTCAGCCCATAGAGGCCGAGCTTGGCCATGCCATAGTTGGCCTGGCCGAAATTGCCGTAGATGCCGGACGTGGAGGCGGTGAAGATCACCCGTCCCCAGTTCTGCTCGCGCAGGTGCGACCAGGCGGCGCGGGTCACCTTGTAGGCCCCTTCGACATGGACCCGGTAGACCTGGTCCCAATCGGCGTCCTCCATCTTGTGGAAGGTCTTGTCCCGCAGGATGCCGGCGTTGTTCACCAGCACATCGACCCGCCCGAAACTGTCCAGCGCCTGCTCGACGATACGCGCACCCTCGGCCACCGAATCATGGTTGGCCACCGCGGTACCGCCTGCGGCGCGGATCTGCTCCACCACCCGGTCGGCTGCCGATGCGCTGGCGCCTTCGCCATGGGTCGAGCCGCCCAGGTCGTTGACCACCACACGTGCACCACGGGCCGCGAACAGCAGTGCGTGGGCCCGGCCCAAGCCACCGCCGGCCCCCGTGACGATCACTACGCGGTCTTGCAGATTTACCGGCTCGCTCATGCTCAAGGCTCCAGGCAAGAATTGGGATACCTGGAGTGTCCGCCAGCCATCGGCAGCGGACAATCAAGCGCAGTGACGCTGAATGGCAGGCGATAACACAAGGCGATGATCGCCGCGCTCAGGACCAGGCAACCCGCTGCGGTATATAGCTCAGGGGCTGCTCGCGAAACGCCAGGTAATGACGCAGCACCTGCACCGGCGCTTCGGTGTGCGGATAGTGGCCGATCCCCTGCAACACCACGGTATCGGGGTCAGGCACGAGTTGCCGGTAGCGCTCGACCATGTGCGCCCCCGACAGCGGATCGACCGCGCCATTGATCAGGCGCAACGGCACGCCCTCCGCCTGCAGCGCACCGATCCAGCGTTGTCGCTGTGCCTGACGCTCCGGCACATAGGCCATCAACTTGTGCAGGATGCGCGTCCCGCGGTTTGACACCATCAGGCTCCAGCAATCGTCCAGCGCGCTTTCGCTGGGGTGGGTGCAAGGGCCGTAGACCTGGCTGACATTGCGCACCAGATCATCCCGCCCGAACGAACGCGCCACCAGCCAGCCCAGCGGGCTGAGCAACAGCTTCTGCACCAGCAGCAACGGACACAGCTCGGGGAACAGCGCGCTGTTGAGAAACGCACAACTGGCGATGTCGACACGCCCTTCGTGATGGCGCGCGAGCAACTCCTGGGCGACGCTGCCACCGTAGTCGTGGGCCAGCAGGTGCACCGGCTGTTCGATTCTCAGGTGGTCTAGCAGCGCCTGCTGCAGATCGGCCTGCTCCATCAGGCTGTACTCGTGATCCGCGGGCTTGGCCGAGTCGCCGAAGCCGAGCATGTCGCAGGCCACCACGCGAAAGCGCTGCGCCAAGGGTGCCCACAGGTAGTGCCAGTCCCAGCTGGCGGTAGGGAAGCCATGTAACAGTAGCAAGGGCTCTCCTTGCCCTGCTGTCCAGTAACGGATGCTCTGGCCCCGGAAGGAAAAACTCTGTCCCCGGGTACGCCAGACGCACAATGGAATTTCGGCCAAAGGCATCGGAATCGTCCCGCTGATCAGGTGTTGACGGTATAGGGCAAGGCTGCGCTCATTGCATGTCACCTCGGCACTTGCATGTGCTCTCTATGTCGAGGCTGAGTCTAGTCAGCGCCTTGAATGGCGGAACTTACCTTGGCAGCCAGCTTGATGACCGTGCAGGACACTGGCACGAACGGTCATAGCAGGCAGGCGAGCAATGGCGCGGCGAACAGGTTGAGCAGGCCGGTCAGCACCATCACCAGCCCCGCCACCGAGCCCTCCTCCCCGCCCACTTCATGGGCGCGGCTGACCCCGGCGCCATGGGCACCGACTCCAAACAGTGCGCCACGCGCCAGTGACGTACGCAGCGGCAACACCCGCAGCAGCAGGCCGCCGAACACGGCCCCCAGCACACCGGTGAACATCACGAACACCGCGGTCAGCTCGGGCACACCGCCCAGGTCGTGGGCCAGCGGCATGGCGAACGGCGTGGTGATCGAGCGCGGCACCAGTGACAGGCTGACCGACTCATCCAGCGCCAGCAGATGCGCCAGCCCCCAGGAACTGGAGATCGACGCCAGGCTGCCCGCCAGCATCCCCAGCAACAGCGCCGGCCAATGTCGCGCCAGCATCGCCCGCTGCTGCCAGATCGGCACGGCGAAGGCCACGGTGACCGGCCCCAGCACGCCGATCAGCCAATGGGTGTTGCGGGCATACTCGGCGTAGGCGGTGTGCAGCGGAACCGCCACCGCCAGCAGCAGCGCCGGGACCAGCACCAGCGGCGACAGCAGATAACGGCCAGTGCGCCCATACAGCCAGCGGCTGAACAGATAGGCCGCCACCGTCAGCGCAAGCCAGAACAGCGACATCGGTTCAAGCTTCATGGCGCAGGCTCCACCGGCAGACGAGTTCGACCGTGAGCGCCGTGACCACCATCACCACCAAGGTGCTCAAGGCGATTACCAGCAGGATGCGCCACCCCTCGCTGCGCATCAGGCTGCCGTAGTCGAGCAGGCTCATCAGCGCCGGGATGAAGAACAGCAGCATCTGCGCCATCAACCAACCGGCGCCCCGTTGCAAAGCGCCCGGCTTCACGGCCCCCACGGCAAACAGCACCAGCAACAGCACCATGCCCATGACCCCGGCCGGGATCGGCCAGCCAAGCCAGACGACAAGTTGGCCGCCAATCAGATACAGAACAAACAACACACACAACTCGGCAAGCAGGCGGGGCAACGCATTCGATACGATGGCTTTCATGATCGGTTTCCTCGGGATGGGCTCATTTTAAAAAGCCACTGCCAAGGCCAAAAGCGAATTGTTAGACTGCCATCCATTCCAATCTGGAATTCATGCAATGGAATTCAAGCAACTGCGCAGCTTCATCGAAGTGGTTCATCGAGGGGGATTCACCCAGGCCGCACACACGCTGCACATCAGCCAGTCGGCGGTGAGCAAGCAAGTGGCCCAGCTTGAGGAAGACCTCGGCCAACCCCTGCTCGAGCGCCAGGGCTCGCAACTGCATCTCACCGCCGCCGGACGCATCGTGCTCGAACGCGGCGAGGCCCTGCTGCGCCAGCGCCATGAGTTGCTGACCGAACTCGACGACCTGAGCCAGATGGCCCGCGGCGAACTGCGCCTGGGTTTGCCGGTGGTCGGCGGCGAGGCCCTGTTCGCCAGCCTGTTCGCCGAATACCGGCGGCGCTATCCGAACATCACCGTGCACCTGGTCGAAGGCGGCAGCCGGATCGTCGAACAGGGGGTCAGGAGTGGCGAACTCGAACTCGGGGGCAGCGTCACCCCGAGCGACCCGGCCTTCGACTATCAACCCTTCTGCAACGAACCGCTCGATGCATTGCTCCCAGACAACCATCCCTTGGCCGAACGCGACGGAGTGACCCTACGCCAACTGGCCGATACGCCGTTCCTGCTGTATCACCGCAGCTTCATGCTCAACGACAAACTGCTCAGCGCCTGCGAGCAGGCAGGTTTCATCCCAAAGGAGGGCGGGCGCAGCGGCCAGGCGGATTTCCTCACCGCGCTGGTGGCCGCAGGACAGGGCGTGGTACTGCTGCCCAGCGTGGTGGCACGTGGGCTGGAGCGTGATGGGGTGGTGAGAGTGCCGCTGGTGGAGCCTGGCCACCTGCGCTGGGACATCGCGTTCATCTGGCGGCGCGGAGCGTACCTGTCGCGAGCGGCGCAGGCGTGGCTGGCGTTGGTGCAGGAGCGCAAAGGAGGGTGAGCGGCGAATCGCCACTCACCCTCCCTGGAAGAAACCTTGCTCGCAAGAAGATCGCGCCCCGCGGCTTACGCCTTGAGCAGCTGCGCCAGCTCTGCCAGCCAGGGCTCTGCGTCCGTTTCCGGGGTCACGGTCTCGCTGGCATCCAGTCGCAGCATCGGCTGCACTTCCCGCACGCCGAGCTCGGCAAACAGCTCGCGCATCTGCTCGCCCCCGCCGCAGTAGGTGTCGCCATAGCTCGAATCGCCCAGGGCCAGCACCGCGCCCGGCAAACCGCGCCACTCGCCCGGCAGTGCATCGCGAATCGTGCTGTACAGCGGCATGAGGTTGTCGGGCAGCTCACCCATCCCGGTAGTCGAGGTCACCGCCAGCAGCGCCTGAGGCGCAAAACCGCGCAGATCCTCGAGGGTGGCACGCGCCGCATGCCAGGCTTCGAACCCGGCAGCCTTGAGCAAGGATTCGGCATGACGGGCGACTTCTTCGGCGGTGCCATAGACCGAGCCTGAAATAATGGCGACTTTCATCAGGAGAGGATTCCGAAACTGAGTGAAAACGTAGGATACTACCATTCGACAGTGGCAAAAGGCCGCTCCACTTGACTCCCATGGCCAGGAACATGATCAACGCGCAACTGCTACACGCCATGATCGACGCGTCGAACGACGGCATCGTGGTCGCCGAACAGGAAGGTGACGACACCATCCTGATCTACGTGAACGCAGGCTTCGAACGCCTCACCGGATACGCGCGCGACGAGATCCTCTACCAGGACTGCCGCTTCCTCCAGGGCGACGATCGCGACCAACTGGGCCGCGCCCGCATCCGCAAGGCCCTGGCCGAAGGTCGGCCGTGTCGCGAGGTACTGCGCAACTACCGCAAGGACGGCAGTGGGTTCTGGAACGAACTGTCGATCACCCCGGTGTACAACGAGGCTGATCAACGCACCTATTTCATCGGCATCCAGAAGGATGTCAGCCGTCAGGTCGAACTCGAACGCGAGCTGGCCGACGCAAACACCCGACTGGCCGGGCAACCATCCGTCCAATGACCTGAACCAAACGCCCCGGGCACAGTCCATGGCAGTGAAGAACCCACCGACGACGCCCGACCCGAGTCCGATCATGCAAGCAGACGCCCTCCTTACTCAGGATGAGCTGGATTTCATTCAGGACATGCAGCACACGCCCCAATTGAACCTGGCCGACCCCACCTCGAGCCTCCTGGTCAATGGCGACCGTCGTCTGCAGCAATTGCTCACCCGCCTGGTGGCCAACGAGCAGGTCACCCTGCAGGCGCAATTCAACAACCAGCAGATCAGCATTCCCCTGCAACTGGTAGAAGACGAGTTCCACGCCCTGCACCTGCAACTGGGCTCACCGGAAATCTATGAAGACGGCCCGATGCTGCGGCCCTGGCGCCTGTCCCTGGACCAGCCGGCCGCACTGGTCGACGCCCGCGGCACGCAGAGCGAGCTGTGGGTGCGCGATATCTCGTTCAAAGGGGTACTGCTGCAAGTGAACGGCGAGGCCCAGGCGCCCAGCCACTTCGAGCTGTTCTTCGCCCCACCGGGCATCGAGCCGATCGGGCTGCACGGCACGCTGCGCCGCCGCATCGGTCCGGACCTGGCGGCCTACGACCTCAGCCACAGCCCAGACGACGAAATCGACCGCCTGCGTGAGTACATTCTCCAGGCCCACCGCAAGGCGCACCCAGAGTTGCACGCTCAGGTATCGATCTGACCGGCGAGGAACTGGCGCAACCGCTGTTTCATCAACACCGCGTGGGCGCCCAGGCAGCCCACCGGCCCGCCCTCTAGATTGTCCTGAGCCATTTCGGCGGTCTCGCCTGCCAGCAACAGCGGGCAGTTCACCCGCTGCGCCAGGCGTGCCAGGCGCTTGTCCAGGTCATTGGCCGGGCGATGGTTGTCGAACAGCACCAGTGCATCCGGCGCCAACCGCTCGCAGACCAACGCCAGCTCTTCGACAGGCTGCCCCGGTGCCAGCACCGTGACCGCCACCTCGTCACTGCCCAGCAGCAGCCCCGCCACCAGCAACTCGAGCTCCTGGCCTTGTGCCGACAACGGTGACAGCAGTATCCGTCGGCTCTTGGGCTCACGTGCCAGTTGCAGGCGCAACAGCACCCGCGCGCGCAGGAACTGGTCGAGGAACAGCCACTCGCTGGCCTGCCCATACCCCGCCTGGCTGGCGCGCAGGGCCTGCCATACCGGCATGAACACCTCACCGAAGACCTGCTCCAGCGCATGGCTGGCAAACACCTGCTCGAACAACCGCCCCAACTGCGCGGCATCGAACTGGCGCACGGCCTCGCGCACCTGGGCCTGCCAGCGTGAGCGGTCGCCAACCGTGCTTCCGGCCCAGGCCCCCTCCGCCGGCCCCTGGCTACGTGCCAGGATACTGCCGACCTTGCTCACCGCGACGCCACGGCGCAGCCAACCCAGGATACTGTCGATGGCGTCGATGTCGGCCTGCGAATACAGACGATGGCCACTCTCGGTGCGGGTCGGCTGGATCAGCCCATAGCGGCGCTCCCAGGCGCGCAGAGTCACCGGGTTGACGCCAGTCAGGCGCGACACTTCGCGGATCGGAAACAGCTCCTGATGCACCAGCCCATGTGCGATCAGGGCACTCGCTTGTGGCTCTTTCATGAGCGTGACAACTCTGTCTCGTAGATATGTGACGGCCATTCTACGCCGGTATCGGCCAGGGGTCAGCGCAACCTTGCGGTCACAACACTGACCGGTCACGAAATATACGCGATAATCCGCGCCCGATTCTTGCATCCACGTCTGCGTCGCCCACCACCCCGGGCACAGGCCAAGGGGCCGGCTACCCGCCAGCCCCGTCGTAAGGAGATACACGATGTCTACCGCACCCGTCACCCTGATGGTGTCGCGCCGCGCCGCCAATGGACGCTACCAGGACCTGCTGGCCTGGCTCCATGAAGGCGAGCAACTGGCCACCGACTTCCCCGGCTACCTGGGCTCGGGCATCCTCGCGCCGCCCGCTGACAGCGATGCCTTCCAGATCATCTTTCGCTTCAACGACGAACCGACCCTGCACGCCTGGGAACATTCCGCCTCGCGACGCGCTTGGCTGCAGCGTGGCGATGGCCTGTTCGAGCGCCCCGAAGAGCGGCGCTTCAGCGGCATCGACGCCTGGTTCGGCACCGAAACGGTGCATAAACCGCCGCGCTGGAAGCAGGCTACCGCCATCTGGCTGGCGTTCTTCCCGGTGTCGCTGCTGTTCAACCTGTTGTTCGGCCACTGGCTGGCAGCGCTGGACCTGCTGCCCCGGGTACTGCTGAGCACCCTGGTGCTGACGCCGCTGATGGTTTACCTGTTCATTCCGTTGTCCACCCGCCTGCTGGCCGGCTGGCTCAATCCCCCGGCACGCCCGGCGTCACGGCGCCGCGAAGGGTTGCGCAGCCGCTGAGGAGCGGGCTCGCAAGCCCGCGCAGTTCGGGTATGCTGGGGCACGAACGAACAGACGAACAGACTGCCCCGAACATGAACAGCCCTATCCTCATCACCGGAGCCAGCCAGCGCGTCGGGCTGGCCCTGGCCCTGGCGCTGGCCAAGGCCGGCCATCAGGTGGTCAGCGCCAGCCGCAGCCTTCATGCGCAGGCCGCACACCCGAACATCATCCAGTTCCAGGCCGACCTCACCCGCGAGGCCGACCGCCTGGCGCTGATCGAACACCTGCAGCACAACTATGATGGCCTGCGCGCAATCATCCACAACGCCTCGCTGTGGCTGGACGACGACCTGCAGAGCCTCGACACCATGTTCCGCCTGCACGTCGAGGCGCCCTACCACCTCAACCTGGCGCTGGGCGAAAACCTGGCCAAGGTCGAGAAGGCCGACATCATCCACATCTGCGACGAAACCTCCTCACGCGGCAGCAAGAGCCATATCGGCTATGCCGCAACCAAGGCCGCGCTACAGAACATGGTGCTGTCGTTCGCCGAAAAGTACGCGCCCAAGGTGCGCGTCAACGGTATCCTGCCGGGCCTGCTGATCCTGAAGGAAGGCGGCGACGAACAGTACCGCCGGCAGACCCTGAAAAAGGCCCTGCTGGAATTCGAACCGGGTGCGCAGCCGCTGATCGAGGCGGTGATGTTCCTGCTGCAAAGCCAGTACAGCACCGGCAGCCAGGTGGTCATCAACGGTGGCCGCCATCTGAAGAACCGCATGACCTGAGGTAAGCCCCATGACTGAGCAACAACAGCTCGAACTCGAAGCCGCCGCATTCCGGCGCCTGGTCGATCACCTGCAAAAGCGTACCGACGTGCAGAACATCGACCTGATGAACCTCTCCGGCTTCTGCCGCAACTGCCTGTCCAAGTGGTACAAGGCCGCCGCTGACGAGCGCCAGGTCGAGCTGAGCCTGGACGACGCCCGCGAAGCGGTGTACGGCATGCCCTACGCCGAGTGGAAAGCCCAATACCAGAAAGAAGCCAGCGCCGAGCAGCAAGCGGCGTTCGAACAAGGAAAACCCCGTGACTGACCTGAACACCCTGCGCAACAGCCTCGCCAGCGGCGAACACGTTTTTGCCGACACCCTGGGCTTCATCGCCGCCAACTACAGCTACCAACCCCAGGCCTTCAACAACGGCGGCGTGGAAAACGCAGCCGGGCAGAACGAGGGCTCCTGCAAGACCCTGGGCCTGGCCCTGCTGGAAGGGCTGAGCGATGAGGAAGCGCTGCTGGCCTTTGGCGAACACTACCGCAGCGTGCTCGCCACCCCCGAGGGCAGCGACCATGGCAACATTCGCGCGCTGATCAAGCACGGCCTGGCTGGCGTGCAGTTCGCAGCACAGCCGTTGAATCGCAACGCCTGAGCGAAGCGACCGGCGCAGCAGTAGCCGCGCCGGCCCCCATCAGCTCAAGCGCTGGCCCGGCATCCCCTCCGACAGCACACCATCACGCAACCACTCCAGCGCAATCGGCCACAGGCTCGCCCGAAAGCGATCATGGAAAAACGCGAAATGCCCGACCTCCTGCTCGCCGATATCAACAGGCGATATGCGCAGATGGCGAGGTTGGGCATGGTCCAGATAGCCCAGCAACCGCTCCGTCGCCGCCACGGTGCCGAAGGGATCGTCGCTCAGGCTCACCGCCAGGGCCGCAGCCTGAACCTGGGCGAAGGGCCGCGCCTGCAGCAGCCGTCCACTGGGCCGATGTTCATAGCGCGGTGCCGGCGTGCTCCAGTCACGCACCACCCCGGCCGGGGTGTCCTCCATCCAACCCAGGCGCTTGCCGGGGAAATAGCCCAGTAGCCGGGTCAGCAATGGCATCACCACATGCCACTTGCCCACCATCCGCCAGCGCCCTTCGGCCGCATAGTCACGCCAGTAGGCAAACTGTGCCCCGACCATCACCAGCCGCCGCACCTGCCCGGCCGAGGGCGCCAGGCCGGTTGCCCAGCCACCGAAGCTGTGCCCCACCACATTCACCGGCTGCCCGGGGAATTCGCTGGCAGCGCGCTGCAGGATGGCCTCGAAGTCCAGGCAGCCCCAGTCGCTCCACGACGCCTGGAAACCACGCAACGATGCCGGGCGAGACTCGCCGATACCACGGTAGTCGTAGCTCAGCACATCGAAGCCGTGGGCGAACAAGTAGTCGGCAAAGCGAGCGTAGTAGCGGCAGCGCACCGAGGTGGCCGCGTTGATGATCACCAGCGGGCGCTGGGGGTCGGGCTCGGCGTGGCGCCACTGGAAACCGCCGAGGCTGTAGCCGTCGGCGGCTTCATGGCGAAAGGCAGTCGCAGGTTGGGTCAGGCTGCTCATGGTGGGCTCCCTGCGCCGTCGCGCCGGGAGGCGGGCGGCGTTTTTTGTCATCCGCCCACGCTAGCAAATTTTTCGCTGGCTGTACCGGCCTCAGGTGGTCGGCAACGCCCGCGCCACTCCAGGCTTGCGCAGCACCTCCAACCGCGAACCTTCATAACGCGTTTCGCGGAACAGCTTCCAGCGCCCGAACAGGCCATACACATGCATCACCCGCCCCTGCTCGTGATAGCCCATGCGCAGGTGCAGCTTCATGGCCGGCACGTTGTGCGTCTCCACCACGTCCACCACCTTGCGGCAGCCCTTGGCATGCATGGCGTTCCACAGCTCGACCTGAGCGGTGACCGACAACTCGCTGCCGAAGTAGCGCCGGGTCATCTCGCCGCCGAACTCGAAGAACTCGCCAGGCTTCACCGGGAAGGTGCAGCCGTAATAGTGCTTGTCGTGGTAGTCGACCACGCTCGCCCAGATGAAGGCTACCGCGTCACCGTGCTCGTCCAGGTACATGTGCCCGGTATGGCCATCAGCAGCCAGTTCGCGCATGGTTTCCACGCGATCGCCGAAATAGCGCGCAAAGGCGTCGGCATTGGCGGTGATGATTTCCACTAGGGTGACCGGCGGATGTTCCTTGAGTTTGTAGGGCGGCACGGGAGTGACCAGGTCGCGTTCCATCCACAGCAATTCCCAGTGGAAGAATACGTAGCGTTCGACCAGGGTCTTGAAAGTACGCTTGAGACCCTTCTGGCGGATCCGTTCTTGTAGTTTTTGCAATGCGCGCATGCTGCCTCCCCGGCCCAGGCGAGATTGCCGGACCAATAGCTGCTGTATAGATCAGGGAGAAAGCGGCCATAGCAAAGGGCCACCTGAGGATTTGTTGCAGAATGTTAACAAGCCCACGGAGGGAACCGCGCAACCGGGACAAACGGCTGCGCGGTCAAGGGCTTGCTTACAGCTCGACGCAGTCGAACCGTACGTCGGTGGCCACGTCTTCGTCGTAGTTGACGTCAGCGCGCTCGAAACCGAACAGGTTGAGGAACTGCTTCTTGTAACCGGCGTAGTCGGTCAGTTCGAACAGGTTCTCGGTGGTGACCTTGGGCCACATGGCCTTGCAAGCGTCCTGCACGTCGTCGCGCAGTTCCCAGTCGTCCAGACGCAGGCGAGCCTTTTCGTCCACTTCGGCCGGAGCACCATCGGCGCGGTACATGCGGTCGCGGAACATCCGATCCAGCTGGTCCTGGGTGCCTTCGTGAACGCCTTTCTCCTGCATGATCTTGAAGACCATCGACAGGTACAGCGGCATCACCGGAATGGCCGAGCTGGCCTGGGTGACCACCGACTTGAGCACGGCGACGTTGGCACCGCCCTTCACTTCACCGGCCAGCTTCTTGTCCAGGCGCAGTGCGGTTTCGTCCAGGTCCTGCTTGGCCTGGCCCAGGGCGCCGTGCCAGTAGATCGGCCAGGTGATTTCGGTGCCGATGTAGCTGAAGGCCACGGTGCGCGCGCCTTCGGCGAGCACGTCGGCGCCGGCCAGGGCGTCGATCCACAGCTGCCAGTCCTGGCCACCCATGACGGTGACGGTGTCGGCGATTTCCTGCTCGGTGGCCGGCTCGATGCTGGCCTCGATGATGGTGTCCTTGTTGGTGTCGATGGCGGTCGACTTGTACGGCTGGCCGATCGGCTTGAGCGCCGAGCGGATCAGCTCGCCGGTCTGCGGCAGCTTGCGTACGGGCGAGGCCAGGGAGTAGATGACCAGGTCGACCTTGCCACCCATCTCGTTCTTGATCAGCTCGATCACCTTGGCGCGGGCTTCGTCGGAGAAGGCGTCACCGTTGATCGACTTGCTGTACAGACCCTCGGCCTTGGCGAACTTGTCGAAGGCAGCGGCGTTGTACCAGCCTGCAGTGCCGGCCTTGGTCTCGGTGCCCGGCTTTTCGAAGAACACGCCCAGGGTGTCGGCCTTGAAGCCGAAGGCGGCGGTGATGCGTGCTGCCAGGCCGTAGCCGCTGGAGGCGCCGATCACCAGGACTTTCTTCGGACCATCCTCGCGCACGCCCAGCTTGCGGGTGGCTTCGATCTGGTCACGGACGTTGAGCTCGCAGCCCTTCGGGTGAGTCGTGGTGCAGATGAAACCGCGTACCTTGGGATGAATGATGGCCAATGTCTGTACCTCGTCAGGTTTATGCTGGGGAAACGCCGCAGGGGCGATTCCGATTGATCAGAGGGTGAGACTACCCCCGCAAGTCATCCGACACATATTACGGGGTCAAGGGCCCGAGCAAAACCCGAATCCGAAAGCGACTCGCTCCCTGTAGGAGCGACCGTGTGTCGCGATCGGGCGCGAAGCGGCCGTAAACCAGGCGGCCGAGGTATTCCTCACAGATCGCGGAGCCTGGTTTTACGGCCGCTTCGCGCCCGATCGCGGCACAAGGCCGCTCCTACACAGGGAC
>NZ_JACVTY010000034.1:0-62652 GCF_016624805.1 Pseudomonas sp. S44
CCCAAGCCCCTGCCCCGCAATCCCCACCAACGTCACGCTATCGCGCCCGAACGACAGCACCAGGTCATCCCCCGCCCGACTCAGGTGGTCACGCCAATCCGGCGCTGCCGTCCCGCCTTCGACGCCCATGAACACCAACCGGTCCTGCCCGGTGAAGTCCAGCACCCGGTCCTGCCCGAAGTGCCCGCTGAACAGAAAGGTGTCTCGTCCACCGCCGCCACTGAGCACATCATTCCCGGCACCGCCCACCAGCACATCGTCGCCTGCCCCACCCACCAGACGATCATCGCCACCCAGGCCGAACAGCCACTGGCCCTGGTTGCCGGCCACCAACTGATCATTGCCTTGTCCGCCGCTGACCGACAGGGCGTAGGGATCCAGCTTGCCGCTGCTGAGCAGCCCATTGACGGTCACTGCGTGACTGACGTCCTTGCTGAAGAACACCAGGCTGCTTTCCTTGCTCACCAGCGACTCGACATTGCGCACCTGGCTGATCCCACCCTCGCTATCACGCACATACAGCGTGCCCTCGCCATCCCGGGCTATCGAGAAGCGCGCCAGCGCATCCCCCAGATGCAGGGTGTCATGTCCGGCGCCGCCGTCTATCAGGTTGAAACCGCCGTCGTCGCGGAAGGTGTCATTGCCTGCGCCGCCATACAGGTAGTCGTTGCCGCGCCCGCCCCGGATCAGGTCGTCCTGGGCCGAACCGACAATGAAGGTACTGCCAGAGTGCGGCTCGGCGTTGCGATTGAGGTCCTGTACCCAGGTCGAGCCACGGGTGGCGTCGGACAGGTTGCTGACCACCACGGTCGAGTCCCGGCTGGTCCAGGGGTAGAACGGCGAATCCACTACCCGACCCAGGCCATCGGCGTAGGCTGCCGGCAGGTGCGAGAGCCAGGTGGCGATATTGCCGATGGAAAACGGCAGCAGGTTCCACGCGTCGGAGGCGTAGTGGTCATTGAAATTGACGATGTTGTCAGTGGTCGAGGGCTTGGCGGCATCGTGCACGCCCAGGGTCGCCCAGGTCAGCGCCGTGCCGTCGAGCACACGGAACACAGGATCGTTCTCGTAACCGATATTGAGCACCTTGTCGGGGTCGGCAGCCTGCGTGGGCGAGGCGAAGGCAACATAGCGGGCATCCTGGTAGAAGCCGCCCCAGCGCGAAGCACTGAGGTCGGCCAGGCTGTTGACCGCCAGCCCGCCAAGGCTGTGGCCGCTGACGGTGATATCGGCACCTGACAAGCCGTGGGCCCTGGCGAACGTCGCGACATCGCCCAGCAGGCGGTCGAAAGCATTGCCGGCGTAGTTGCGTGAGTAGTCGGCTGGCCCCAGCGCTGCCAGCAGGTCGTTGATGGCATCGCCGAGGGTGTCGCCAATCAGATTCTCCCGCGGGCCGCTGGTGCCACGAAAGGCGATACCGAGGCCAATAAGCTGGCCATCGCCGGCATAACGGCCGAGCACCTCGACCTGCGCCGAGGTGTAGCCCGGTGCCTCGCCATGGAAGGTGCCACGCGCATCGGTTTTGCCCTGGTAACCCAACTGTGCGGCGCTGATTGGCGTCCAGCCAGCCGCCTTGACCTGCGCCAGGGCCTTGGCCTCGGAGTCGGGATTCCAGGGGATGCCGGGAATCACGCCCTGGCTGTCGGTGCCACCGATCAGAGCCTTGACCAAGGTTGCCGGCAACCCGAGGCCGAAGCCGTGCTTCTGGTAGCCAGCAGAGAAACCGTCGTCGATACCATGATAGGCATAGACCGCCAGGGCCATGGCATCCTTGTAGAGCGCGTAGGAGGCAGCACCGTCGAGCTGACGGTAATCGAACAAAGGCATGATCCGACTTCCTTGTTGTGATTGGAGTGAAGGCCCACAAGCGACATCGTCCATTGACACATCTGGCAGGCGAACGACAACGCTGGCACGGTACCGGCCGGTCATCCAAGCCCGATGTCGGGGCATTCATGCCAAACCTGCGGACATATTTCCTGGCAATAACCTGTACATGCATACAGATAAATCTTGCCTGCACGCGCTGTCTTGCGCATCCTAGTCGCCATCAACCTCGATGAAGCGTTCACGGCCATGCGCCTTTTTCTCTGTGAAAAGCCCTCTCAGGCAAAAGACATCGCCAAGGTACTGGGTGCCAACCGCAAGGCCGACGGCTGCTGGCAAGGCACTGATGTCTGCGTCACCTGGTGTATCGGCCACCTGCTCGAAACCGCACCGCCCGACAGTTATGACGCACGCTACAAACGCTGGTCGCTCGATGATCTGCCGATCATTCCGGAAAAATGGAAAATGCTGGTCAAACCCAAGACCGCCAGCCAGTTCAAGGCGGTCAAGCGTCTGCTCAGCGAAGCCCGGGAGCTGGTGATCGCCACCGATGCCGACCGTGAAGGCGAGATGATCGCTCGCGAACTGGTCGAGCATTGCCGCTACCGCGGGCCGATCCAGCGGCTGTGGCTCTCCGCGCTCGATGACGCCTCGATCCGCAAGGCGCTGGCCCGCCTGCTCCCCGGCAGCGAAACCTTCAGCCTCTATCACTCGGCCCTTGGTCGCTCGCGGGCCGACTGGTTGATCGGCATGAACATGAGCCGCCTGTTCACCCTGCTTGGTCGCCAGTCCGGTTATCAAGGCGTGCTGCCGGTAGGAAGGGTACAGACACCGACACTGCGCCTGGTGGTCGACCGCGACCGCAGCATCGCCGACTTCGTACCAGTTCCCTACTGGGCGATCGAGGTGCAGCTAGCGCATTCGGACCAGGTCTTCAACGCCCAATGGCGTGCACCACAAGACACCTGCGACGATCAGGGCCGTTGCCTGAACCAGGCAATCGCCCAGCAGGCCGCCACCCAGATGCAGGGCGCAGGTAGCGCACAAGTGCTCAAGGTACAGACCGAGCGTGTGCGCGAGGCCGCACCCTTGCCTTTTGACCTCGGCACCTTGCAGGAACTGTGCTCGAAGAAGTTCGGCCTCGGCGCCCAGGAAACCCTCGACATCGCCCAGGCGCTCTACGAAACCCACAAGCTGATCACCTACCCGCGCAGCGACTGTGGTTACCTGCCGCTCAGCCAGCACGCCGAGGCGCCCGCCGTTCTCGCCGCCCTGCAACGCGCCGACACGAGCCTCGCCCCCTTGCAGGCGCATCTGGAGCCACACCGCCGCTCCCGTGCCTGGAACGACGCCAAGGTCAGCGCCCACCACGGCATCATCCCCACCGCCGCCGCCAGCGATCCTGCGCGCCTGCCACCCAAGTACAAAGCGGTCTATACCCTGATCCGGGCGCGATACCTGGCGCAGTTCCTGCCCAATCACGAGTACGACCGCACCCAGGCCGAACTGGACTGTGCCGGGCACGCCCTGCGTGCAGTGGGCAAGCAGATCGTCGAACCCGGCTGGCGCCGCGCCCTGCCCGAGGCACTGACCCCAACCAAGGGACGCGAAGCGCCACCCGCGCAAGTCCTGCCGCAACTGCGCGAAGGCGACGACTGCAGGGTCCAGGACCTGCAATTGAAAGACCTGTGGACCCAGCCACCGAAGCCTTTCACCGAGGGCGACCTGATCAAGGCGATGAAGAACGTCGCCAAACTGGTCGACGACCCGCAGCTCAAGCAGAAGCTCAAGGAAACCACCGGCATCGGTACCGAAGCGACCCGGGCCAGCATCATCCAGGGCCTGCTCGACCGCGGCTACCTGGTCAAGCACGGCAAGGCACTGTCCGCCACCCCCGCGGCCTTCAGCCTGATCGACGCCGTGCCACGGGCCATCGCCGACCCCGGCACCACTGCGATCTGGGAACAGGCACTGGACATGGTTCAAAGTGGCGAAATGAGCCTGGAAGAGTTCGTCACCCGGCAGTCGGCCTGGATGGGCAAGCTGGTGCAACGCTGCGCGGGAATGCGCCTGACCATCAGCGGCCCGCCCCTCGCTGCCGGTGGCAAAGGTGCACCCTGGAAGAAAAAACGCCGCAGCAGCGGTAAGGGCAAAACCGCCGGCAGCAAAGCCGCACCTCGTGCAAGCAAATCTCCAAGACGGCCTGCGGGGAAGTCCAGCTGACGATCACATCCTGGGGTGTGTCGCCGCCTCGCCAACGCTCGTCTTGTACAGCATACAAACCCTGAACCCGCTCCGCGCAGGCCCCCATGCAAGCATTACTGCAAGAAATCCTCGATCAGGTCCGCCCGCTGCTCAGCCAGGGCCAGGTCGCCCAGTACATCCCCGCCCTCGCCCAGGTCGACCCGCAACAACTCGGCATCGCCGTACAGAGCCTGGACGGCCAGCTGCATTGCGCCGGGGATGCCTATACGCCCTTCTCGATCCAGAGCATCTCCAAGGTCTTCAGCCTGGTCCAGGCGATCAACCACAGTGGTGAGGATATCTGGTCGCGCCTGGGCTACGAGCCCTCCGGGCAGGCGTTCAACTCGCTGGTACAGCTGGAAGTGGAGAAAGGTCGCCCACGCAATCCTTTCATCAATGCCGGCGCGCTGGTGATCTGCGACATCAACCAGTCGCGCTATGCCACCCCGCCCTTGTCGATGCGCGACTTCGTCCGCCGCCTGGCAGCCAACCCACGCATCGTCAGCGACCCGGTCGTGGCCGACTCCGAATACCAGCATCGCGCCCGCAACGCCGCCATGGCCTACCTGATGCAAGCGTTCGGCAACTTCCACAACGATGTCGACGCCGTGCTGCGCAGCTACTTCCATCATTGTGCGCTATCGATGAATTGCGTCGATGTCGCCCGTGGCTTTGCCTTCCTGGCCAACAGCGGCTACTGCCCGCACAGCGGCGAGCACGTGCTCAGCCCGCGCCAGGCGCAACAGGTGAATGCGATCATGGCCACCAGCGGGCTGTACGACGAGGCGGGTAACTTCGCCTATCGCGTGGGCCTGCCGGGCAAAAGCGGAGTGGGCGGCGGCATTGTCGCGGTAGTGCCGGGGCGCTACAGCATCTGCGTGTGGTCGCCTGCACTGAACGCCTCGGGTAACTCACTGGCGGGGCTGCGGGCACTGGAGCTGCTCAGCGAGCGGATCACCGGCTCGGTGTTTTCCGCGGTGCTGTAGGCCTGACGCTTCAATCGCAGCGCACCTTGAAAAACAAACCCCACCAGGGCGGTCCCTGGTGGGGTTTGTTTTACTACAACTACCCGTAGCCGGGCTGACCCGATGTCAGAAGAAGTTGTAGGTGTAGCTCACGATCAGGCGGTTTTCGTCCTGGTCACGCTGGCCCGATACGTCGGTGCGCAGCGCAGCGTTACGCCACTGCAGGCCCAGGCCCTTGAAGGTACCTTCCTGAACGACGTAGGCCAGGCTGAAGTCACGCTCCCACTCCGAACGGTCCGAGCCCGCCGAGTTGACGTTGGTGCCCTTCAGGTAGATGGCGTTGGCGGTCAGGCCGGGTACGCCGAGAGCGGCGAAGTCGTAGGCGTACTGCGCCAGCCAGGTGCGCTCGCCGGCACGCAGGAACTTGCCGATCTGCACGTCGGTGATCAGGTAGGCACTTGCACCGTCGCCCTGGTTCAGGAATGGGAAGTCGCTGGTGCCGTTGACACGCTGGTAACCGGCGCTCAGCGCGTGGCTGCCCAGCGAGTAGGTGAACTTGGCGCTCCAGGTGCGGTTGTCCACTTCACCGTTGTTCTGGTAGCCCGATGCGCGATAGCCAGCCAGGCGGCCTTCGGTGCTGGCGTTCTTGCCATCGGAATCGCTGTAGAAGTAACGCAGGTCGGACTTCAACGAACCCACTGGCAGCGCCAGGTTGTGGGTCAGACCCAGGAAGTGCTGTTTGTAGAAGTCGTCCAGGTTGCCGTAGTAGTACTGCAGCAGCAGGTCCTTGCTCAGCTTGTAGTCGGCACCGGCGTAGTAGAAGGCGTTGCTGCGACGGTTGGAGGTGGCGGTGGCCGGGTTGCCGTTGGAGCCGGCAATGGTCAGCGATTCCATGTTGGTGCTGTTACGGCCCTTGGCATGCTCGAGCTTGCCGCCGATCAGGGTCAGGTTGTCGATCTCGTTGGAGGTGATCTGGCCACCTTCAAACGTTTGCGGCAACAGACGACCGTCGTTGTAGGTGACTACTGGCAGCTTGGGCTGCAGTACACCGAGCTTGGCTTCGGTCTTGGAGATCTTGACCTTGCCGGTTACGCCCAGGCTGCTGAAGTCGTCAACGGCGCGGCCATCGGAATCGGTCGGGAACACAGTACCGCCCTTGGCGGTGCTAGTCGGGTTGTAGTGGGTACCCTTGCCCGAATCCAGACGGAAACCGGTCAGGCCGATGGCGTCTACGCCGAAGCCAACGGTGCCCTGGGTGTAGCCGGATGTGAAGTTGAAGATGAAGCCTTGGCCCCATTCTTCCTGCTTCGACGGGTTGGCAGTGCCATTGCGGTTGTCAGAGTTGATGTAGAAGTTGCGCGCAGTGACCGAAGCCTTGCTGTCTTCCACGAAACCTGCCGCCTGCGCCCCCAGCGACAAGCTGGCCAGTGCAACGGCCACTGGCAGTGTGCATTTGTACATGTGTGCTCCTTTCTAGCTTTTCTTATAGGCCTCTCGCTGAACGCGAGGGCCGAGTTTCGATACGTTTGAACGTCACGCGTTATTACTTTAACAACAATCGCAAAAGATTTTTATTCGATTGTGCTATAGGAACCGAATGCTAGCAAAAAACCACTATCGGCAGGGAGAAAGGTTTCAGTTCCATGACCTCAGGCAGGGCTTTTACAGATACGCTTGGACGCTACAGCACACCGCTGTTTCGGCTGCTCAGCAAAAAGGATGATGACATGCTGCGAATATTGGGTAAGGCGAGTTCCATCAACGTGCGCAAGGTGCTGTGGACCTGCGCCGAAATCGACCTTCCATTCCACCGCGAAGACTGGGGTTCAGGTTTCCAGCCCACCCAAACCGCTGAATTCCTGGCCCTGAACCCCAATGCCATGGTCCCGGTAATCCAAGACGGCGACCTTACGCTGTGGGAGTCCAATACCATCATTCGCTATCTCGCCAACCGCTATGGGCAAGCGGCAGGGATTTACCCGGCCGACGCCGTGGCCAGGGCGCGTGTCGATCAATGGATCGACTGGCAGGCCAGCGATCTCAATCGCTCCTGGAGCTACGCCTTCATGGCGCTGGTCAGGCAGTCAGCTGCGCACCGGGATGAACAGGCGCTCAATGCCAGCATCAGCGAATGGTCGCGACATATGCAGATCCTCGACCAACAGTTGGCAAAGACTGGCGCCTACGTTGCCGGCAAGGCGTTCTCCCTGGCAGACATTCCGATCGGGTTATCGGTAAACCGCTGGTTCGAGACACCGTTCGAGCACCCGAACCTGCCTGCAGTGGCTGACTACTACGCGCGCCTGAGCGAGCGGGAAGGCTATCGGCTGCACGGCAGAAACGGAACGCCCTGAACAGGGCAATAACATTATTTTGCATATTATAATATGCAAAAAATGAATTTCCATCATTTACAGCTGGCCGTTAGATTCTAAGAAGAAGCCCGGCCAGCTCGTTTTCTTCTAAACCGCTCAACGCCAGGCAACCTTGTCCCAGCAAAGGAACCCAGCAATGAGCGTCGAAATCCTCGGCATGATCACCGCCTCGCCCGGTTCGGAGGTCGACCAACCCACGGGAGATGCGGTCGATCCGGACTACGTGCGTCGCTTCGCCCAAGCCCATGAAGCGGCCGGTTTCGACCGCATCCTGGTCGGCTATTTTTCCAACGGGCCGGAAGGCGCAGTGGTCAGTTCGTTCGCCGTCGCTGCCACCGAACGCCTGGGCATCCTGCTGGCCTACCGCCCAGGGGTGATCAGCCCGCCCCTGGCAGCGCGGCAACTGGCGACCCTCGATCAATTCAGCAAGGGCCGCCTGGCGCTGAACGTGGTCAGCGGTGGCAATGACCAGGACCTGCAGCGCGATGGCGATTTTCTCGACCACGATCACCGCTATGCGCGCACCGGCGAATACCTCGATGCCCTGAAGGCAATCTGGACCGCCGAACATCCGGTGGACTTCGCCGGCGACTTCTACCGTTTCAACGCCGCCTCGCCCGCCATAAGGACCGTGCAGCGCCCGCATATCCCGATCTACTTCAGTGGTTCATCGGATGCCGCGGTGCGGGTCGCAGCGCAACATGCCGACACCTACATGCTCTGGGGCGAACCCCTGGCCGCCGTCGCCGAGCATATCGCCAAGGTCCGCCAGGCCGCCGCTGTGCAACAGCGCGCCCCGCGCTTCTCGGTGTCGTTCCGCCCCATCGTCGCCGATACCGAGGAGGCCGCCTGGAAGCGCGCCGCCGAGATCCTCGAGCAGGTCCGCGATGCACGCCAGAAACTCGGTTTGCCGCTGCACGACCACCAGCCCGAGAACGTCGGGTCGCAGCGTCTGCTGGCCGCCGCGCAACAGGGCGAAGTGCTCGATCAACGCCTGTGGATGGGCGTTGCCCGTCTGACTGGGGCGCGCTGGAACTCCACCGCGCTGGTCGGCACCCCCGAGCAGGTCGCCCAGGCGTTGGGCGAGTACTACAAGCTCGGCGTGTCGACTTTCCTGATCCGCGGCTTCGACCCATTGAACGACACCATCGAATACGGCAAGACCCTGATCCCCGCCATCCATCACCAGATCGAACGCCTGGATACACGCCAGGCCAGCTGAGGAAACCCCATGAAACTGTCACACCTGATCCGAGTCACCCTCGCCGGCCTGTTCCTTGGTACCCCGCTGGCGCAGGCCATCGCCGCCGAGCAGGTCACCCTGCGCATCGGCGACCAGAACTACTACAACGTGCGCGCATCGCTGGAAGCCTCCGGGGCACTCAAGGATGCACCCTACAAGGTCGAGTTCAAGCACTTCCAGTCGGCCGCACCGGTGGCCGAAGGGCTGGAGGCCGGTGGCCTGGACATCGGCTTTCTCGGCGACTCGGGCTTTCTGTTCCTGGCTGCCAAAGGGGCGCCCGTCAAGCTGATCGGCGTCTCACGGCAGAACCTCGACACCATCGCCCTGCTGGTGCCCAAGGACTCCCCCGCCAAGACCATTGCCGACCTCAAGGGCAAGAAGGTCGCCTACTGGCCCGGCGCCTGGAGCCAACAGTTGACCTTGCGCGCACTGGACAAGGCCGGCCTGCCGCATGACTACGTCGAGTTCGTCAAACTGATGCCAATCGATGCCGCCGCCGCGCTGCCGCAGGGCAGCATCGATGCCTTCCCGGTGTGGGAACCCTACATCTCGCAACAGATCGTGTTCTCCGGCGCGCGCAAGCTGGTCACCGCCCAGGGCCTGATGCCTGGCTTGAGCAGCATCGCTGCGCGCAACGATTCGATCGATAGCAAGCACGCCGCCATCGAAGACTTCCTGGGCCGCCTGCAAAAAGCCCGGGCCTGGGTCGGTGAGCACAAGGAAGCTTATGCCGACCTCTGGGCCAAGAAAGCCAACCTCGACCAAAGTGTCTCGCGTCACTGGATTGGTCAGGCCGACATGAGCGTGGGCCCGGTCGATGCGCAGGCGGCGAAGGACTACCAGGATACTGCCGACTTCCTTGTGCAGACCGGCACGCTGCCCAAGCCCCTGGACACCCGCGCGATCATCGACACGTCGTTCGACGGCGCGTTCAGCCAGTAAGCTGCCGGGCGCACGAAGGATCAAGCCGCCAGCCGCACCGCATTGCGCCCGCCAGCCTTGGCCAGGTACAAGGCGGCGTCGGCCTTGGCGATCAGCCGTGCCGGGGTGTCATCCTCCCCCGGCACACCGCACCAGAGCCCGACGCTGAAGCACAGCTCGATCTCCAGCCCGGCGAAGCGTGCCGGATTCCTCGCGATGGCTTCGCGCAGACCGTTCAACGCCGCCAGGGCACCCTCGCCCTCGGTTCGCGGCAACAACAGCAGGAATTCCTCACCGCCATAGCGCCCCAGGCTATCGCCTTCGCGCAGCCGCTGCTGTAATTGACGCACGCAGTGGCACAGCACTTCGTCCCCCGCCAGATGGCCGTGCACATCGTTGATACGCTTGAAATGGTCGATATCGATCATCGCCACGGCCAAGCTGTACTGCGCCGCGCGCGCCTGCTCCAGCTCGAACTCGAAACGTTCGAGGATGGCGCGCCGATTGCCCGTGCCGGTCAGCACATCGTGTCCGGCAAGGTGCTGCAAGCGCGATTCGCTGCGCTCCTTGGCCATCAACACCAGGCCAATGGAATACATCATCACCGTGGCCGTGCCGATCGCCACCGACACCGTCTGCTTGAGGTTGCTGGTGTCGTAGCGCATCTCCTGCGCCGTGCCCGCCAGCACGGCAACCACCCGCATGCCCAGCCCCACCAGGCTGATGCCGGCACCGATCACCAGCAGCAGGTGTGCCCTGCCCTTGTGCAGGGCCCGTTGACGGGCCCAGTAGAGAATCAACACGCATTGCAACATCAGCACCAGGGCCGCCAGCAGCATGCGCGGCTCCACCGTCTCGAGCAGCGAGATCAAGCCCAGCAGCATCAACAGCGGAATGGCGAAGATCGGCCGCCACGGCACGGGGCGCTCGCGCACCCGGAACAGGCTCGCCGAATAGAACGCCAACGCCAATGACAGCAGGCTGTTGGCCAAGACATAGCTTACCCACAGAGGCGCATGGCCGAACAACGTGTAACAGACATAGGCCAAGGCATGGGCCAACAGTCCACAGCCGGTCAGCAGCAGGTTGTCGCCTCGATTGAACTGCCCGACCAGCAACAGACAGAAAGCCAGGATCGTCGCCACCAGCGCGACCGCAGCGAACAGCGTAGGAGTATGGGCGATCATCATGATTCACCGTGTGGCAGATGGCCGTCTTGATCGCGGCCTGCCTGACAGTCTAGGAGCCGTGCAGGCCCGCGACCATGACCCAACGGGACAGAACAGCAGCCCGCAGACACGCCGCCTATCCCTGGCGCGGTAATATTTTGTGCCACTTTGAAACCAAATGAATCCTCACCGGTCTCAGCAGTTGTCCCGTAAACCGTTGCGGATCAAGGATTTCCATCGCCATGCCACGCCTTGCCAGTTTTTCGCTGATCGCCGCTGTCGTGCTGCTCGCCGGTTGCCACAGCCATCGTCACCATGATGACGATGGCTGGCGTGACGGCGACCGCGATCGTCACCGTCATCATCACCGCGATGATCGCGATGACGACGATCGCCGCTACCGTGACCGTTATTACCGCTGAAGCGTCTCTCCAATCCCTGTCCGCCGCACGCCTGCGGCATCCAATCCTGATGATTCCTTCGAGGTTCATGAAATCATGCGTCTGACTCTGCCTTCCCTCGCCCTGGGCCTGCTGCTGTGCCAGGGAGCGTTCGCCGGTGACGGCACCGCAGCCATTGGTGGCGGCCTGGGTGGCGCCTTGGGCAACGTCGTCGGCAAGCAGATCGGCGGCAGCACGGGCGCCGCCATCGGCGCAGGCCTGGGTGGCGCAGCCGGCAGCGCCGTTGGCGCACGCAAGGGCAACCGCACCGAAGCGGCCATCGGCGGTGGCCTGGGTTCAGCCGGCGGCTCGCTGGTGGGTGCCAAACTTGGCGGCAGCAATGGCTCGACCATCGGCGCAGGCCTTGGCGGCGCGGCCGGTGGTGCGATCGGCAACCACCTGGGCGACAAGAACAAGAAGCACCGTCGCCACTGATTGACGCACTCCTGCAGGAGCAACTGCCCTGCAGGAGCAACTGTCTTGTTCAAAATCTAAAGGCCAGCCCTATCTACTGGCTGCAAAGTATCCTGTGGGAGCGGCGGTTCGGCGCCCCGACTTGTCCCGCGAACACGGGCATAGCCCGTGCCAGGCAGCGCGGTGTCTTTTTCGCGGGTAAACCCGCTCCCACAGGGACCCGCGCTGCTTTTTTAGGAGCAACTGTCTTGCTCAAAATCTAAAGGCCAGCCCGCTCCCACAGGGATTGGGCTGGCCTCTACTCAGCCGTCTTTCAGCCCAGGCGGTGCCACTCGCGCTTGTCCCGGCTCAGCAATTCATAGCCGGCTTCGGGCCCATCCTCCCCCGCCTCGTACTCATGCACTTCGCCACCACTGGCCCAGGCGTCGAGGAAAGGCTGTACCGCACGCCAACCATTCTCGATATTGTCGGCCCGCTGGAACAACGTCTGGTCACCGGTCAGACAATCGTAGATCAAGGTTTCGTAACCGGTCGCCGGGGTCATCTTGAAGAAGTCCTTGTAGGCAAAACCCAGCTCGACGTTCTCCATCACCAGTTCAGGCCCGGGGCGTTTGGCCTGTAGATCGAACCACATGCCTTCATTGGGCTGAATCTGAATCTTCAGGTAGTTGGGCTTGGGCCGCTCCAGCTCCGACTCGCGAAACTGCGCGTAAGGTGCAGGCTTGAAGCAGATGGCGATTTCGGTGTCGCGCACGCTCATGCGCTTGCCGGTGCGCAGGTAGAACGGCACGCCCGCCCAGCGCCAGTTGTCGATCATCACCTTGAGCGCGACGTAGGTTTCGGTGCGGCTGCGCGTGTCGACATTGTGCTCCTGGCGATAACCGGCCATCCGTTTGCGGCCCTGCTTGCCCGCCACGTACTGCCCCCGCACCGAGTTCTTCAGCGCCATTTTCTGCGACCATGGGCGGATGGCACCGATCACCTTGGCTTTCTCGCCCCTGACAGCGTCAGCACCGAAGGCCGCCGGTGGCTCCATGGCGACCATCGCCAGCAACTGGAACAGGTGGTTGGGCACCATGTCACGCAAGGCACCGGTATTGTCGTAGAACGCGCCACGCGTCTCGACCCCGACGGTCTCGGCGGCAGTAATCTGCACGTGATCGATGTAGTGGTTGTTCCAGAACGATTCGAACAGGCCATTCGAGAAGCGGCTGACCAGAATGTTCTGCACCGTTTCCTTGCCCAGGTAATGGTCGATGCGATAGATCTGCCGCTCGCTCATCACCTTGAGCAGGCAAGCGTTGAGCGCCTCGGCGCTGGCAAGATCGGTACCGAATGGCTTTTCCACCACCACCCGGCGAAAGCCGCCCGCAGACTCGTCGAGCAGGCCCGCCTCGCCCAGGCGCTGGGCCACCTCGGGAAAGAAACGCGGCGAAGTGGCCAGGTAGAAGATGGCGTTGCCGTGACGGGTCTTGGCGATGCGCTTGCCGATCTCCGAATAGGTCGCAGGGTCCAGGAAGTCGCCGGTCTGGTAGTCCAGACGCTTGGCCAGGCGCGACCACAGCCCTTCGTCCAGGCACTTGCCTGCGCCCTCGCCGCCCTTGTCGCGCTCGATCATGAAGTCGTGCAGGCGCTCGGCGAACTGCTCGGCGCTGGCCTGGTTATGGTCGACTCCGACAATACGCAGGTTGCGGTCCAGCAAACCGTCACGGCTGAGGTTGTACAACGCCGGCATCAGCAGACGCTTGACCAGGTCGCCATTGGCGCCGAACAGGAACAGCGTGCAGGGCGGCGCGGCGGGAATCGTCTGTTTGCTCATGAACCCTTCTTCTCGACATGGCCACCGAAGCCCAGGCGCATGGCAGACAACACCTTGTCGCCGAAGGTGCCTTGCTGCTGGCGTGAGCGGAAACGGGCAAACAACGCGCTGGACAACACCGGCACCGGTACTGCCTGCTCGACTGCAGCATCGATGGTCCAGCGCCCTTCACCACTGTCGGACACCGAACCGCTGAACTGGGCCAGTTGCGGATCGGCGACCAGCGCATCGGCGGTGAGGTCGAGCAGCCACGAAGTGACCACACTGCCGCGCCGCCAGACTTCGGCGATCTCCGCCACGTTCAGGTCGAAACGCTGGTCCTCGGGCAACTCGGTGCCGCCCTTGCTGCGCAGCAGGTCGAAACCTTCGGCATAAGCCTGCATCAAGCCGTACTCGATACCGTTGTGCACCATCTTCACATAGTGCCCGGCACCGGGCGGGCCGGCGTGAATGTAGCCATGCTCGGCACGCCCATGCTCACCCGTGCGACCCTGGGTGCGCGCAATGTCACCCACGCCCGGCGCCAGCGCCTTGAACAGCGGCTCCAGCCGTTCGAACACGTCCTTTTCGCCGCCGATCATCATGCAATAGCCCCGCTCCAGGCCCCAGACACCACCGGACGTGCCTACGTCCAGATAGTGCAGGCCACGCGTTGACAGATGGGCGGCGCGGCGCATGTCATCTTTGTAGAAGGTGTTGCCGCCATCGATGATCGCATCGCCTGGCTCGAGCAGCTCGGCGAGCTGGGTGATGGTCTGCTCGGTAGGCTCGCCCGCCGGCAGCATGACCCACACCGCCCGTGGCGCCTTGAGTTTCTGTACCAGCGCGCCGAGGTCATGGGCGCCCAGGGCGCCCTCGCTGCTCAGAGCGCTGACGGCATCACGGTTGCGATCGTGTACCACGGTCTGGTGGCCTGCGCGCATCAGCCGTCTTGCGATATTGCCGCCCATGCGGCCCAGCCCGACGATTCCCAGTTGCATGTGCCGATGCTCCCCTTGCGAAAATGGATGACGAACGCGATTCAGGTGTTCAGGTTAGTCCAGCGTACCGCACGAGGGTTCACCGACGAACGGCGTGACCACCATAAACAAAAAAGTTCCCAAGGACAGGGAAAGAATTCAGAATGCGCGCCGCACGAAGCGTCTACGCTTGTTACTGTCACCAGCCAAACTGCGAGGTGTTCTCTTGGGTACCTACATGCCTGCCACTCCCCCCCAGACCCTCTATGTCACTGTGCGCCGCGACGAATTGCGCCAATTGAAGGACGAGCGCGATCAACTGCGCCAGCAGGTGGCAGAGCTGAACCTGTTGCTCGAACAGGCGCGCCTGGGCAGCAAGGCTGCCGGCCTCTGACCTTTCGCCGCGCCGCGCAGCCCCTGCGTGCGCGGCGCCCTGACCTACCCGTCTGCTGCATAGCGAAAACACCTTCAAAGGTAGACGCGTGTGCCTATATGGGCTCGATCCAAGACTACCTAGATTGAGCGACGCCGCAGGCCCATTCCGGTGCCTGCTCCGCGTAGAAGACGCCCATGAATAAAATGATCCACTGGCTCCCGCTCGCGTTGCTGGGGAGCCTCAGCCTGCACGCCCACGCTGCGCCCCAGCCGTGCCAACCACTCGACGAGAAACAAGCCGTGGCGCTATTCGAGCGCTGGAACGACAGCCTGCGCAGCGGCGATCCAGAGCAGGTGGCCAACTTGTACGAAAACGATGCAGTCCTGCTGCCGACCGTATCGAAAATCCCACGCCTGACTACCGCCGAGCGCCTCGACTACTTCAAGCATTTCCTCGCCGACCAGCCCTCCGGCAAGCTCGATACCCATCACCTGAGCCAGACCTGCAACAAAGCCACACTGACCGGGTTATATACCTTCAACTTCGCCAAGACCGGGCAACAGGTCGCTGCGCGCTACACCTTTACCTACCGCTGGGACGGCCAGCAGTGGCTGATCAACCACCATCATTCTTCGCTGCTGCCAACCACCTGACACGGCCCGCCCTCCTCGTTCAGCGGGTGCCTGATCCGCCGCAGCAACACTGCGTTGCCGCGGCTCCAGCGCGCCAACGTTTGCGCAGATCAACGGTCGCGCAAATAGTGACCAATGGGTCACCCCACCTACCTTTCGTCCCCTACACTGAGGATTCGGCCCGTGTTTTGCTCCGAAACCAGTGACGCAATCAAGTCGAACTTTCCAAAACACGGGTAGGTCAGGAAGTAAGTAGGCCGCGCAAAGGGACTTCCTCACGCGTCAGCCCGCCCACCCCACACTGTCCAGGCGCCTGTTCGGCCGGAATGCCGCTCGCGCTGTGCCTGCGCGCACGACCATGGGGCAAGGAATGCACTACGAAGATGCTGAAAGTCAAAGCGAGAACAGACACGAGATAAACGCAACGGGTGCCAGCACCCGCATGAACAAGGGACGGAGAGAAGTATGATCAGTGCCGCTGTCGAGCCTCACGCAGAATCATTCAACCTGGAAAATCGCGAGCCTGTTGCACCTGGCTTCGCCACGGCAGGCAAGGCACCCGCTACCACGCGCCGCAACAATCCGCACAAGCGCAAGGTGCTGTTCGTCACCTCCGAAATCGCCGACCTGGTCAAGACAGGCGGCCTGGGCGATGTCTCCGCAGCCCTGCCCAGGGCGCTGTCACACCTGCACGATGTGCGGGTCTTGATTCCGGGTTATCCGCAGGTGGTCGACAGCGACAACCCCATTCACATCGTCGGCGAACTCGGTGGCCATGCTGCGCTTCCGCCGTGCAAGATCGGACGCATGGACCTGGCGGATGGCCTGGTCATCTACGTGCTGATCTGCCCCGAGTTGTACGAGCGCGAAGGCACCCCGTATGGTGCCAACAATGGCCGTGACTGGCCCGACAACCATATCCGTTTCGCCCGCCTGGGCCTGGCCGCCGCAGAGATCGCCGCAGGCGATGCAATGGCGCACTGGCGCCCCGATCTGGTGCACGCCCATGACTGGCCAGCCGGTCTGGCGCCTGCCTACATGCACTGGCGCGGCCTGAACACACCGACCTTGTTCACCATCCACAACCTCGCGTACCAGGGTGTCTACAGCCGAGGCTGCAGCCCGGAGCTGGCCATTCCCGACCATGCCATGCAGCAGGAAGGCATGGAGTTCTACGGCAAGCTGTCGTTCCTCAAGGCCGGGCTTGCCTACTCGAGCCACATCACCACGGTCAGTGCCACCTACGCCCGGGAGATCACCACGCCCGAGTTCGGCTGCGGCCTCGACGGTTTTCTTGCAAGCAAGGCCCAGCAAGGCCTGCTAGGCGGCATCCCCAATGGCATTGACGAGAGCTGGGATTCGGCCACCGACTCGCACCTGGTGCACAACTTCAGCATCAACGACTGGGAAGGCAAGGCCCGCAATGCCGAGCAGGTCCGCGAGCTGTTCGGCCTGGAGCCGTGCCAAGGGCCTCTGTTCGCCGTGGTCTCGCGCCTGGTCTACCAGAAAGGCCTGGACCTGACGCTGAGCGTGGCCGACGACATCGTCCGCCAGGGCGGACAAATCGCGATCATCGGCCGTGGCGAGCCGGAGGAAGAACAGGCCATGCGCGATCTGGCCCTGCGCCATCCGGGCCGCATCGGCGTGCGCATCGGCTTCAACGAAACCGATGCCCGACGCATGTTCGCCGGCAGCGATTTTCTGCTGATGCCCTCGCGCTACGAGCCGTGCGGCTTGAGCCAGATGTACGCACAGCGTTTCGGCTCACTGCCGGTGGCGCGCAATACCGGCGGTCTGGCCGACACCATCGAAGATGGCGTCACGGGTTTCCTGTTCAACGAATCGAGCCCCGAGAGCTACCGCGAAGCCCTGAACCGCGCCTTCTACGTACACGGCAAGAAAGATCTGCTCAACGCCATGCGGTGCCTGTCGATGACTCAACCGTTCAACTGGTGCCAGGCGGTGGAACCCTACGCTCGCCTTTATGAGGAACTGGTCTGCCAGGCACATAGCCGCCACTACTGAACGAGGGCTACGAAGATGCACAGGCATGGCGCACAGCAACTGGACGCCACGTCGACGCGCTTCGCCCTCTGGGCGCCGGATGCGCGCAACGTGAGCGTGGAAATCGAGCGGCAGCCGTCTGTCGAGCTGCTGCCCGAAGAGGATGGCTGGTTTATCGGCATCGCCCCCTGCCAGGCGGGTGATCGCTACCATTTCAGGATCGACGGCCACCTGCAGGTGGCCGACCCGGCGTCGCGCTACCAGCCTGACGGCGTGCACGGCCCCAGTGAAGTCGTCGATCCCCAGCGTTACGGCTGGAAGCACCTCTGGCGAGGCCGCCCATGGCACGAGGCGGTGATCCAGGAACTGCACGTGGGCCTGCTCGGCGGCTATGCAGGCGTTTCCCAGCACCTGCCACGCCTGGCAGAACTGGGCATCACCGCCATCGAGCTGATGCCGATCAACCAGTTCCCCGGCGAGCGTAACTGGGGCTACGACGGCGCCCAGCCCTTCGCCCCACATAATGCTTACGGCAGCCCGGAGCAATTGTGCGCACTCATCGATCAGGCCCATGGCCATGGGCTGATGGTGATGCTTGATGTGGTCTACAACCACTTTGGCCCTGACGGCAATTACTTGCCGAAGTACGCCAGCGGGTTCTTCCGCGAAGACCGCCAGACGCCTTGGGGCGCCGCCATCGACTTTCGCCGCGCAGAAGTGCGCGAGTTCTTCATCCAGAACGCCCTGATGTGGCTGTGCGACTACCGCTTCGATGGGCTGCGCCTGGATGCCGTGCACGCCATCGACCAACCGGACTTCCTCATCGAACTGGCCCGCCGCGTACGCGCCGCTGTCGAGCCGGGCCGCGAAGTGTGGCTGGTGCTGGAGAACGAACACAACCAAGCGGCGCTGCTCGAGCAAGGCTTCGACGCGCAGTGGAACGATGACGGCCACAACGCCCTGCACGTGCTGCTGACGGGCGAGACCGAAGGCTACTACGCCGACTACAAGGACCGCCCGATCGAGCAACTGGCCCGGTGCCTGAGCGAAGGCTTCGTGTTTCAGGGCGAGCCCAACCGCCATGGCACACCCCGTGGCGAGCCCAGCGCTCACTTGCCACCGAGTGCCTTCGTACTGTTCTTGCAGAACCACGACCAGATCGGCAACCGCGCCTTGGGCGAGCGCCTCAATCGCCTGTGCCCTCCCACGGCGCTGCGGGCCGCCACCGGCCTGCTGCTGTTGGCGCCAATGATCCCGCTACTGTTCATGGGGGACGAAGAAGGCAGTTGCCAGCCGTTCCTGTTCTTCACCGATTTCCACGATGAGCTGGCCGATGCCGTGCGCGAAGGTCGGCGCGGCGAGTTCGCTCACTTTGCAGCCTTCGCCGACCCCGAGAAGCGCGCGCACATACCTGACCCCAACGCCCTGCAAACCTTCGAAGCCTCACGCCCGATCAACACACAAGTCCTCGCTGGCTGGCACGGCCTCTATCACCAACTGCTGCACATCCGCCATCGCGAGATCGTCCCGCGCCTGGTGGGCAGCCGCGCACTGGGCGTCGAAGTGCTCGGCGACAAAGCCCTCAGCGCCCGCTGGCGACTGGGCGACGGCTGCGAGTTGCGCATCGATTTGAACCTTGGCGCATCTGCGCAGCCCATTACTTTGCCAGGCATGGATACACGCCTGTTCGACAGCAGTGACAACGCCCATACGGACTCCACCCTGGCCGCGTACAGCTGCGTGGTCAGCCTGCTTCCCTCTCGCCTGGAGACGCCATGAGCGAAATGCCCCTGCACCGTCTCGCCGCCCGCGCGGGCCTTGCCCGCGACTGGATAGACGCCAACGATCGTCCCCAGCAGGTATCTGACGAGGCTCTGCGCCGGGTCCTGCAAGAGCTTGGCCATCCGGCCGAGGATGACGCTGCCATCGCGCGCAGCCTGGCCGCCCTGGAGCAGCTCGACGACAGCGAGCACCTGCCGCCACTGCTCACTGCCGACCTCGGCCAGCCGCTGGCCCTGGCACGCTGGTTCAGCCCGAACAGCCAGGTACGTTGCACCCAGGAAGACGGCAGCGTGCACGCGCTGACCCTCGACCCACTGGCACAACTGCCCGGCGAACTGCCTACCGGCTACCACCGCCTGGAAATCGATGACCGAAAGCTCACCATCGCTGTCGCGCCGCCGCGTTGCCACAGCCTGCAGGACATAAGCGAGCAATCCCCGCCACGTCGCTGGGGCCTGGCCGTGCAACTCTACAGCCTGCGCCGCCCCGGCGACGGTGGCTATGGCGACTGCCTGGCCCTGGAGCAACTGGCGCGCAGTGCGGCAGAGCGAGGCGCCGATGCGCTGGCGATCAGCCCGATCCATGCGTTGTCGATGTACGACCAACAGCACTTCAGCCCCTACTCACCGTCCAGCCGCCTGTTGCTCAACACGCTCTACGCCAGCCCCTCGGTACTGCTCGGCGAGCGCGAGGTGCGCATGGCGGCCGAGGCTGCGGGCCTGACTCAGAGCCTCGAAGACCTGGAGCAGACGTCGCTGGTCGACTGGCCACGCGCGGCCGATGTGCGGCACAAGCTGCTCAAGGCGCTATATGCAGATTTCAGCCAGCGCGAACATCCCCTGCGCCCGGACTTCGACAGTTTTCGCCAGTCCGCTGGCCAAGCCCTGGAGCACCATTGCCATTTCGAAGTGCTGCAGGCCGAAGCCGTGGAGCAAGGCCTGGGGGCCGACTGGCGCGCCTGGCCAGACGCCTGGCGCAGCCCCGAAGAGCCGGAAGTGCAGGCCATGGCGGCGGCCTATCCGGCGCGTGTGGAGTTTCATGCCTTCTGCCAATGGCTCACCGAGCGCAGCCTGCAACGCGCCCAGGATGCCGCGCGCAGCAACGGCATGGGCATCGGCTTGATCGCTGACCTGGCGGTGGGTGCCGACGGTGCCGGCAGCCAGGCCTGGAGCCGCCAGGACGAACTGCTGGCCGAACTCAAGGTCGGCGCGCCGCCCGACATCCTCAACCGCTCCGGCCAGGACTGGGGCATCTGCGCCTTCTCGCCCGAGGGCCTCAAGCGCAACGGCTACCGAGCCTTCATCGAAATGTTGCGGGCCAACCTCGCCCACGCCGGCGGCCTGCGCATCGATCATGTTATGGGGCTGCGACGCCTGTGGCTGATCCCGCGCGGTGCCAAGCCGAGCGAAGGTGCGTACCTGAACTACCCCGTCGAAGACCTGCTGCGCCTGCTGGCACTCGAGTCGGCACGCCATCAGGCCGTGATCCTCGGCGAAGACCTCGGCACCGTACCGTCCGGGCTGCGTGAGCAACTGGCGGACAAGGGCGTGCTGGGCATGCGCGTGCTGCCGTTCGAGCAGACCTCGACCGGCCACTTCAAGCCGATCCTCGACTGGCCCGATACCGCCCTGGCCACCACCGGCACCCACGACCTCGCCCCGCTGGCCGGGTGGCTGCGAGCACGGGACATCGACTGGAACCACCGCCTGCAACTGATCGACGCCGCCACCGAACTGCATTGGCGGCATGAGCGCGAGCAGGAGATTCACGGCCTGCGCCGCAGCCTGGAAGCGAACTATGGCCCTTTGAAGGATAACGACGCCTTGATCGACACCGCCATCCGTTATGTCGGCCACACCCGCGCACCGCTCGTGCTGGTCCCGCTCGAAGACCTGCTCGGCAGTGACGAACAACCCAACCTGCCCGGCACCACCGACGGCCACCCCAACTGGCGCCGACGCTTCGCCCTGCCGGTTGCCGAACTGCTCGACGACGAAGATGCCGCACGCCGCCTGGAACTGCTGGCGCAGGCGCGCGAACAAGCCTGGGAGCGCGACCGATGAAACCCTTGACCGCCACCCAGCGCCTGCAATTTCACAGCGACTTCACCCTCGACGATGCCGTGCCACTGGTGCCCTACTTCGCCCAATTGGGCATCAGCCACCTGTACGCGTCGCCCATACTCAAGGCCCGCGCCGGCTCTCGGCACGGCTACGACGTGGTCGATCCGACTCAGGTCAATCCCGAGCTGGGCGGCGAAGCGGCGCTGCAGCGGCTGGTGGCCGCGCTGCGCCAGCACGGCATGGGGCTGATCCTCGACACCGTGTCCAACCACATGGCCGTGGGCGGTGCCGACAACCCCTGGTGGCAGAGCCTGCTGGCCTGGGGACGGCGCAGCCCCTACGCCGAATTCTTCGATATCCAGTGGCACTCCAGCGACCCGCTGCTGGCCGGTCAGTTGCTGCTGCCGTTCCTGGGCAATGACTATGGTATTGCCCTGCAGAATGGCGAGATTCCGCTGACCTTCGACGCTGAGCACGGGTTGCTGCAGATCGAGCACTACGAGCACCGTTTCCCGATCTGTCCGCTGGATTACGGACGGATTCTCAACCACAGCGATGATCCTTCGTTGCAGGCGCTGGCCACACGTTTCAGCGCCCTGAGCGACTGCACCGACCCACTTTCCGAGGCCCTGCCATTACAGGCGGAACTGGCCCGCCTGGTACGCACCGGCGCCCACCTGGAGCAGGCCCTGGCCGCCTTCGACAGCCGCAGCGAGCCTGGTTTCAAGCGCCTGCATCTGCTGCTCGAACGCCAGACCTACCGCCTGGCCAGTTGGCGCACCGCTGCCGACGACATCAACTGGCGGCGCTTTTTCGATATCAACGAGCTGGGCGGCCTGCGCGTGGAACGGGCCACGGTGTTCGAAGCGACCCACGCCAAGCTGTTCGAGCTGATCGCTCGCGGCCTGGTCGATGGCCTGCGCATCGACCATATCGACGGCCTGGCCGACCCTCGGCGCTACTGCCGCAACCTGCGCCGCCGTGTCGATCACTTGCTGGCCCTGCGTCCGCCAGAAGCGGCACTCGAACATTTCCCGATCTACGTGGAAAAGATCCTCGGTACCGACGAGCACCTGCACCAGGATTGGCTCACCGACGGCACCACCGGCTACGAGTTCATGAACCAGGTCTCGCTGCTGCAACACGATCCGGCCGGCGAAGCGCCGTTGACCGAGCTCTGGCACAACGTCAGCGAGCGCCCCGCGTTCGACGAGGAAGTGCGCGTCGCAAGACGCCTGGTGCTCAATGCCAGCTTGGCCGGTGACTGCGAGTCGGTGGCCCAGGCGCTGTTGCAGGTGGCCCGCGACGACCTGATGACCCGCGACCTCACCCTCGGCGCAATCCGCCGTGCCCTGCAGGCGCTGGTCGAGCACTATTCGGTGTACCGCACCTACATCAATGCCTGTGGCCGCCCTGAGCAGGATGAGGCGTTCTTCCAGCGCGCCCTGGAAGGCGCCCGGCAGTCGCTCAGCGAAGCCGACTGGCCGTTGCTCGACCACCTCGAGCGCTGGCTCGGCGGACAGCCCTGGCGCCAGTTGCCTGTCGGGCGCGCGCGCAAGCACCTGCGCCACGCGTGCGTACGCTTCCAGCAACTGACCGCACCCAGCGCCGCCAAGGCGGTCGAGGACACGGCGTTCTACCGCAGCGCACGCCTGCTCTCGCGCAACGACGTGGGCTTCGAGGCCGAGCGTTTCAGCGCCACACCTGCGCAGTTCCACAACGAAGCGCAGCGCCGCCTGCGCGACTTCCCGGATAACCTGCTGGCCACTGCCACCCACGACCACAAGCGCGGCGAAGACTGTCGCGCGCGCCTGGCGGTGCTCAGTGAACACAGCCAGTGGCTCGCCAGCCGCGTCGAGCACTGGCGCGAACTGGCCGAGCCGCTGCGTGAAACCCTCGAAGACGGCCTGGCACCGAGCCCCGGCGACGAGTTGCTGCTGTTCCAGACCCTGCTCGCCAGTTGGCCCCTGGCGCTAGGCCGTGATGACCCGCAGGGCCTGGAGCACTTTGCCGAACGTGTGCGCCAGTGGCAGCAGAAAGCCCTGCGCGAAGCCAAGCTGCGCAGCAGCTGGGCCGCCCCCAACGAGCGCTACGAACAGGCCTGCGCCCGCTACCTCGATGGCCTCCTGCTCGACAGCGAAAACCAGCAACTGCGTCACTCGCTCGCCGACGCCGTGGCCCGCATTGCCTGCCCGGGCGCCCTCAACGGCCTGGTCCAGTGCCTGCTGCGCATGACCACACCCGGTGTGCCGGACCTGTATCAGGGCAACGAATACTGGGACTTGAGCCTGGTCGACCCGGACAACCGCCGCCCAGTGGACTACCCGGCAAGACGTGCCAGCCTGGACAACAGCCTGCCCGAGGCCGAACTGCTCGAACACTGGCGCGACGGGCGCATCAAGCAGGCCTTGATCGCCCGCGTGCTGGACCTGCGCCGAGCGCATCCCGAGCTGTTCCTGCGCGGTGCCTACCTGCCGCTCAACACCCAGGGTCGTCACGCTGACAAGGTGCTGGCCTTTGCCCGCCTCGGTGAGGGCGAGCGTGCCATCGTCATCGCGCCACGGCTGGCCAGCACCTTGCTGGGCGCAGCCCCGATACCCCTTATCCCGGCACAGAACTGGGACGATACCCGGCTTGTTTTGCCGTTTGCCTTGTCGCCTGCCACTTGCAAGGGACTTTTCGCACACACCGCTGTCAGCCCTTCTAGGGAGCTGATGCTGAGCGATGTGCTGTCGGATTTTCCGCTCAACCTGTTGATTGAACATGCATGAACTTCAGGAGCGTCGAAATGAGTGTCGATGAAAAACGTATCCGCGAATTCGCCTACCAGATCTGGGAGTCGGAGGGTAAACCGGTAGGCGAGGAAGAGCGCCACTGGGAGATGGCTCGCAAGCTGGCCGAAGCCGAAGCCCTGGCGCCCAAGGCTGCACCACGCAAGAAGGCCGCAGCCAAGCCCAAGGCACCTGCCGAACCCAAGGCTGCCGCGCTGCCGGCGGGCAAGCCTGTGACCGAGAAAAAACCACGGGCGCCGCGCAAGCCCGCCGCCGGCTGATACCCGCCTGCGGTTCAACCCAAGACCTGTGGAGCAGCTGCCTTGTTCAAAAGCCAAAGGCCAGCCCCTCCCTTTGAGAACAGCTGTCCTGTAAAAAATCCAAAGGCAAGCCTGTCCCTGTGGGAGCGGGCTTGCCCGCGAACACGGGCGTAGCCCGTGCCAGGCAGCGCGGTGTCTTTTTTCGCGGGCAAGTCGCAGCGGCGAACCGCCGCTCCCACAGCCGAATTCAATTCAATTCACCTGGCCAGACGAGGACTGTCATGACCCCACGCACCCCGAAGAAAACCCGTTCCGTCGCGCCAACCCGGATTCGCGAGGGCCTGCCCTTCCCGCTCGGTGCAACCTGGGACGGGCTGGGCGTGAATTTCGCGCTGTTCTCCGCCAACGCTACCAAGGTCGAGCTGTGCATCTTCGATGCGACCGGCGAAAACGAGCTCGAGCGCATCGAGCTGCCCGAATACACCGACGAGATCTATCACGGTTACCTGCCCGATGCGCATCCGGGGCTGGTCTATGGCTATCGCGTGCACGGCCCCTACGAGCCGCAGAACGGTCACCGTTTCAACGCCAACAAGCTGCTGATCGACCCCTACGCCAAGCAACTGGTGGGCGAGCTGAAATGGTCCGAGGCGCTGTTCGGCTACACCCTGGGCCACCCCGACGACGACCTGTCGTTCGATGAACGCGACAGCGCCCCCTTCGTGCCCAAGTGCAAGGTGGTCGACCCGGCCTTTACCTGGGGTCGCGACCAGCGGGTGCAGATTCCCTGGGAGCAGACCGTCATCTACGAAGCCCACGCCCGTGGCATCAGCATGCGCCACCCGGCTGTCCCCGAGCATCTGCGCGGCACCTTCGCTGGGCTTGCCAACGACGAGCTGCTGGGGCACATCAAGGATCTGGGCGTTTCCAGCATCGAGCTGCTGCCCATCCACGCTTTCGTCAACGATCAGCACCTGCTGGACAAGGGCCTGAACAACTATTGGGGCTACAACACCCTGGCCTTCTTCGCCCCCCATCCCAAATACCTGGCCAGTGGCAAGATCGCCGAGTTCAAGGAGATGGTCGCGCACGTCCACGAGAAGGGTCTGGAAGTGATCCTCGATGTGGTCTACAACCACACCGCCGAGGGCAACGAGCGTGGCCCGACCCTGTCGATGCGCGGCATCGACAACGCCTCTTACTACCGCCTGATGCCCGACGACAAGCGCTTCTACATCAACGATTCGGGCACCGGCAACACCCTCGACCTGAGCCACCCGTGTGTGCTGCAACTGGTCACCGACTCACTGCGCTATTGGGCGGGCGAGATGCATGTGGACGGCTTCCGCTTCGACCTGGCGACCATCCTGGGCCGCTACCACGACGGTTACAGCGAGCGTCACAGCTTCCTCGTCGCCTGCCGCCAGGACCCGCTGCTGCGCAGCGTCAAGCTGATCGCCGAGCCCTGGGACTGCGGCCCCGGCGGCTACCAGGTGGGCAACTTCGCCCCCGGCTGGGCGGAATGGAACGACCGGTTCCGCGATACGGCACGGGCATTCTGGAAAGGTGACGAAGGCCAACTCGCCGATTTCGCTGCCCGCCTGACAGGCTCAGGCGACATGTTCAACAATCGCGGCCGACGCCCCTACGCCTCGGTCAACTTCATCACCGCCCATGACGGCTTCACCCTGCGCGACCTGGTCTCGTACAACGAGAAGCACAACGAGGACAACGACGAGAACAATCAGGACGGTACCAGCAACAACCTATCCTGGAACTGCGGCGTCGAAGGCCCGACCGACGACCCCGAGATCAAGGCCCTGCGCCTGCGCCAGATGCGCAATTTCTTCGCCACCCTGCTGCTGTCGCAGGGTACGCCGATGATCGTCGCCGGTGACGAGTTCAGCCGCACCCAGCATGGCAACAACAACGCCTACTGCCAGGACAGCGAGATCGGCTGGGTCAACTGGGACCTGGACGACGAAGGCCAGGCGCTGCTGAAGTTCGTCAAACGCCTTACCCAGCTCAGGTTGCAATACCCGGTGCTGCGCCGCTCGAGCTTCCTGGTCGGCGACTACAACGAGGCGATCGGGGTCAAGGACGTCACCTGGCTCGCCCCTGACGGCAACGAAATGAGCGTCGAGCAGTGGGAAGACCCCCACGGCCGTTGCCTGGGCATGCTCATCGACGGCCGTGCGCAGGTCAGCGGCATCGCCCGGCCAGGAGCGGAAGCAACAGTGTTGCTGATCGTCAATGCGCATCACGACGTGGTGCCGTTCAAGCTGCCGAGCGTACCGGAGGGCGAGCATTGGAGTTGCCTGATCGATACCGATCGGCCGCAGTTGCGCAAGGCGCAGCACCTGGCGTTCGACAGCCTGTTCGAGGTGCAGGGCCGCTCGATGCTTTTGATGGTGCTGCAACGCGACGAGGAATGATCAGCCGGCGATACCCGCCCTCGCCCGCGTGACAATTGCCGATGGACTGCCCCGCAGCCCATCGGCACGTTCTCGAGTCACATCGAAGGCCCGAGGCCAGCGCCTCAATGCAAGGTACTGCGCGCCTTGAGCCGCGCCCGCTCGATGACCTCCTGCCAGGTATCGTTTTCGTCCTCCGATACCGTGAACCAGGGATATACCTGCACGCGCTGCTCGTAGTTCGCCCACTCGCCGTCGACATCCTCGCCATTGGCGCGCACGATCCTGCATTCGCGGCCCAACGCATCGTAGAAATGCGTGTCGGCATAGATCCCTTCACGCGCACTGTCGTCGCTGACCCAGCGCCAGTCGTCGAGGTAGAACGGCAACCACTTTCGAACCGCCTGCCCCTTGTTGTCGAACTCGGTCTTGCCGGTGACCGCCCAGCGCACCTCGGCGTGGGCCAACACGGCGTGCCCGTCCTGATCCTGGGCAAGCCCTCCTTCCTCAGTGCGCACGAACGCCTCGCCGCCCGGATTGAGGATGGCGGCCTGCAACAACTGCGAGCCGCCTGTCAGCGACACCTGGACGCGCACCTGTTGCTCGGGGTCGTTGTCATAACGGTCGGGCTGGATCTGGATCACATGGGGTGGCGTACGTCCGGCCATGAACAGGTCGCCAGACACCTCGATGCCATCCCGACGCAAACGCCGCACATCCCGCTGCCAGGCCAATGCACCGCAACGGCGGGCGCCCGCGATACGACCATCGGCCTGCAGCGCCAATGGCATCCAGCTGTCGACCACGTTGGTGAATGCCATGGCCACCGGCACTCCCTTGCTCTCGTTGAGGGCCACGGCTTGCTCGACCGTGCGAGGGGGCGTGAAGGCAGCATCGGGGGAGAAGCCGCTCATCACGGCTTCATCGCTGCCCGCCGGGGTTTCGGTGCCATAGAAGCGCGTATGCATCACCCGTCCCAATGCATCGAGGCTGCTGGTGTGGGTGTTGTCATTGGCGTCCTTGATCTGCGCCGGCTGCATGAAGCGCCAGTCATACACCTCCACGGTGGAGGTCAGACCGGCAGCATCGGTCACCCGGCACACGGCAATGTCATGGGTGGTGTACTGCAGTTGGCGGGGGCCAATCACCGTACTTTCCTGGACGGTGTCGGGCGTCCAGAAATGCTCGGCGCCGCGATACCCTGAAATGCCGTGATGGCCGCAGTACGCCTCTTCGACTGGCGGCGCCCACGGGATCGATGGCGCGCCTGCGCCGGAGGGATCGTGCGGCTCGGCCAGCTCTTCGGCGTCCTCCGCTCGGCTCATGGCGACATAGCCGCCACGCTTGAGCAGCTCGGTCAGGGATTCGGCCTGCACCCGGGTGTCCAGCAAGTGCTGGACGTCTTCCAACCATGCCTGCAGTTGGACAGGCCGGGATGAATCAGCGCCGCGCGTGGCAAGGTTGGCCAGCACGACTCGCCAGAACACGCTGTCAGCACCAGTCACGGCCAGTCCGTCCGCCACTGCGGCATGCAGCTGCTGCAGATCCGCGCTGCCTTGCGCCTGGCCGGCGAACCATGCCACCACTGCTGGCAGAGCCGCATCGGCCACACGGCTCTGCTTGCGCAACGCCGCCTGCAAGCCCTCCGGCAACGCCGCAGCGTCGGCCTGGTACAGCCGCTCGCGCAAGGCGTCCACCGAAATCACTGTCTTGAGCGCCGCGCGCAGAAGCCCGAGCGCCTGCGCGTCGTGGGGCGAGCACTGCAGATAAGCCATCAGCAGCGGGTACGAGGTCGCAACCGCCGTCACTTCCGGCAAGCGCTCGCGCACCCGACGCAACACTGCCGGGTCGGCATTCGGGTTGGCCAGCGCCTGCTCCACCAGATTGCCCAAGGTCTGCTCGAAGGTCGGACGCAGGACGTCCAGTGAAGCCTTGTCGAGCATCGCCGTGCGGGTATAGGCCAGCAGTGCCTGACGCGAAGGGACCTTCGCGGCGCCTGTACCATCGGCTTGTCGCCAGACCGCCTTCTCGTAGCCGACCAGCGTCGTCCTCTGCGGATCGGCCACCAGCAGCTCCTCCACTGCCAGGTTCTCCACGCTGAAACCGTCTTTGGGCACGTCGCTGGCCGTCAACTTGATCACATCCCGACGCGTGCCATCGGCCAGACCGATGACAAAGTCATCGCCACGGGCCAGGTTGTGCACGCGAGCGCGGGTCAGGTTGATCCAACAGTCGTACTGCTGCTCATCGCAACTTGCCTCGATCAAGCCCGCCGGCAAGCTGTCGGGATAGATCTGCCGTTCCCCCTCCTCCTTGACCAGGTCCGCCTCGCTCAACTGACGCGGATAGTTGACGGCAGCACTTTGCAGCACGTTGCCATACAGGTCCTGCGCGAGAACAAGTGTCTGGGCGACCACCGGGTCCTCCGGTACCCGCTCGCAACTGAATGCCAGATGCTGGATCGGCGTCACCAGGGCACTCGGTCGTTGTGGATCGGCACTGGCCAGGGCCCGGATCTGCAGGCGCGAGCGCTCGAGCCTGTAGGGGTTTCCTGCACGCGGATGGCCATCTTCTCCATACACCTCGATGCGCATGACCTGGCCACGGGCCGCGCGGTACAGCCAGGCGCGCAGCGCCCCCGTCACCTCGAGCGCCTCCTCTGCCTCGTCGCGCCATTGGGTGAAACGCGGTGGAGCCGGAGGGAATCGGGCATCCATGTCGACAAAAGCACCGTCAGCCGCCGCATCGAGCGCCTCCACCCCGGTGTAGAACCAGGTGCAGGTACGCGAGGGCGGCGACAGATGTGCAGCCATCGACCGGGCCACTTCATGGGTGTCGGTCTGGATCAGGCGCCTGAACCCGGCAAATTCACGCTCGCGACCATCCCATACGCCGCCGAGATAGGTGGTCTCGCGGCCCATGCACAAGCCGGTGATTTCATTGAGCGTCGTGACCCGGCTCACGGTATGGACCGGGAACGGCAAGTAGCTGACCGGGGTCTGGCCGCGGGCCAGCTGTTCGGCCTTTTCATCGAGCCAGGCCTGAGCCGAGCTGCGGTACTGCAACTCGGTGCGGTTGCCGATGTTGTCGACGATGGTCGACAGCAACCACGGCCGGTGGTCGTTGAAGCGGTACAGCCAACTGCGGCGTTTTTTTTCAGGGCCATGATCCGGCGCCGTCACCAGCAAGTCGGCAGTACCTTGACCACGGATGTCGGCCACCTGCAGCTGGGTTTCACTGTCCAGCGTCACCCCCATCGGCATCTCGATCGCAGGCCCCTCGACGAAACGGTTGCCGCACTGGCTGATGAACACACGGATACGGGCGGGTTCCAGGTAAAGGATATCGGTGGTGCCTGTACCGTCGGTGTCGGCGAGGTACACCCGCGAGGCGTTGAAATTGTCCACCTTGAAACCAGGGATACTGATGGCCTCGTCGAACCGGCCATAGCCCAGGGACGGCCAGAGCGTCACGCCGTCGCCAGTGATGCGCAGCAGGTGCGACTGGCCACTGCCGGCAGGATCGGCGAAGGCCACCAGTTGACGGTCGGCCCTATCCAGTAATGGAAGCGCTTCGCGTCCTGCGTACTGCGCGGTAACCGCAGCCAGCCAGCCGTCGGCGCCTGCGCTGGGGTACAGTCGCACGCTACGTGGACCGAGGGCGTGCAGCATGACCACATCGGAGCGGCCGTCGCCGGTGAGATCAGTCATCTGCGCAGCCTGATGACCATACTCGCTGGGCAAGCTCAACAGTGGTTTCCACGCCCCCCAGATACCGTCGGGCGCCAGCGTGAAACTGCCACGCATTCCCTCCTCGGTGATCAACCACTCGGGGCGACCATCACCATCCAGGTCGGTCAGGCTGCCAGTGCTATCGGCCGGACGCTTGGGCAAGGGCCACGGCGCTCCCCAGCTGATCGCATCCTGCTCCGCGCCTCGGGTCTTGCCCGCCCGCATCGGCGGCCGGTAATGCCAGGCGTCCTGATCTCGGTACAACAGGCCTGGCACGCCTTCGCCCAGCAAGTCGGCCATCTGCCATGCAGGGGCCCAGAATCCGTCGAGCGCTGGCATCGCTTCCCAACCGGGCGTAGCCCTGCCCGGTCGGGTCAGCTCGAACTCCATCGGCGGCAAGCGACAGTCGGATACGCTCGACAGTTGTTGCGCCGACACCAGAATGCTGCTGACCGGGCTACTGTCGTACTGCAGGTGTAGTCGTGCCACCAGCTCTGGCGTGTCGTCGGCCTCGCCGTTCATGCGTGCGGTGCGGTGCCAGAGCAGCACATCGCGGCACAGCCGGCGGATGCGCACGTTGAACCCATAGCGCCAGAACGAATGGCAGTCGTCGCGCACTGGCCAGTCCTGCTCCGGCGCAAGCCCAGGCACGCGCTCGGGATCGGCGCCGCGCTCGCCATAGTCGAATTGGGTGAAGGTGAGAAAGTCCGTCTCGTCGAAGCCGTCTTGTGGAATCAGCAGCGCCTGCGAAGGCGTGGCGTTCATGGCGTAGACAGCATCGGCATAGAGGTTGACGACATGCGGGTGGGCCTTGAGCTCCTGGTCGCTGCAACCCTTTTCGTCTTCGGCGCGATATCGGTACACCAGATGCTCGCCACGAGCCGAAACCCGCTCTTCCAGATACCAGCCCGCCACACGTTCAGGGGCTGCCGGATCGTGCAGACGTGCAGAGGCCGACCAGCCAAACAACGAAAGACTGCCATCGGGCTGCCAGTGCAGCCAGAAACCAGGGTCAGCCACGGCGCCTTTGACCACCCAGTGCTCCAGACGCTGCGAGGGCGCACCGCTGCGCAGGCACCAAGGGGTAACGCTGTAGCGCTCACCATCAGAGGTCTCGGCGAACGGCAAGCCTGCGCGATCATGGGGTGCACCTGCCTTGAGGACTTCCTCCCCGGACGGACCCACCATTCGGTCGTTGCCGTCGTATTTAGGGAAACCGAAGCGGGTCATGCAGAAAATCGCCGGCAAATCGCAATCCCAGCCGGCGCCAAAGGCGCTGTTGCCGCCGCCGGAGGAATAGTGCAATGCCAGTTCCGCCGACAGCGCACGACCAGCCGGCGATGGCAGGGGCATTTGCCAACCAGCCGAACCATCCGGGCCACCCGCCGAAAGCATGCCGCCACCGACCGAGACCGTGCCGCCGCCCTTGGGGAGGGCTGGGGGGGTGTAGAAGGAGGCGTCTCCCTCTCCCGTCGCGGGAGCGGGGGCCTGACCCGAAGCAGCAGTCTGCTTTTCGTGTGAATACCCATCCAATGAGTCGGGCATGAACCCCTCCTGTGACCCGTTCCAACCTACCTATGCATGACGCGCAGCATTGATCCGCGCAGTTACTTCAGATCACCCGACCGCTCTTGATCAAACGGCGAGCTGTTTGGCAATGCATACAAAGCATCTCGTAACGAGGGTAAAGGTACGGCTCCGAACGCTCGTCATTTATCAAAAGGCCAGGAGGGCTTTTGCGAAGCGCTCTTCAAACGCACCGTTATCTCGGCAAGCCATAGGGAATGGAAGCCGGGCACGGAAAGTCGTCTCCTTCAACTGTCAGTATCGAGACCGTCCTCGAAAGAGGGCCCAGGTTCCACACCAGACCATATTGGCCTTTCAACTCCCTGGCGATATGGAATGGAGGATCTGGTAGGAACCCTGGATATAGCTTGCTGCTCGACAAGTATAATGAATACACCTTATCGTTAATTGGACTACCCTCGACGGGGACCGCGACAAGTACCATATCCGAGTCTGAGGTCGACAATCTAAGGAGTAACTCGTTAGCACCGGTGCTGGACAGCATCATATTCGGCACGAGCGTTATCGACGTATCGAAGCCGTCGACATGAACTGTCAAGTTGAAATAACCACTGGCCTCGCGACCTCGCGTATTCCAACGCACTCCCGCCTGTGAAAGTATTACTTTTGATCCGAACGCGGGTAATGACCCCATGTCGCCCTCTTTCAGCGTCTGCGGATTAAATTCCATCCAGGCCGAGAGGCGGGCAGCAACCAACGGGCTTCCCGGCTTTGCCTTCAATGTGAATGCCAGATATTCCTCGCGGTAGAATACCGCCGGATCAGGCGGGAAATGGGGTGTATGGGTCACCTCTGCTTCATCCGCCAATTTGCTGGATAACAGTACACATTTGGGCAGCGTCCGAACGGTCGAAATACTCGCGACATGAAAAACCAAGCCGAATGTTCCACTGAGGTCGGCCCCAGTCACCTCCCACTCCAACCCAGCGGAAGACATCACTCTTGACGCACCAAAATCGGGAGAGGCCGTTACATCCCCTTCCTTCACACTGTCTGCAGAGAGTGTCATCCATACCTCTCGCTTAAGGTCCGCCAGAGGGCTACCCGGCTTCGGCACGAGCACAACGGTCTGGCCCACCGAACGCCGAAACACCAACAGATCCTCGACAACGCGACCTTCTACCTTCACATCCACTTCATCTCTCAGGTCTTGCGACAAAGCGATGCCCGAGGTCACTTTCAGTGGTGTTGGAAACGCGCCTGTATGAAGGGTCAACCCGAAGGTGCCAGACGCTTCGGCGGTCAACTTCCAGGCCAGGCCTGCAGTGGATATCGGTCGTCTGTCGTTGTAAGTCGGAAGCGTAATCAACTGCGCCTGGGGCAAACTTCCTTCGACGTACTCGATCCACGCCTCGCTCAGGAAATCTCGCTCTAGCGGACTGCCCATTTTCGGCACGATACTCAACGTGTGCTCTGCTTCAGATTGGATAACCAGCGGCTCGACCAGAGGCACCCCGTCTATCAACGCGTCGAACTCATCCTCCATACGTAGCGACAGCAGCAAGCAACTGCCCGTCACCAGGGGCTTCGAAAAACCCGCCACATGAATGGCCAACCCGAACACACCGCTTGCCTGTTTGCCCAGCATCTCCCATTGCGGCTCACCCTCCGTGAACCCCTGCTCAGCCCCATAGTGCGGATAGGCCTCCATCTGCTCTGGCGCCAGGTCATCTTCCACAAACGTCAACTTGGCCTTCAAACCGCTTTCAGCCAACGGGCTCCCGGTTTTTGGCTTGACTGCGACGTAGGACGGCACCATGCGCCGGAATATCCAGATCGATTCGTCAGTGCCACGCTCCTCGTCATAGATCAGCTCGGCTTCGTCCGCCAAAGCCCGGGACATCAACAAACAAGTGTCGACGACCATCGGTTTGTCAAAGCCCTGCATGTGAACCTGCACCCCAAAGGCGCCACTCACCTGCGCACCGGTCAGGGTCCAGCTCAACCCGTCCTCCAACATCGCCCGCCGCTCACCGTAATTGGGCGCGGCAACGACACTGGTCGGTTTCAGGCTGCCGTCGGTGAAGGTCAGCCAGGCTTGTGTTTTCATCTTCGCCAGGGGGCTGCCGGGCTTCAGGTTGACCTTCAGCGTCTGCGCCTCCTCCCGCCAGAACAGCGCCGGGTTTGCCGGCACAGCGTCTGCAAGGGTCAGGTCGATCTCGTTTTCAAGGTCGGGCGCCAGGCGCAAGCCTTTGAGTGACAAGGGCAACGTCAGCGTCGACGTGGTGACTTCGAGCGTGAAATGATCCCGCTCTATACCAGGCGTGATGGTCCAACTGACACCAGCAGCAGTCATTTCCTGCGGCTCGCTCGGGCTGAAGGTGATGTCCAGCTGTGCTGTGCCGCCTGGCCAACCCATGGCCACCTGTTCGCCTATGAAAAAGTCGTCCGCAGACTTGGGCTTCAAGGTCAACGTATGCTCGCCGACACTGCCCAGCACCAGGTTGACCTCATCGAAATCAGTGATTGGCCTGTCGTCGAACAACACATCGAACTGGGCCGACCACGGTGAGCGGGAGTACACAGGGATAGCTTGTAGTTTGTCGCTTTCTGCGCCAAGGCCATCAGTGCATCGGGCGCTGAGCTCGGCGGTGTAGAAGTCGACACCATCCTTTTGCTCAGGGATGAATTCAAGTGTCGACTTGCCCTGCTCATCCGTTGGGACAGTCTTGTAGAGCACATCGTCGAGGTACCAATCCACATTGTGACCAACGATCGTTCGCGCTGATGCGACAAGGTTGCGCAGCGTTGCGGTCAACCGGGTACTGCTACCCCACTCCAGCACCGGCACCACGCCATCCCAGGCCACCTCACTCACTTCATAGCGAAAATCCCCCAACTGCGCCTGGAGCTCATGCTTTTCGGCCCGCCAGTAGCTACCCAGGCCCAGCGGTAGCGCGCCGGACATCACCTCCTTTGCCGCACTCGCACTCAAGCTCCAGGTACTGGTCCCGGCCTCCGGTTGCGGATAGCGGCTTTCCTCGTCGCTGTCGTCGATATTCAGCGACGGATTCGTAGTCAGCCCGTATGTCGTGGGTGACGTATCGGGATTCCCTGGCCACAGCACGCTCAGCTTCTGCCCCTGCCAGGCATCGCTGACGTGCAGGCTGTACGTGGCGCCATGGCACAGTTTGAACGGTGGCTGGGCTTGCGGAGCAAGCGATGGCTGATCAGGTCCCGGCGACAGCAACACGCTCCCTTCGAAGGGTGCCAGGTGCACTTCGGAAATGATGTTGCGCAGGCTGAGTTCCGTCGCCCTCGTGCCAACGGGGGTTTCGAACGCCACACGTATTGTCGATACGCCCGGGGGTATATCGATGATCTTGGGCGTCAACGTATGCCAGGTAGGTTCGGCTTCGGGTCTGGGATCTTGTTCGTCAGCCTGCTCGGCGGTCTCCGGGTTCTTGAGCGCTTGCTCATGAATAATCTGGCCTTGCGAACCGCCCGAGAGTGCGTAGACCCTGAGCCAGCAACTGTCGGTGAAGTACAAGACGTTGTACTGGCAGCCCAAGGCATATCCCTGTGCAACCCACTCGGGGAAACTGAAGTCCTGGTAGAGCCGACCCTCCTGGAAAAGTGAAAGGTACGTGCCGTCCCTGGCATCGTTTTCACGAAGCTCATAGCTGTCTTTCTTTTCGTAGCTCCACACACCTTCGAGGCCAGCGCTTTCCATTGGCTTCTGAATGAAGGGATCCTTAAGAAAGTCATGCCCTTTGGTAAGGCTTTGCGCACGCGTCGAAATCGACCGGATACCCTGCACCTCATCACTATTGCTCATGATCCTTCTCCCCCCCATTGGACGGCACGTGCAAAACTCCCGGCCGCGTCTTCCGACAACAACGCCTCGACTTGTTGCTCGAACAGTGCACCGCCATACCGTGCGAGGTAGCGCACCTCCATGACGATATCGCTCAGCCCCTGGAGCAGTTCGGTTTGCCGGGCAACTCGCGGGAACTTCAGGTTCCAGTCGGAGACGGCGCCAGTGCCTTCGAACGGCAAGTAACGGTCATCGCTCTCGGGGGCCGTGACCAACCCGATGTCCTGCGTGGCCGACGACAGGCAGACCTGTTGGCTGGGTCGCAAACTTCGCATGACGTAGCGCCCATCCCCTTCACCCTGGTCCAGCTGCGGCGACAGGTACTTCACCCCTTCGATATCGGCCTTGGTCAACAACCGGCTCTGCGTCTGGGTCAATGTGGCGCGGATGTTCTGGTAAGGCCCCAGCAAAGCAGGCAGCGACAGCGCCACGCTGTGCAGGCGCCGCAGGTAATGCCCGGGGTAATCCTGGTTGAACAGCGTTTCGCTAAGGCTGAAATCCAGTTCGCCGTTCTCGGCCAGCGCCTCGAGCAGCGCCGGCCAGTCACCAAGCGCAGCCCCATTCTTGTCGAAGACCAGGCCCTCTTCGATCAGTGCACGCAGCGACACGGTCTTGCGCAGTTCCAGATGACGCTCATTGCGCAACAACGCTTCGGCCTCCAGGCGATGCAGGTCCAGCCGCAGTTCACCTGCAGCATTGAGGCCATGCCGATCGGCCTGCCAGACCGAGGTACGTACGATGCGTTTGTCATAGTTGCCCGTCTCGTACTGCCAGCAGGCTTCGGCACTGTTGCACAAGCCCACCGCGACATCGAACAACGTTGCATGCCAGGCGGTCACTTGCGAACGCAGCCAGCGATAGAGCGATACGTTGGTCGATTTGCTCTGGTAGAAGGCGTACATCTGCTGGGCCTGGTCCAACACCTTGCGGCTGTGATCGAGCGAGCTCCTCGCGGCCTGGGTTGCGCAGGCTTGTGCCTTGCTCTGCTCGGCGATCACATCGATGTCCTTGCGGGCCAAGGTTGCCTGCAGCTCCCAATCCTGCCGGCGACGCTTGTAGACTGACGTCTCGCGCATGATGTCACCGGAGATCTGCAACAGCCCCCCTGCCATGAACGCAAGCTGAGCAACACTCATCATCGGGGAGGTCTTGTCCCCTGTGTCCTGCGCCGTCCCAAAGATTCTGGGCACCATCTGTGTCGCGTAGTAGGAGCTCGTCGTGCTGGTACCTTGGGCATTTATTAACCCACCTGAGTTATGGACAACCATCGTCGCGATTTCCAGAGCAGAGATGTCCTCTTCGACCAGCTTGGTGTAGTGGGCTTGCCGAGCCTCGGCACAGAGCGCCTGCTTGAGCAATACCCCTTCCTGCTGTTGCTGCTGCTCGAGCAACTGTTCCTGGATGGCAATGGTGTATCCGGCGATCTCGGCGGCATGTTGGTATTGCAACGCTTCAAGCCCGGTGCGCTCCTCCTGCTCCATGAGGACACGCAATTGCTCGGAGAACTGGGTCAGGGTCGCCACCACCTCATGAGCCTTGGCGATCAGAGTACGGAAACGATACGGCGGCACCACCGTGCGCTGGCCCATCAGATGCGACAGGTTGGTACCGCCCCCCATGCGTGCCATCAGCAAATCGAAGGGGTTCGCAGGTGGTGCATACAGTGGCAGCACCATGGGGCGTCCATCGAGGGTCAGGAAGTGCCGCAGGTTGTAGAAGCGCTCCGCCAGCAATTGCCAGATGTCCAGCAACTGCTGATTGACCGGCAAGCGGAAAGCCGGATGTGCCGCCACCCCAGCCCAGAAGAAGGTGGACAGCTGCTTGGGCAGATTGGCCGGGACGATGTCCTGGCCACTAGCGGCCAACGGCATGTCGGCCGGCCCGACAGCGAGCACGTCGCGGACCGTTTTTGGTTGCCAGGTATTGATCGCCCGCGCATCCGGCACCTCTCCCATGAGGTCCGCGGCCATGCGGTACAACAGCCAGGCGTGGGCCAGGCCGTCACGGGTCTGGTAGCGATAGTGCTGGTCGGCTTCGCCGATCAGCATGTTCACGTACTGCACGAACACCGCCTTGCGATAATGGGACGGCGCGCGCAGCGCGATGACATGAGGCTCGATCAATTCGTGTTCGAGCCCTGCCGCCTCGGTGTCGTCCTGAAGCAACCAGGCGCAGTTCCAGTAGTCAGGGCCCGGGGTCGCCCTGGGCGGCTGCTTCTGGTACGGGTTGAAGATCAGCCCCAGCCAGCGCCGAGCATCGGCGAAGCGCTCCTCCTCCTGCAGACGTGATGCGATCAGGTGAGGGACATGGAAGAACAGCTCACGCAAGTAGCTGCCATAGGCAGCGAACATGTGCAGCAACGGGTCCGCCGCACTGGGATGCCAACCTTGATACAACGCGCCGGCCAGTTCCTTGCGGTATGCCGGCTCCTGTCGGTTCTGCGCATCCCAGGCGAATACGGCCTGGGGCGAGGCTTCGGCGCGATTGATCAAATCGGAAACATGCTGGGAGTTCAGCCGCACGGCCAAGGGCGCGTCGGCACCACCAATGGCATCGAAGACGAGGAAGTCGCTACCGTCGGACTGTTGGTGAATATACGGAATCGTTGTATCGGCCAGACTCGAGATGGCCCCCCAGTTAACCGTAAAGGTGGCGGTTGCTTCACCAGCGGCGGTAACTTCGAAGGTTGCCGAGCCAGTCGCAGCAACGTTCTCCAGACGGCTCCAGGTGCTGACGGCATGCCTATTGAGAACCCAGAGCCCCGACCAACAGGTTGTCGATTTCTCGCCTTGCTTATGTACGAGTTTCACTTCCGGCAAACAGACATTCTCGTTAAGAAGAACGCTTCGGTTTCCCGCCCCCACCAGCGCCACGCCCGCCGTTTCGTCGACAATGACCGTGAAACCCATGCCTTCACGGATGTACTCCTTGGTAAATGGACGCGAAAACTCCGGCACATCGATCTTTGCCTCAGCCTTGAAAAGGCTGGCGAAAGAATGGCTAGAAAAGTCGGACCGTTTCAATACAGCCACGTCTTTTCGATCATGCTGGAGTGTGACGGACTCAAAGTTCGGAGCCCCAAACGTAACGGCAGTAAAAGCAAGATAAGTTACACCTTGTGATTCAAAGGCTTGGAGTTGGAAATCAAAGAGAATGCCGTTGTAATAAAGAATCATTCGGTCAATCGACAAGACCACAACCTTAGCAACCGTGCGCAACTCGCTGGAGCGCGCACGTACTCGTAGTGAACGCCCCGACAAGCCCTGCTCGAACTCAGCATCGAGTGCAATGTAAGGATTGCCACTTCCCTTGATGCTTTTCACCTCGGCATCAACCGCTGCAATACGCTGCGAAAAGGGCAAGCGGCCCGCACTCCCGGTGAATCGCCGAGAAAGGGCTTCGCTGGCAGCAGAGTCGATAGCCCGCTCAGTACCACGTTTCAAGACATCCCGTTGAAGGACGAACTTCTCCGCCCAGGCTTCATCGTTCGAGGTCTCGTGAACAGAAACGAACAGTTGATCGTCATCGCCGTTCACTCGCCCCGCCGCAACCGCCATCACTCTGAAACTCTCCACCTCAGGCGGTATCTGCGACGGGGTGTCAGGGCCGGTAACTTCGACGTCGTACTTCCACAGTGGCTCCGGGGTAGTCCACTGGTTATCGAGTCCAAGATGAATGATATCCAGGGTCAGTGCATACGAACGCTTGTCGGTTGTTTCACCGTTCTCACCGAGGACCTTTGTCGGTGCGGTGAAGTACCACCAGATCACATGCAACCGACCACCGAACAACACCGGACACATCTGCAACACTGTCGTGCCCGGCGGAATGCTCACCGGTTTCCATTCCGTCCACGCATCGGGCTGGATATACGTGGAGGCCTCGTCCAGACGGACCTGGACCTTGCGCCAGTAATAGGCGCAAGGCGTCGCATTGTCCTTGCCCAGCAAGTAGTAATCCGCGTTGGCGTAGCCATACCCCGGGAACCGACCCTCATCGCGGTGCCCTTCGCGATAGTCGATGTAACCGGCCTGGACTCGGATGTTGTTCAGGAACTCATAACGTTTCAGATAGTTCAGCAGCGCCTTCTGAACACCCGCATCATCGATCCGGCCCTGCGCCAGGTCGTTCTCCAGGGTTTTGAACAGCTCCGTCTTGTCCAGGCGCAAGTCGGCCCGGATATAGTTTTCCGGGTAGTCTTCCATCATCTGGTAGGCCGCCCATAACGAGTAGGTCGACATGGCCTGCTGCCAGAAAAGGGTCAACTCGGGAGCGAAATCCTTGCCGTAGCCCTGTTCGATATTGTTGAGGATCGCATTGACGTAGGTCTGGACGCACGCGATTGCCTCGGCCAACGCAGACGTGGTGACCTCGGCGCTGACCTGGGTGTCGGTCATCAGGTAGCGGTCCAGGTGATCGGCCGTCATCATGCCCAGGCTACCGGCTTGCAGCTTGTCCGGCAGTACGTGGTGAATGGCATACGCACTCAGTGCGTCGCGCCATTGTTCCGCGAGTCGGTGGCTCAATTCAGTCTTCATGTGGGCCTCGCTGCAAAAGCTCGAAAGTCGAAGGCGCGGCAGTCATTTCCGTACTCCCTTGATGACGACATCGGTCAGGTTCGACGGATAAGCGGCGTCATAGGAGAATCCGAACTTCAGCTCTACATCCGTCTTCAGGGCCACGGGGCGACTGGTGATGGTCCAGGTCACGCCGTCGTTGCCCAGTTCGTTGTCGGCACCCGGCGCAGGCGAGATCACCAAGCCCAACGAAGCTGCCGAGTTGCGACCACTGACGTGAAGAGACATCTGCTGGCCGATCAGCGAATGGCCGGCAGCTAGGCGATAGGTCAAGGTGTGCGTCGTTTCCCCTTCGGAAGGCGGCGTAATGACGATCTCCCCCTCCAAAGGTTTGCCGTCGAATTCGATCATCAACCCGAGAGGCTCGATGAAAGTCACCTGTTCGAAGGAATGGGACTGCTCCTTGCCCCAGCTCGCGGTTACCCTGCGCTGGCCAGTCGTGGTGCCTTTGAGATCGAAGCGGGCAATACCATCGCTGCCTGTCAAGCTGACAGCGGGCTCGGCCGCACGAGTGCCACCTTCACTGACGCTCCAGGTGATGGGGTAACGCGCCACGGGGATCCCATCGGTCGTGGCGATATGGATTTCGTACTCCACCGTGCTGATGCCATCGGCCAACGGCCAGCTCCCGATCTTCCTGTGCTGCCGTAACGTCGCATCGGCAAGCACGTCGAACTCCAGATCCTTGCTGTGATAGGCCTCTGCGGTTTCGTCGGCAGTACTGAGGGTCACGGTCACCTTCACCCGACGAGCCGTACCCACCTGCAGTACGGCTCTACCCAGCCCGGCTGCATCAGAGGTTGGGTCGGCACTGACCAGTTCGCCTCCTTCACACGACCAGGACATCGCCTGACCAACGACCGGCTCACCATCGAGCCCCAGGACTTTGGCCTGAACCGTGATCGGCTCGTCCACGACCAATGCAGATTGCAGTACGAGCGAATTGATGTAGGGCCTGTCGGCGAAGCCAACCTGCACCACTGTGACGTCATCGGGCTTGCCTGCGTACCACGCACGGATCACGCCCGAGCCTGGCTCCCGGCTTCTTAGCGCAATCCGGCTGTAGCCGGTGTGATCCGTCAGGGTTTCACCGGTGTTGTCCACAAAGTAGCCGATGGTGGTAGACCAATTGACCAGACGATCCACCCCATTATTGTCATAACGGTCTACAAGCAAGGCGGCCAGGCGATAAATGCCTTGTCCGCCTGCGAGCTCCAGGGGCGTCGTGTTACCCGGTCGCCCTTCGATACTGCGCACGCGCACCGTCTCTTCGTCACAGTCGATCACCACCGGCGGCGCGAACGCCTTGCCATCGAGCAGGTAGCTGGCCTGCACATGGGCGCTGCCCATCTTCATACCTGCCTGCAGTCGCACCGTGGCCACCCCCTCCTCGTCGGTGTAGCTGGAATGGGACTGCAAAATCCCGAGATCGGTGGACCAGGTGATGCGAATATCTGAAACAGGCTCGTTGTTCATATCGAGCAGTTTCAAGGCCACCGTGGTTTCCTGATCAGGCGCGCGTGCGATCAGGCGTGTTTCACTCACGGTGCAGCGCGAGGCCAGGCTCTGACGCAGCTCTGCCTCGTTGCCGCGCTCCGCGCTGTCGCTCTCAAGGCTGCTGAGCATCTCTTGTGCGGCATCGCGATAGTCCTGCGTGCCCGAATAGGCGGTCAGCCTGCTGAGTTTCATCAGTGATTCAGCACTCAGCCCCGTGGTGTCGCTCAGCAGCTTGGTGTCGACCACGATGCGCAACTGAGTCAGATCGCGAATGATGCCATCCGGCGAGACCCGGGCAGCCACGTCCAGCACCTCACGGATCCCCCAGCCCAACCAGGCCGCAATACGCTGGGCCGCCGCGTCCCTGAGCAGGCGCTGTTCATTTGCGCTCAGATCCTTCAATTCCTCGATTGCCGAGAAATAGCCCAGCAGCTGTGCTTCCGATTGCTTGGCCAGGCGCAGGCCACGGGCGTAGCGTTCCAGATGGTAGAGCGTGTGCAAGGATAATTCGAAGGCGTCGATGCCGAACCGGGCGCGATGCGCGCGTATCAGCAGGCTGGAGAACAAGGTGGGCGTCAACTCGAAACGTGTCGCGATTTGTGCGCAGCGCTGCATCCGCTGCACCAGCCCCAGCATGGCCTTCATGGTATCGGACTGGGATTGCTGCGGGTCGAAGGCCACCGCGCTCTCCAGCAGTTGGTGCACTGTGCCCTCGGCCCAGTAGACCATCGGGATCGCCATGTCGGCATTGACCCTCAGAAGCTGTGAAAGACTCTGCTGAACGACGCCCCATTGCTGCGAACGAATGCGCAGGACCACGCCGAGAATAATGCCGGTCAGGCGCTCCTTTTCAGCGCTGTCCATATCCGCCAACTGGCCATGGTCGGCGCCGGCCAACTGATCGACCGCGGTCTTGATTTCCCGCTCGGCAAATTGCTCGTACTGCTCAGGGTCGAAGTCCTGTTCAGGGTCGCCAGTGTCCGCCAGCAGGCCGTTCTCATCGACGACCTGCTCCAAGGCTTTCAACCACTCACCCGCGGGCAGGGCCACAACACCGGCATCCAGCAAGGCCTGCTCGAAGGCCTGGAAAGGTAGCAACTGAGTCTTGAGTTCGCCGAACAGTGCAGAGATTTCCTGGGGCACCACATCGGGCGTCTCGACCGGCAGCAACTGCTGCACGAGCCAGCTGATCGGCAGGTCCTGCTCCTGACACCAGAGCACGCAGTGGCTGATGGCATGGATGACGCTAAGGGTGTCGGTCTGGGCAAAACTGCGGTACATGGCATTCTGCGGTGCTCCCCCCAGCTGCAAGGCATAAAGCCCCTCGGGGCTCAGGGTTTCCAACAGTGCCAGCAGCTCGATGGTGGTGATCGAAAGCAGACGGGCCAGCATCGTCACGCGGTAGAAGGCACTGACCACGCGCACAGAGCGCTGCAATTTGTCGCCCCCTTGCCCCTGCATCACCAGACGCGACAGGTAACGGAACGTCTGCACGTTGATGCCCAGCCCGCGGCATAACTGGTCGACGGTACGTTTGCTCGCGACATCGTCTCCCGAGAGGCTGAAGTCACTGCCGTCGAGCACCAGACGCGAAGTAGGGTCGCTGTTGAATACCCGGTCGAAATGGCTCGCAGTCGCGCCGATGCCGTGAACGGCCATATCCGAGAGCAGAACGGAAAAGTCTTCAGCGCTGCAGGCAAAGCGCTCTCGCAAGAACTGGAACACACCCAAGGCCCGATGGGTATTGACCGTCATCCATAGCGGCGAGTCATCGGACTTGATGCGCCTGACTTCGGCGACCGCGCGCTTTTCCGCATCGATTGCCGCACACACCACCTGGTCGGCCTGGGCATAGGTCAGTTTCAACGCGGTGGCCACGCGCACCAGGCGTTGGATGCGGTCAAAACGCATGTCGGACAGGTTTTCGAAGGTGTGCCGCTGTGGGTCCTGCGCATCGCTGACAACCCCAACCGGCGCGGCCCCGCCGCTGTTGATGAAGCGCGCGACGAACAGGGCCGGCGAAACCTCCTCGGCCAGCACATTGCGGGTCACGTTGTCCGAACGCGTGGGCGCATAGGCCGCCAGGCCGAACAACGACTCCATCTCGTCCTGACTGATCTGCAGCACCTGACAGAAGCTCACCACCTTATGCAGGTGCATGGCATTCGGTACTCCGAAATTGTCCTCGTAGAACGCCTTGTACCGCTCCCCGGGCTCATCGGCCTGTGCCTTCGGCCCCGGACTCTGCGCATTTCCGCCCTGCGACGCCGCGGTGCCGAAGTAGGGAACCTCGATCAGCAGGGCACGCAGCACCGGGCCAAGCGTAGCTTCCTGCTGCAGCGCGGCATCGGACCAGGGTGAATGCGCGCCGGCCTGGATGAAGTAAGGACTGTCGATATCCGACAGGCGTGCCACATCGCCCATCAGCAGCGAGTTATGCGACAGCACCGTGTGGATCTGCTCCCAATACGCTTCATAGGGGAACTGTTTGATGGGATAGCGAACCTTGAGCAGCTTGTCTTCAGTCGCTGTGCGGTCACTGTCCGCTTGCTGGCGATGCTCTTCGATCAGCTGTTCCAGGACATGGATGATCACCTCGACCTGCGGCAGTTCACGGTTCATGAACGCCTCATCGATCAGGCGCTCGAACAGATCAGGGCGCCGAGTTTTCAGCGTCAGGATCATATCGGCATCGCCCTGGGCCTCGACGTGCTCCTGAACGAACGTCAGTAGATCGATGAGGTAGGCCACTGGCGAGGTGGTGGCATCCACGGCTTGCGGATGTGCGTTATTGCCCCAACTGGGCAAGAACTGATTTTCGAAGGTGGGGCCTCTGGACAAGTCCAGAGGGCCCCTTAGCTCATCCGAGGGGCGGCGCGCCGAGGCACTCAGGCGCTTTTCCCGGAAAGCACGCATCACCGCCGCTGCTGCAACATTCAGACGCCCCTTGAGTCGCCGGGCTTCCTCGCTGTGCATGCCCGGATAATGCGCCATCAGCGCATCGGTCGTCTTGCACTGCAGGTCGATGATCGAGTCTTGTTCCAGGGTCGCTGGGGCGATTTTGACTTTGATTCCCGGCTCGGTGTCCAGCAGTCTCTCAAGCAGACCAACTTGTTTGCGGCTCTGGCGTTTAGCCATGGCGTCCCCCGGGCGGTGCTTAGCGTGAGCGAACGAAGCAGGCCTGTGTATACGTTGGCCCTTTCGTTGATGTCACTGGATGCTAGATACAAATACGCCCGCACGAAACTGACAGAAATAACAGGTAGCCAGCCGGGAAAAGAACCGCCGATACAGCAAAAACCTCGGCTAGCAATGTTTCGGCATAACCAAACCTAGGCAAAGAACCCCCATTGCTAAACGAACAATAATCACGTTTTCATTCAGCAAGTTATCTGTCACAACACAATTTTCTCATCCCGCCAACATTTTCTTGACGCAATGCCTCCGCTCTCCTTAGCTGAACATAACGCCCACTGCGAAAACTTCGCGCCGAGCTCTCTGGCCCGCGTCTTTACGCGCGCCAGCAGACTTCCGCGTGCTGGTTTGTGTCGCCCCCTGTTTCGTGTCGTACAGCTCGTGACAACAGGCCAGGCCTTGGCTGTTACCCACAAGAAACAGGAGATCCGCCATGAAACGAGCATCGAACCCTTTGCGCTTCGACCGGCTGTTCTGCGCGGTTTCCACGTCGCTGCTTCTGGCAACCCCGGTGGAAACCTTTGCGCTTGGTCTTGACGAAGACACCCCTTTTGCCAACCTGATGCAGCCACCGGCGGTACCGCTGCTGTCGCTCAATCCGGTGAGCGCCAGTGGTCTGGGGATGGGCACCCTGCAGGCGTTCTCCGAGCGCATGAGCGCGCGCCACGGGAACGTGCCGATCGACCTGGTCGCCAGCCAATGGGCGCAATTCTTCCCCGGCGCTGCGCAACCGGCCTCCGCGCCACCGGCCCGACTGGAGGCGCCCAGCCAGCAACTGATGATCGGCCCGGACCTGTTCGTACGCGAGACCGCCAGCGGTAACGTGCACCGCGCCGGGGTGTTCGTCGGCCACAACACTCTGCAGAGCAGCTTCAACGGCATGCGTCCGCTGCTCGGTGACAAGCAGCGCAACGCGGTCAACCTCAGCGGCGAGAGCCTGGGCGTTTACTGGAGCATGACCCACGACCAGGGCTGGCATGTGGATGCGGTGGCCATGGGCACGCGCATCGACGTCAACGGCCGCAGCCAGAGCGGCCAGCGCCTGGACGACAGCGGCCATGCGATGACCTTCTCGGTCGAGGGTGGTTTCCCCATCGGCCTGGGCAACCACTGGGTGATCGAGCCGCAGGCGCAGTTGATCAACCAGCAGTTCTTCCCCGGTAACCAGGCACAGGCCGAGACCCTGCAGGCATTCGACAGCCAGCCGAGCTGGAGTGGCCGGGTGGGCGCGAAACTGTCGGGGCGCTACGAAGTGCGCGGCATGCCGATCGAACCCTACGTGCGGACCAACGTCTGGTACGACTTCAACGACAGCGATGCGGTGAAACTGGATCAGGTCGACAAGATCTCCAGCTCGCGCAGTGCAGCGACCGTGGAACTGGGCCTGGGTTTGGTGGCGCGGGTCACGCCGACGGTGGCGCTGTTCGTCAGTGCCGACTACAGCAGTGATGTGGATGACAATGACCTGAACGGATTGATTGGCAGTCTGGGGGTGCGGATGCGCTGGTGATCAACGAGTACGGCGCATCCTCCTCCAGGAGGATGCGCCGCGACATCAGGCGGGCTTCATGACCAGAACCCCTAAAGGCGGCAGGTTCAAAGCCAGCGACAGCGGCTGCCCATGGCTTGCCACCGCCTCGCCGGCCACCGCCCCGAGATTGCCGACATTGCTCCCGGCATACAGCTCTGCGTCGCTGTTGAGCAACTCGACCCAGCGCTCGCCGAACGGCACACCGATGCGATAGCCCTCACGCGGCACCGGGGTGAAGTTGGCCACCACCAGCAGCGGCTCGCCGGCACTGCTCCAGCGCAGCCAGGCATATACGCTGTTGGCAGCGTCGTCGCCGATCAGCCACTGGAAGCCCTGGGGCTGGCAATCCTGCTCGTGCAGGGCCGGCAGCTCGCGGTAGAGCCGGTTCAGATCGCCCACCAGCTTCTGCACGCCCTGGTGCTCGGAATACTGCAACAGGTACCAATCCAGTTGCTGGTCGTGGTTCCACTCGCGCCACTGGCCGAACTCGCAGCCCATGAACAGCAGCTTCTTGCCCGGGTGCATCCACATGAACGTCAGGTAGGCGCGCAGGTTGGCGAATTTCTGCCAGCGATCGCCGGGCATCTTGTCGATCAGCGAGTGCTTGCCGTGCACCACTTCATCGTGGGAGATGGGCAGGATGAAATGCTCGGAGTAGGCGTAGATCAGGCCGAAGCTCATCTCGTTGTGGTGATGGGCGCGGTGCACGGGATCGTTCTGGATGTAGTGCAAGGTGTCGTGCATCCAGCCCATGTTCCACTTGTAGGCGAAGCCCAGGCCGCCCTGCTGCGTGGGTTGGCTGACACCCGGCCAGGCAGTGGACTCTTCGGCGATGATCAGCGCACCGGGCGCCTCGTGCAGCGCGATGTCGTTGAGCTGACGAATGAAGTCGATCGCCTCGAGGTTCTCACGGCCGCCATGGCGATTGGGCACCCACTCGCCGGCCTTGCGCGAATAGTCGCGGTACAGCATGGAGGCCACGGCATCGACGCGCAGGCCGTCGATGTGGAAGTGCTTGAGCCAGTGCAACGCCGAGGCGAGCATGAAGCCTCGCACCTCGTTGCGCCCGAGGTTGTAGATCAGCGTGTTCCAGTCCTGGTGAAACCCTTCCAGCGGGTTGTCGTACTCGTAAAGTGCGGTGCCGTCGAAGCGCGCCAGGCCATGTTCGTCGGTGGGAAAATGCGCTGGCACCCAGTCGAGGATCACGCCAATGCCGCCCTGGTGGCAGGCATCGATGAAAGCAGCAAAATCTTCCGCACTGCCGTAGCGGGAGGTGGGTGCGAACAGCGACAGCGGCTGGTAGCCCCAGGAGCCACCGAAGGGATGCTCCATGATCGGCAGCAGCTCGATATGGGTGAAACCCAGTTCCTGCACATAGGGCACCAGACGCTCGGCCAGCTCGCGCCAGTTGTAGAAACGCGCGACCTCACCGGCTTCGTCCAGCTCGCAGCGCCAGGAGCCAGCGTGCAGTTCGTAGATGGACAACGGTGCGCTATAGGCATGGCGTTGGGCACGTTGCTCCATCCACTGCTGGTCGCGCCAGTCGTGGCTGAGCGCACCTGCGACCTTCGAGGCCGTGCTGGGCGGCAGTTCGGTGGCGCGGGCCAGCGGGTCGGCCTTCAGCGGCAGTACGCCGTGCGCCCCCAGCACTTCGAACTTGTAGGTTTCGCCCACGGCCAGGCGCGGGATGAACAGCTCCCACACCCCGGCATCGTGGCGCAGGCGCATGGGATGGCGACGGCCGTCCCAGTTGTTGAAGTCGCCCACTACCGAGACGCGCCGGGCGTTGGGCGCCCAGACCGAGAAGCACACGCCGTCGATGCCGTCGACCTGGATCGGCTGGGCACCGAAGCGCCCGGACAGGTCACGATGATTGCCCTCGGCGAACAGGTACAGGTCCATGTCGCCAAGCTGCGGACCGAAGCTGTAGGGATCCTCGGTGACCTGCTCGCCTCCGGCCCAGCCGATCTGCAGCAGGTAGGGCTGGCGCTCGTCCAGGTACGCGCTGAACAGGCCCGGCAGGCTGCCCTGCTCCATCTCGGCGAGGATGCGCCCGTCGTGACGCGCCAGCACCCGGGCGTTCAAGGCACCGGGCAGGAAGGCGCGGATGACTTCGTCGCCCGCCTCGTCGACGTGCGGGCCGAGCACCGCGAACGGATCTGCGTGCGCGGCGCTCGCCAGGGCGTCGAGATCGCGTTGGCGAAGGCCGCCGTTGCTACGCGTTGATGCATTCATCTCACTGCCCCTTTCCATATTCCATATATTTTTCAAAGTAACGCAGTGCCTGGCACGGGCTGCGCCCATGATCGCGGGACGAGCCCGCTCCCACAGGATTGTCAGCGCCCCCCCAACTGCACCACAGAACCTGTGGGAGCGGGCTCGTCCCGCGATCACCGGCGCAGCCGGTGCCAGGCAACACTGCCTTCCCTACAGGGTTCATGCTTCGCCCCAAGTACTGATCAACCCATGCAGACCATGCAAAGGCACGGCCAGCCAGCCGGGTCGGTTGTCGGCTTCATAAGTGATTTCGTAGGCCGCCTTCTCCAGGCAGAACAGCTCCAGCGCCGCGCGCTCGCCCTCGGCGTGCTGCCAGGCATGGGCAATGGCGGCGGTGGCCAGGCCGTAGGCTTCGACGAAGGCATGACGCGACTGATGCAGGTACTGCCGGGCAACCCGTTGACGAGCCTGGCGCGCAGCATCGGAGAGGTCTACCGCCGAGGCGCTGCGCAGGATCATCGCTGCAGCATAGTCGAACGAGCGCAGCACGCCGCTGACATCCTTGTACGGGCTGTGCTTGGCCCGGCGCTCGTCCAACGGCCGTGCTGGCTCGCCTTCGAAATCGATCAGGTAGGCATCGCCTTGCACCACCAGTACCTGACCCAGATGCAGGTCGCCATGCACGCGCATCAGCAGGCCGCCCTGGGCCTGGCGTGCGAGCATCTCGATGTGCTGGGCAAGGCCTTCGCGTTGCTGTTGCAGGTCATCGACCAACGCCTGGCTTTCGCTGTCCAGTTGCTCACGATGCTGGGCCAGCAGCTCGAGGGCGCGGCTGAGCTCGGCATTGATCTGCCGGCCCCAGCGCTCACTGTCCTGGGTGTCGCTGGGGCGCGGTGCAAAGGCTTGGTCGGCGGTGGGCGCGGCCAGCAAAAGGTGCATCTCACCGAGTCGCTGCCCCAACAAGGTGGCGAAACCCGAAAGTTCCGACAAGGCATCAGTGTGCGCCTCGGCACTGCCCTGCGTGGGCTCCATCTCGTCGCGGATCGCTCGCTCCAGGGTGTTCTGGGTCCATGACCAGGCATCGCCCTGGTTACTCAAGTAACCCTGGGCAATCATCAGCAGGTGGGATTGCGCCTGCTCATCCACCCGACTGACCCAGGCCAGCAGCGGCGAGATATTGGCAAAGCCGGCCGCGGTGAGGTACGCGCTCATTTCCAGTTCCGGGTGAATGCCGGGATTGACCCGTCGGATCAGTTTGAGCACCACGCGCTCACCGATCACCACCGAACTGTTGGACTGCTCGGCACTGAGGTAGCGCACCTCACTGTCCTCACCCAGCGCCAGGCCAGCAAGCTGCTCGGTACACTCGAAGCGCAGCTCGCCGGCACTCGAGGGCAGGCGGGTGTCATCCTGGCAGGCGCGTAACACGGCCCGCACGAACGACTCCTGCACGAAGGCATCGGTGATCAGCCCGACCTGTCGACCTCGGCGCACCCGCGACAACGCCAGCTGCTGGGGCAAGGCGCTGTGGATCTGCTCTTCAGGCAGCAGCCCGAACGGCAGTTGGTAATGGCTGGTCACACCGTCACTGAGCACCTCCAGCTCGCTGAGCAACACCGGGGTGGACGGCGTGCCGAAACGCACGCCATAGCGAATGCGCACCGCGTCTATCGGCCCTTCCTTGCCGGCGAACCAGCGCCGCTTGGGCAGGTACTGCGGCAGGATCGACGCCTGCAAGGTGTCTGCCGACGGCGTTTCGAGCAACTCCTCCAGACGCTTGCGCAGCACCAACGTGGTCAGTTCCGGCAAGCCTTCGGCAGGCTGGATGTGCCAGCTGGGCATGCGGTCGTGGGAGGCCAGCAGGAACCAGTAGAAGGCATACGGTGGCAGGGTCAGCAGGAACGGCAACTGGCCGATGGGCGGGAATGCGCTGCCTCCGAGCATTTCCACCGGCACCCGCTCGGCATATTGCGAGAGGTCCAGTTCGGCGGCCTGCGCCGCGCGCGAGACGTTGGCCACGCACAGGATGGTCTCGCTGTTGCCGTCGGCATCGGTGTACTCGCGCACGTAGGCGAGGATGCGCCGGTTGCTCGGGGTCAGCATCTTCAAGGTGCCGCGACCGAAGGCCTTCTGCTGCTTGCGCACCGCGAGCAGGCGCCGGTTCCAGTTGAGTAGCGAATGGGGGTCGTGGCTCTGGGCTTCGACATTGACCGTCTGGTAGCCATACAACGGGTCCATGATCGGCGGCAGCACCAAGCGCTGCGGGTCGGCCTTGGAGAAGCCACCGTTGCGGTCTGGCGACCACTGCATGGGTGTGCGCACCCCATCACGGTCACCGAGATAGATGTTGTCGCCCATGCCCAGCTCGTCGCCGTAGTACAGCGTCGGAGTACCGGGCATCGACAGCAGGAGGCTGGTCAGCAGTTCGATGCGCCTGCGGTCGCGTTGTAACAGTGGCGCCAGGCGCCGGCGGATACCGAGGTTGATGCGTGCGCGGCGGTCCTCGGCGTAGTAGTTCCACAGATAGTCGCGCTCGCGATCGGTGACCATCTCCAGGGTGAGCTCATCGTGGTTGCGCAGGAAGATCGCCCACTGGCAGTTGGCGGGAATCTCCGGGGTCTGGCGCAGGATGTCGGTGATCGGAAAGCGGTCCTCCATGGCCAGGGCCATGTACATGCGCGGCATCAACGGGAAATGGAAGGCCATGTGGCATTCGTCGCCATCGCCTTCGCCGAAGTACGGGCGGGTGTCTTCCGGCCACTGATTGGCCTCGGCCAGGAGCATGCGATCAGGGTAGTTGGCGTCGATCTCGGCGCGGATCGCCTTGAGCACGTCATGGGTCTCGGGCAGGTTCTCGTTATTGGTGCCGTCGCGTTCGATCAGGTACGGAATCGCGTCCAGACGCAGACCGTCGACACCCATGTCGAGCCAGAAGCGCATGACCCCGATCACCGCCTTCATCACCTGCGGGTTGTCGAAGTTCAAGTCCGGCTGGTGCGAGTAGAAGCGATGCCAGAAGTACTGGCCGGCGACCGGGTCCCAGGTCCAGTTGGACTTCTCGGTGTCGAGGAAGATGATCCGCGTGCCGTCGTACTTCTGGTCGTCGTCCGACCACACGTAGAAGTCCCGGGCCTTGCTGCCGCGCTTGGCGTGGCGGGCACGCTGGAACCAGGGGTGCTGGTCGGAGGTGTGGTTGATGACCAGCTCGGTGATCACCCGCAGCCCGCGCTTGTGCGCCTCGGCGATGAAGCGCCGGGCGTCGGCCATGCTGCCATAGTCAGGGTGCACAGCTTTGTATTCGCCGATGTCATAGCCGTCGTCACGGCGCGGCGAGGGGTAGAACGGCAGCAGCCAGAGCGTGTTGACACCCAGCTCGGCGATATAGTCGAGCTTGCTGATCAGGCCGGCGAAATCCCCGATACCGTCGTTGTTGGAATCGAAGAACGACTTGATGTGCAACTGGTAGATCACCGCATCCTTGTACCACAGCGGGTCGTCGATGAAGGCTGCCGGGCGAGAACGCTTGGCCATGTGCGACTCCTTTCAATTCTGGGTTCGGCACGCCCCTGTGCAGGAGCGGCCTTGTGAGTGGCGGCGGGCTTGTCGGGTCACGCCCGCAAAAGCCCACCCCGGCACAGGGATCAGCCGAGCTTGCTGATTCGCCAGATGCCGAACGGCTGGTGCCAAGGCTCGATGCGCATCCACTGGGTCTTGCCATGCCAGGTCCAGCGGTGCCCGGTCATCAGGTCTTCACCTTGCGTATCGGCGCTGTCATCGAGCCCCAGCTCCCACAGCGGCAGTTCGAAATGCGCTTCCTGGGCGTTGTACGGGTCGAGGCTGATGGCGATCAGGATGAAGTTGTCGCGCTCGGGCGTGCGCTTGGCGAAATACAGGATCTGGTCGTTCCAGCAGTTGAAGAAGGCCACGCCCAGGTGCGTCTGCAAGGCGCGGTTCTGTCGGCGGATGCGGTTGAGCTGGGCGATCTCGGCGACGATATTGCCAGGCGCGGTGAAGTCGCGCGGGCGGATCTCGTACTTCTCCGAATCCAGGTACTCCTCCTTGCCCGGCAAGGGCGTGCCCTCGCACAGCTCGAACCCCGAGTACATGCCCCACAGCCCCGAGCCCATGGTCGCCAGCGCCGCGCGAATGAGAAAACCGGCGCGGCCGCTGGTCTGCAGGAAAAAGGGGTTGATGTCGGGGGTATTGACGAAAAAGTTCGGCCGGTAGCACAAGCTCCACGGCGGCTGGTTGAGCTGCTCGAAGTACTCGCGCAACTCCTGCTTGGTATTGCGCCAGGTGAAATAGGTGTAGCTCTGCGCGTACCCGACCTTGCCCAGGCGCGCCATCATCGCCGGCCGGGTAAAGGCCTCGGCCAGGAAGATCACATCAGGGTACTGGCTGCGCACATTGGCGATCAGCCATTGCCAGAACGGCAGCGGCTTGGTGTGCGGGTTGTCGACACGGAAGGTGCGCACGCCCTCCTCGACCCAGCCGACCACCACATCGCGCAGTGCCAACCACAACGAGGGCACGGCCTCGGGCGCATAGAAATCGACGTTGACGATGTCCTGGTATTTTTTCGGCGGGTTCTCGGCGTAGCGAATGGTGCCGTCCGGGCGCCAGCTGAACCAGCCCGGGTGTTCGGTAAGCCAGGGATGGTCCTGGGAACACTGGATGGCGAAGTCGAGGGCAATTTCCAGGCCGTGCTCGGCGGCAGCGGCGACCAGCCGACGGAAGTCTTCGCGGGTGCCCAGTTGCGGGTGGATGGCGTCGTGGCCGCCGTCTGGGCTGCCGATGGCGTAGGGGCTGCCCGGATCGTCGGGGCCCGCCTGCAGGGCATTGTTGCGCCCCTTGCGGTGCTGCTTGCCGATGGGATGGATGGGCGGGAAGTACAACACGTCGAAGCCCATGTCGCGGATCATCGGCAGGCGCTGGTGCACATCGTCGAACGTGCCGTGGCGCGCCGGATCGTCGGTGACAGAGCGTGGGAACAGTTCGTACCAGCTGGCGAACAGGGCGCGCTCGCGGTCCACGTCCAGCGGCAGCTCGGGACTGCGGGTCAGGTAACTGCGGTGTTCGGCCTGGCTCATCAGGCTGGCGCTTTCGGGGCTCAGCAGCAACGCCACCTGATCGTCCGGTGCCAGCGTCGGCAAGCGCTGTTGCAACTGCTCGAGCTGCTCGCGCAACGGCCCTTCGCTGCGCTCGATGCCCTTACCCAGCAGCAGCCTGCCCTCCTCCAGCTCCAGCTTGACCTCGACACCGGCGTGATACTTCTTCTCGAGGTCGTGACAGTACGTGGCGTAGGGATCGATCCAGGCTTCGATGCCGAACAGGTGCAAGCCCAGCTCCACTGGGGTGAACTCGGCAACCCACAGGTCGTTGCCTGCCGAAGTCATCGGCACGCCATGCCAGTGGCGGCTGTGGGCCTGGCGCCAGTGCAAGACCACCGCCAGGCGGTCATGGCCGTCGCTGTAGACCTTGCTGGTGATCTGAACCGCCTGCCCGCTTACCGCCTTGACCGCGAAGGTGCCGCCGTCGAGCACGGGCGTGGTGTCCTCGATCACGATGCGTGGCGCCAGCAAGGCCTGGGACAGGCTGATGGCCTGGTCGGGATGATCGTTGGCCTTGGGCACTTGCTCGAAAGGCGCTTTTGCGACGGGCTCATTACCAGACATCGAACCTTGCTCCCCTAAGCTGGTGGCGGTAAGGGTTCAGAGCCGTGGGTGCGCGGCGGGTTCAAAAAAATTGAGCGAATGGCTGGCACGGCAGGTCGAAGCCTGCAGAACCTCTTCATCCACCGCGCGAGGTCAGGCCATGAACATTCCCATTCCACCGGAGACGCCCGATCCGAACATCGACGACCCGGCGCTGCCGCCGCCGGTGCCCGAGGAAGATCCGGACGAACTGCCGATCAAGCCGACCGTGCCACCGACGGTAGGTGATCCGCCGAGCCAGGAGCCGCCGGTGAAAGCTTGAGGATAGCTGCATGTGGCGAGTTGCAAGCGCCAAGCTGCACCCGCCACTTATCCCTTACAGCTGCAGTTCTTCGACGCTGATCTCGCGCATCCGAAACTTCTGCACCTTCCCGGTCACCGTCATCGGAAACTCGTCGACGAAGCGGAAATGCCGCGGCACCTTGAAATGCGCAATGCGCGCCTTGCACCAGGCCTGCAAGTCCTCGACCGTGGCGCTGTGCCCGGGGTGCAGCTTGATCCAGGCGACGATTTCCTCGCCGTAGCGGCTGCACGGAATACCGATCACCTGAGCATCGGCTACCGCCGGGTGGGTGTAGAAGAACTCCTCGAGCTCGCGCGGATAGATGTTTTCGCCCCCGCGAATGATCATGTCCTTGTTGCGCCCGACGATGCGCACATAGCCCTGCTCGTCCATCACCGCCAAGTCGCCCGTGCGCATCCAGCGCGCCGGATCGATCGCCTGGTGAGTGGCTTCAGGGTTATTCCAGTAGCCGAGCATCACGCTGTAGCCGCGGGTGCACAACTCGCCGATCTCGCCACGCGGGACGATCACGCCGTGCGCATCCACCAGCTTGGTCTCCAACTGCGGCTGCGTGCGTCCGACCGTCGTCACGCGCAGCTCCAGCTCGTCGCCAGGGCCGGTCTGCAGCGACACCGGGCTGGTCTCGGTCATGCCGTAGGCGATCTGCACCTCACCCATGTGCATCTGCTCGATCACCCGGCGCATCACCTCGATCGGGCAGGTAGCGCCGGCCATGATGCCGCTGCGCAGGCTCGAGAGGTCCAGGGTGCTGCGCGACGGGTGGTCGAGCATGGCGATGAACATGGTCGGCACGCCATAGAGGATGCTGGCGCGCTCTTCGGCCACAGCCTGGAGCGTCAACGCGGGGTCGAAGGCATCGTTGGGGTAGATCATGGTGCTGCCGTGGGTGATGCAGCCCAGGTTGGCCATGACCATGCCAAAGCAGTGGTACAGCGGCACCGGGATCACCATGCGGTCCCGTTCGCTCAAACCCAGGCTTGCGCCGACCATGAAGCCGTTGTTGAGGATGTTGTAGTGGCTGAGCGTGGCGCCTTTCGGCGCGCCAGTGGTGCCAGAGGTGTACTGGATGTTCACCGCCTGGTCGAACTGCAAGCCCTGCTGCCTCGCCTGCAGCGTCTGGGCATCGACCTGCCCTGCCCGTTCGGCCAGCGCATCCCAGGGCAGGAAACCGCTGGGCGGAGTGGACGACAGGCTGATGACGCCACGCAGGTCCGGCAGGCGTTCACTCGCCAGTGGCTGCGCACCCAGCTCGGGCACCAGTTCCTGGACCATCGCGTGATAGTCGGACGACTTGAAGGCATCGGCGCACACCAGCCAGCTGCAGCCGGACTGGCGCAGCACATACTCCAGCTCGCCCACCCGGTACGCCGGGTTGATGTTGACCAGGATCGCACCGACCTTCGCCGTGGCGATCTGCAGGATGCACCACTGCGCGCAGTTCGGCGCCCAGATACCGACTCGATCTCCACCGGCCACGCCCAGGGCAATCAGCGCCCGGGCATGCACCTCGACCTGCTCGGCCAGCGCGCGCCAGCTGTAGCGCAGGCCTTGGTGGCGCACCACCAGGGCCTCGCGCTCGGGCCAGCGGGTGGCGGTGGCATCGAACGCCTGACCGATGGTCTGGGTCAGCAGGGGCCGGTCCTGGCGGCCGCGGGTGTAGCTTGGTTGACTCATGAGTGTCCCTTCTTGTGGTTGTTCTGGGCATGACTGAAGCAAGCGAAGGGTACTCTGGCGCACATTTACGTTTACGTAAAGGTGATGATCCAATTGACAGCCCGAAAAGGCAGGTTTACGTTTACGTCAACCACAAGCACCGATCCTGTGGGAGCGGGCTTGCCCGCGATGAGGCCGGACCAGACAACATCGCTGGCCGTTCTGACGGGCATCGCGGGCAAGCCCGCTCCCACAGGGTCGGTGCAGTACCTCGAATTTCAAGAACAACAAGGTGCCCACGCATGCATTACCCGACCCTGAACTTCGCCCTGGGCGAGACCATCGACATGCTCCGCGACCAGGTGCGCACCTTCGCTGCCGCCGAACTCGCCCCGCGCGCGGCGCAGATCGACCACGACAACCTGTTCCCCGCCGACATGTGGCGCAAGTTCGGCGACATGGGCCTGCTGGGCATTACTGTTTCCGAGGAGTACGGCGGCGCGGGCCTGGGCTACCTGGCCCATGTGGTGTCGATGGAAGAGATCAGCCGTGCCTCGGCCTCGGTGGCACTGTCCTACGGCGCCCATTCCAACCTCTGCGTCAATCAGATCAACCGCAACGGCACCCATGAGCAGAAGCTCAAGTACCTGCCCAAGCTGATCAGCGGCGAGCACATCGGTGCCCTGGCCATGAGCGAGCCCAATGCCGGCTCCGACGTGGTGTCGATGAAACTGCGCGCCGAGAAACGCGGCGACCGCTATGTACTCAACGGCAGCAAGACCTGGATCACCAACGGCCCCGACGCCAACACCTACGTGATCTACGCCAAGACCGACCTGGACAAGGGCCCGCACGGCATCAGCGCATTCATCGTCGAACGTGACTGGAAGGGCTTCTCGCGCAGCAACAAGTTCGACAAGCTGGGCATGCGTGGCTCCAACACCTGCGAGCTGTTCTTCGATGGCGTCGAAGTGCCGGAAGAAAACATCCTCGGCCAGCTCAACGGCGGTGTGCGCGTGCTGATGAGCGGCCTGGACTACGAGCGCGTGGTGCTCTCGGGCGGACCGACCGGCATCATGCAGAGCTGCATGGACCTCGTGGTGCCCTACATCCACGATCGCAAGCAGTTCGGCCAGAGCATCGGCGAGTTCCAGCTGATCCAGGGCAAGATCGCCGACATGTACACCCAGCTCAACGCCAGCCGCGCCTACCTCTATGCCGTAGCCCAGGCCTGCGACCGTGGCGAGACCACGCGCAAGGACGCCGCCGGGGTGATCCTCTACACCGCCGAGCGCGCCACGCAGATGGCCCTGGAAGCGATCCAGATCCTCGGCGGCAACGGCTACATCAACGAGTTCCCGGCCGGGCGCCTGCTGCGCGATGCCAAGCTCTACGAGATCGGTGCCGGCACCAGCGAAATCCGCCGGATGCTGATCGGCCGCGAATTGTTCAACGAAACCCGCTGAGCACAAGGAACTGGCGTCCATGGCTACCTTGCACACCCAGATCAACCCGCGCTCGGCGGAGTTCGCCAGCAACAGCGCGGCCATGCTCGAACAGGTCGATGCCCTGCGCACCCTGCTGGCCCAGGTCAGCCAGGGCGGCGGGCCCAAGGCCCAGCAGCGCCACACTTCGCGTGGCAAGCTGCTGCCACGCGAGCGCATCGACCGCCTGCTCGACCCGGGCTCGGCGTTTCTCGAGATCGGCCAGCTCGCCGCTCATGAGGTGTATGGCGAAGACGTACCGGCAGCAGGCGTGATCGCCGGCATCGGCCGCGTCGAAGGGGTCGAGTGCATGATCGTGGCCAACGACGCCACGGTCAAAGGCGGCTCCTACTACCCGCTGACCGTGAAGAAACACCTGCGCGCGCAGACCATCGCCCTGCAGAACCGCCTGCCGTGCATCTACCTGGTCGACTCCGGCGGCGCCAACCTGCCGCGCCAGGACGAGGTGTTCCCCGACCGCGAGCACTTCGGGCGGATCTTCTTCAACCAGGCCAACATGAGCGCCTTAGGGATCCCGCAGATCGCCGTGGTGATGGGCTCGTGCACCGCAGGTGGCGCCTATGTGCCGGCCATGGCCGACGAAGCGATCATGGTGCGCCAGCAGGCGACCATCTTCCTCGCCGGCCCGCCGCTGGTGAAGGCCGCCACTGGCGAGGTGGTGAGCGCCGAAGAGCTGGGCGGCGCCGACGTGCATTGCCGCACCAGCGGTGTGGCCGACCACTATGCCGATAACGATGAACACGCCCTGGCCATCGCCCGGCGCAGCGTCGCCAACCTCAACTGGCACAAGCTGGGCAAGCTGCAATGCCAGGCGCCGGTTGCTCCGTTGTATGGCGCAGAAGAGCTGTATGGCGTGGTCCCGGCTGACGCCAAGCAACCGTTCGACGTGCGCGAGGTGATCGCGCGGCTGGTCGACGGTTCGGTGTTCGATGAATTCAAGGCCCTGTTCGGCACCACCCTGGTGTGCGGTTTCGCTCATCTGCACGGCTATCCGGTGGCGATCCTGGCCAACAACGGCATCCTCTTCGCCGAAGCCGCGCAAAAAGGCGCGCACTTCATCGAACTGGCCTGCCAGCGCGGCATCCCGCTGTTGTTCCTGCAGAACATCACAGGGTTCATGGTCGGCAAGAAATACGAGGAAGGCGGCATCGCCAAGCACGGCGCCAAGCTGGTGACCGCGGTGGCCTGCGCCCAGGTGCCGAAGTTCACGGTGATCATCGGCGGCAGCTTCGGTGCTGGCAACTACGGCATGTGCGGGCGCGCCTACGATCCGCGCTTCTTGTGGATGTGGCCCAATGCGCGGATCGGCGTGATGGGCGCCGAACAAGCCGCCGGCGTGCTGGCCCAGGTCAAGCGCGAGCAGAGTGAACGCAGTGGCGAAGTGTTCAGCGCCGATGACGAGAAGAAGCTCAAGCAGCCGATCCTCGACCAGTACGAGCGCCAGGGCCACCCCTACTACTCCAGCGCCCGGCTGTGGGATGACGGCGTCATCGACCCGGCGCAAACCCGTGAAGTGCTGGGCCTTGCCTTGTCCGCCGCGCTGAACGCCCCGATCGAACAGAGCCGCTTCGGCATTTTCCGGATGTGACCCATGAGCGATTTTGCCACCCTCGAAGTGATAAAGGACCCTCGCGGCTTCGCCACCCTGTGGCTAAGCCGGGAAGACAAGAACAACGCCTTCAATGCCCAGATGATTCGCGAACTGATCGTTGCCATCGACCAACTGGGCGAAGACGCCAGCCTGCGCTTCGTGCTGCTGCGTGGCCGTGGTCGGCACTTCAGCGCCGGAGCAGACCTGGCCTGGATGCGGCAGTCGGCGCAGCTGGATTTCAATACCAACCTGGACGACGCCCATGAACTGGGCGAGTTGATGTATGCGTTGCATCGCCTGAAGACGCCGACCCTGGCAGTGGTCCAGGGCGCCGCATTCGGCGGTGCGCTGGGCCTGATCAGTTGCTGCGACATGGCCATCGGCACCGAGGATGCACAGCTGTGTCTTTCGGAGGTACGCATCGGCCTGGCACCGGCGGTGATCAGTCCGTTCGTGGTCAAGGCCATCGGTGAACGCGCCGCACGCCGCTATGCCCTGACCGCCGAGCGCTTCAGCGGTGCGCGCGCCCGCGAACTGGGCCTGCTGGCCGAGGTGTACCCCGCCAGCGAACTGGACAGCCAGGTCCAGGCCTGGATCGACAACCTTCTGCTCAACAGCCCGCAGGCCCTGCGTGCCACCAAGGACCTGCTGCGCGAGGTGGACGACGGCGAGCTGAGCCCTGCCCTGCGTCGTTACACCGAGAACGCCATCGCCCGCATTCGCGTCAGCCCCGAAGGCCAGGAGGGCCTGAGCGCCTTCCTGGAAAAACGCCGCCCCGCCTGGCAGCCCGTCGACAAGGAACCTCGCCCATGAGCCACCCCACGCTGACCACCCTGCTGGTCGCCAACCGCGGCGAGATCGCCTGCCGGGTGATGCGCACCGCCAAGGCCATGGGCCTGACCACCGTCGCGGTGCACAGCGCCACCGACCGTGACGCCCGGCACAGCCGCGAGGCCGATATCCGCGTCGACCTGGGCGGCACCAAGGCGGCCGACAGCTACCTGGTGATCGACAAGCTGATCGCTGCAGCCAAGGCCAGTGGCGCTCAGGCGATTCATCCCGGCTACGGTTTTCTTTCCGAGAACGCAGGCTTTGCCCGCGCCATCGAGCAGGCCGGGCTGATCTTCCTCGGCCCACCGGCCAGCGCCATCGATGCCATGGGCAGCAAGTCGGCGGCCAAGGCCCTGATGGAAGCCGCCGGGGTGCCGCTGGTGCCCGGCTACCACGGTGACGCCCAGGACCTGGAGACTTTCCGTGCCGCTGCCGAGCGCATTGGTTATCCGGTGCTGCTCAAGGCCAGTGCCGGCGGGGGCGGCAAGGGCATGAAGGTGGTCGAGCAAGAGAGCGACCTGGCCGACGCTCTGGCCTCGGCACAGCGCGAGGCGCAGTCGTCGTTCGGTGATGCACGGATGTTGGTGGAAAAGTACGTGCTCAAGCCTCGGCACGTGGAAATCCAGGTGTTCGCCGACCAACACGGCCACTGCCTGTATCTCAACGAGCGTGACTGCTCGATCCAGCGTCGCCACCAGAAAGTTGTCGAAGAGGCACCGGCACCAGGCTTGTCGGCGCAACTGCGCCAAGCCATGGGCGAGGCTGCGGTGCGCGCAGCCCAGGCGATCGGTTATGTCGGTGCGGGCACGGTGGAGTTCCTGCTCGATGCCCGCGGCGAGTTCTTCTTCATGGAAATGAACACCCGCCTGCAGGTCGAACACCCGGTCACCGAGGCGATCACCGGGCTGGACCTGGTGGCCTGGCAGATCCGTGTGGCTTGCGGCGAGGCATTGCCGATCACCCAGGAGCAGGTGCCGCTGGTCGGCCATGCCATCGAGGTGCGGCTGTATGCGGAAGATCCGGCCAATGACTTCCTGCCGGCCACCGGCACCCTGACGCTGTACCGCGAATCGGCGCCAGGCGAAGGGCGTCGGGTCGACAGCGGGGTCAGCGAGGGCGATGTGATCTCGCCGTTCTACGACCCGATGCTGGGCAAGCTGATCGCCTGGGGGCAGGATCGCGAACAGGCGCGTTTGCGCCTGCTGGCCATGCTCGACGAGTTCGCCATCGGCGGCTTGAAAACCAATATTGCCTTCCTGCGGCGCATCCTCGCCCATCCGGCCTTCGCCGCCGCCGAACTGGACACCGGCTTCATTGGTCGTCATCACGAGGTGCTGCTGCCCGCCACGGGCGAGCGCCCGGCGATGTTCTGGCAAGCCGCTGCCGAAGCCTGGCTGCAGAGCGGCTCACCACGGCGGCGCGCAGACGACGGTGACTCGCCCTGGGCCCACAACAATGGCTTGCGCCTGGGCCTGCCGGCTCGCAGCAGCCTGCATCTTTCATGCGACGGTCAGGACCAGGCCGTGGCGCTGCAGAACAGCGCGCCCTCGGCATTCCAACTGCTCGGCGAGCACTTGGTGCAGGATCAGGATGGCCTGCGTCGGCGCTACCTGGCCATTCGTCGCGAAGGGGTGCTGTACCTGCAATGGGCGGGCGAACTGCACGCGGTCATGGCGTTCGATCCGATTGCCGCCGCCGAGGCCAGCCAAAGCCATCAGGGCGGTCTGGGCGCGCCCATGAACGGCAGCATCGTGCGCGTGCTGGTCGAAGCGGGCCAGACGGTGGAAGCCGGAACAGCGCTGGTAGTGCTGGAGGCGATGAAGATGGAGCACAGTATTCGTGCACCGCAGGCGGGGACAGTGAAGGCGCTGTTCTGCCAGGAGGGCGATATGGTCAGCGAAGGGACGGTGCTGGTGGAACTGGAGGAGCGCTGAGGGCCCTGCAGGGGCAAACTGTCTTGTTCAAAATCCAAAGGTCAGCCCAATCCCTTGTGAAAGCGGCGGTTCGCCGCGGCGACTTGTCCCCCGAAGCAGACGCCGCGCTGCATGGCACCGGCTACGCCGGTGATCGCGGGACAAGCCCGCTCCCACAGACAACACCGCAGTATTCAGAAGTTGCGAAGCTCTTGTAGGGGCGACTGTCTTGTTCAAAATCCAAAGGTCAGCCCAATCCACTGTGGGAGCGGGTTTACCCGCGAACACGGGCGTAGCCCGTGCCAGGCAGC
>NZ_JACVTY010000035.1:0-62082 GCF_016624805.1 Pseudomonas sp. S44
GGCGAAGGGGGGATCGGGGACGATCTTTAACATGGTAACTCCTTGAGCCGTTTTCAGGAGTTGCGAACCATCGCTGTCAAACGAATGGAGGCAACCGTACGTGGGTTGACAGACCGGAGGCTCAAGAACCCGGCGCACACGAATGTGCCCCACGTACAGCTGCCATTGAGGTCAGCCGTTTGGACTTGAGCATGCGGCCTGTCAAAGCCGGTCGTTGATGAGCAACGACCGGGCGAGACTAGAACGCGCCCCATGGCACCGCAACGGCTTTAGGCGGCCGAGAGTATGTTTGGGAAACGGACTACAGGGAATGGGGAAAAACTGAAAATCGAGCCACTTATCCACAACGAAAAAAGCGTCGCCCAAGCTAATCTAGGGCAACTTCCTGCCCAGGTAGAGCCCCCATGTCCATCGCCGACAATCTGATTGCCTTCACACTCGCGGCTACCCTGCTGACGGTAACCCCCGGCCTCGACACCGCCTTGATCCTCAGAACCTCCGCCGTCGAAGGACGCAAGCAGGGGCTGCGCGCGGCCCTGGGCATCAACGCCGGCTGCCTGCTCTGGGGCGCGGCGGTCGCCTTCGGCCTTGGTGCATTGATCGCCGTCTCCGAGCTGGCGTACGACATCCTCAAGTACTGCGGCGCGGCCTATCTGGCATGGTTGGGCGTGAACATGCTCCTGCGCCCACGCCAGTCGCTGGCGCCTGCCGAGGCCGAGAGGCGACCGGCAGCGAACTGGTTCCTCAAGGGCATGATGGGCAATCTGCTCAATCCCAAGGTCGGGATTTTCTACGTGTCGTTTCTGCCGCAATTCATTCCGCAAGGCCAGCCGCTGATTGCATGGACCTTCGGGCTTGTGGGCATTCATGTGCTGCTGGGGTTGATCTGGGCGATGGGGTTGATCAGTGCGACACAATCCATGGCGGGTGTGCTGCGCAAAGGGAAAGTGATTCAGTGGATGGATCGGGCGACGGGACTGGTGTTTGTGTTGTTTGCGGCGCGTCTGGCGTTGAGTCGGCGCTGAGATCGCCAAAACCTAGTTAAAAAAAGAACCGACCTTTTGGTCGGTTCTTCATGGCGTCGCAGTATTGGCATAGACCATTCGATTTGAGCTTGAGAAAAACAAACTCAAAGCTTTATCGACTACGGGTCAGGCGTGGGCTGTTTCTTTTTCTGGAACCAGCCGCACCTCGACGCGCTGACCGAGCGCGCGGGCGGCGCTAGCCAGGGTCGCCAAGGTCATTCCTGGATCGTCCTGATCGAGCGCGCGATCTACTGCGGTACGGCTGGTATGCATGCGCATGGCCAGTGCTTTCTTCGTCATCTTCTGGCGCTTCATGGCTTCAGCGATCTGCCAAGAGATGACTCGCTTGAGGGCAGCAGCAGACACTTCTTCTGCGAGCCCTTGCTCTGCAAGGAAATCATCGAAGTCGGAGCCGATGTGCTGGTTCATTGCTTGTTCCTCTTGAGTGTTGCTTTGCGCTTTCTGGCAGTGGCCAGGTCAGACGCCGGTGTTTTCTCACTTTTTTTGATGAAGCCGTGAAGCAGGACCATGGTCTGACCTTCTACCGCAAACAAAACCCTGGCGATGGTATCGACCAAGCTCGTCCTTACTTCCCAGAGTCCTGGCTCCATCTTGCGTACGACAGGCATCCCGATCGGCCACCCAAGCTGCACGGTCTTGATGTCGACTCCAATGAGTCGGCGACTTTCACGGTCCAGCTCTGTCAGCCATTCACGCACGGGTTCATTTCCTGCCTCCGTGCGGAAAAATCTGACGTTCAGCTTGATAAGGGGTTCGTCCATGAATGGGATTGTACCAAAAAAGGTGCATCAATCAACTGATCAGGTAACTGGACGACAATGATGGTAGGGCTGCACTGACAACAGGCACAAAAAAACCGGCTCGTTGGCCGGTTTCTTGTTGTTCCAGGTCTGGTAGGGACCGCTTGGAACTATGTGATGGTGCCCCGAGGGAGACTCGAACTCCCACTCCTTTCGAAAACGGATTTTGAATCCGCCGCGTCTACCAATTCCGCCATCAGGGCTTGTGGCGCCGCAGTATAGAGAGGCTCCTGCAGTCGGTCAATCGGCTTTCATGGTCAATTTTCATGCATTGGGCTAAACTTCCCGGCCCTGCCAAGCCGAACACGATCATGCGCGTCGCCGATTTTTCCTTCGAACTCCCCGATTCCCTCATCGCCCGCCATCCCCTGGCCGAGCGCCATGGCAGCCGTCTGCTGGTCCTTGACGGGCCGAGCGGGGAGCTGGCGCACCGGCGCTTCACCGATTTGCTCGAGTACCTGCGCCCGGGCGACCTGATGGTGTTCAACAACACTCGGGTGATTCCGGCGCGGCTGTTCGGTCAGAAAGCTTCCGGCGGCAAGCTGGAAGTGCTGATCGAGCGGGTGCTCGACAGCCATCGGGTACTGGCCCATGTGCGTGCCAGCAAGGCACTGAAGGTCGGCGCCACGGTGCTGATCGATGGCGGTGGCGAGGCCGAGATGGTCGCGCGCCATGAGACGCTGTTCGAGCTGCGCTTCACCGAAGAGGTGCTGCCACTGCTCGATCGCGTCGGTCATATGCCGCTGCCGCCGTATATCGACCGCCCGGATGAAGGCGCCGACCGTGAGCGCTACCAGACCGTTTACGCCGAGCGTGCCGGTGCGGTTGCTGCACCTACGGCGGGCCTGCATTTCGACGAGGCGCTGCTGGAGCAGATCGCCGCCAAGGGCGTCGAGCGCGCCTTCGTCACCCTGCATGTAGGTGCCGGCACCTTCCAGCCGGTGCGGGTCGACAAGATCGAAGATCACCACATGCATAAAGAGTGGCTCGAAGTGAGCCAGGATGTGGTCGATGCCATCGAGGCCTGCCGCGCCCGTGGCGGGCGGGTGATCGCGGTCGGTACCACCAGCGTGCGCTCGCTGGAGAGTGCGGCGCGCGATGGTGTGCTCAAGGCGTTCAGTGGCGACACCGACATCTTCATCTACCCCGGTCGGCCGTTCCACGTGGTCGATGCGCTGGTGACCAACTTCCATTTGCCCGAGTCCACGCTGCTGATGCTGGTCTCGGCCTTTGCGGGGTATCCCGAGACCATGGCCGCATACGCCGCGGCGGTCGAGCAGGGATACCGCTTCTTCAGTTACGGTGATGCCATGTTCATCACCCGCAATCCGGCGCCGCGCGGCCCCGAGGATCAAGCATGAGTCGCACCTGTCGAATGTCCTTCGAACTGCTGGCCACCGACGGCAAGGCCCGTCGCGGTCGGCTGACCTTCCCCCGTGGCACCGTGGAAACCCCAGCGTTCATGCCGGTGGGCACCTATGGCACGGTCAAGGGCATGTTGCCGCGGGACATCGAGGCCATCGGCGCCGAGATCATCCTGGGCAACACCTTCCACCTGTGGCTGCGCCCGGGCACCGAGGTGATCAAGAAGCACAACGGCCTGCACGACTTCATGCAGTGGAAAGGCCCGATCCTCACCGACTCCGGCGGTTTCCAGGTGTTCAGCCTGGGCGCGATGCGCAAGATCAAGGAAGAGGGCGTGACCTTCGCCTCGCCGGTCGACGGCTCCAAGGTGTTCATGGGCCCGGAAGAGTCGATGCAGGTGCAGCGTGACCTGGGCTCGGACATCGTGATGATCTTCGACGAGTGCACGCCGTACCCGGCCGAGCACGATGTGGCGCGCACCTCCATGGAGCTGTCGCTGCGTTGGGCCCAGCGCTCGAAGAACGCCCACGGCGACAACACCGCGGCACTGTTCGGCATCGTTCAGGGGGGCATGTACCAGGACCTGCGCATGCGCTCGCTGGAGGCGCTGGTCAATATCGACTTCGACGGCCTGGCCATCGGCGGTCTGTCGGTGGGCGAACCCAAGCACGAGATGATCAAGGTGCTGGATTACCTGCCGGCACAAATGCCTGCTGACAAACCTCGTTACCTTATGGGGGTAGGCAAACCGGAAGATCTGGTTGAGGGTGTGCGCCGCGGCGTCGACATGTTCGACTGCGTGATGCCCACGCGCAACGCGCGCAACGGCCATCTGTTCGTCGATACAGGGGTGATCAAGATCCGCAATGCGTTCCATCGCCACGATGATTCGCCGCTGGATCCGACCTGTGACTGCTATACCTGCACCAACTTCTCCCGCGCTTATCTGCATCACCTGGACAAGTGCGGCGAAATGTTGAGCAGCATGCTGAATACCATCCACAACTTGCGCCATTACCAGCGCTTGATGGCCGGTTTACGCGAGGCTATTCAACAGGGTAAATTGGCCGCCTTTGTCGACGCCTTCTATGCCAAGCGCGGACTTCCCGTTCCGCCTTTGGACTGACTGTTCGCACACATAACTAAATTCAGCAACTGGAGTGCTACATGAGCTTTCTGATTCCCGCCGCTTACGCGGACGCTGCAGCCCCTGCCGCCGGCCCAGCCGGTACCGGCTTCGAGTGGATCTTCCTGGTCGGTTTCCTGGTCATCTTCTACCTGATGATCTGGCGCCCGCAGGCCAAGCGTGCCAAAGAGCAGAAGAACCTGCTCGGCGCCCTGCAGAAGGGTGACGAAGTGGTCACCAACGGCGGTATCGCCGGCAAGATCGTCAAAGTTTCCGACGACTTCGTGGTGCTGGAAGTGTCCGACAACGTCGAGCTGAAGTTCCAGAAGGGCGCCATCGCCGCGACCCTGCCAAAAGGTACGCTCAAGGCTATCTGAGTTACCGGTTTCATTTTTTCCAGTCGGGGCGCGCAAAGCGCCCCGCGTCTTGAACGGGCGGCGTGATGCTGAACAAATACCCTCTGTGGAAATACCTGCTGATCCTGGTGGTACTGGCGGTCGGCTTTATTTATTCCGCTCCCAACCTCTACCCGGATGACCCGGCGGTGCAGATCAGCGGTGCAAGTTCCGCGCTGCACGTGAGCCAGGCCGACCTCGACCGCGCCACCAAGGCGCTGGCCGATGCCGGTATCACCGTCAAGGGTGGCAGCCTGGGCGAGAAGGGCAGTGCGCTGGTGCGCCTGACCAACCAGGAAGACCAACTGCCGGCCAAGGATGTGGTGCGCAAGACCTTGGGTGACGACTACGTCGTCGCACTGAACCTGGCCCAGACCACCCCGCAGTGGCTGCGCAACCTGGGTGCCAGCCCGATGAAGCTGGGCCTGGACCTGTCCGGTGGTGTGCACTTCCTGCTGGAAGTGGACATGGACAAGGCCATGAGCGCCCGCCTGAAGGTCTACGATGGCGAAGTGAAGACCCTGCTGCGCAAAGAGCGCGTGCGCTACCGTAGCCTGCCCCAGCAGGACGGCAGCATCATGCTGGGCTTCGCCGACGATGCTACTCGCGAACAGGCACGTGCCCTGGTCCGCAAGAATTTCAATGATTTCGACATCACCACCACCGAGCGCAACGAGCTCTCCGTGCTGCGTCTGGCGCTGACTCAGGCCAAGGTCGCCGAAATCCGCGAATACTCCATCAAGCAGAACCTGACCACCGTCCGCAACCGTGTGAACGAGCTGGGCGTGGCCGAGCCGCTGGTTCAGCGCCAGGGCGCCAACCGTATCGTGGTCGAGCTGCCGGGCGTGCAGGACACTGCCGAAGCCAAGCGTATCCTCGGCAAGACGGCCAACCTGGAGTTCCGCTTCGGCGCTGAGCCAGGTGCTTCGAAAGCGACCACCGAGGTCTTCGAGTTCCGTGACGGCAACCGTTCGGCTGCGGTCGAGCGTGGCTTGATCATCACCGGTGACCAGGTTACCGATGCCCAGGCGAGCTTCGACGAGCACGGTCGTCCGCAGGTGAACATCCGCCTGGATGGCCACGGTGGCGAGTTGATGAGCCGCGCCACGCGCAGCAACGTCGGTCGCAGCATGGCGGTGATCTTCATCGAGCAGAAGCCGGTGACCCGCTACGTCAAGCAGACCGTTGATGGCGTCGAGAAGGAAGTGGCGGTACAGAGCTTCCAGGAAGAGAAGAAGATCATCAGCCTGGCGACCATCCAGTCGCCGCTGGGCAGCCAGTTCCGTATTACCGGCCTGAACGGCCAGGGTGAGTCGTCCGAACTGGCCCTGCTGCTGCGTGCCGGTGGTCTGGCCGCACCGATGTACTTCGCCGAAGAACGTACCATCGGCCCAAGCCTGGGTGCCGACAACATCACCAAGGGTGTCGATGCATCGCTGTGGGGCATGTTGTTCGTCTCGCTGTTCATCATCGCCATCTACCGTGGCTTCGGCGTGATCGCCACCATCGCCCTGGCGGGCAACATGGTGCTGCTGCTGGCGCTGATGTCGCTGTTGGGCGCGACCCTGACGCTGCCGGGTATCGCCGGTATCGTGTTGACCATGGGTATGGCGGTCGACGCCAACGTGCTGATCTTCTCGCGGATTCGCGAGGAGCTGAAAAACGGCATGTCGGTGCAGCGCGCCATCCACGAAGGCTTCAACCGTGCCTACACCGCGATCATCGACGCCAACCTGACCAGCCTGCTGGTCGGCGGCATCCTGTTCGCCATGGGTACCGGCCCGGTCAAGGGCTTCGCGGTCACCATGTCCCTCGGGATTTTCACCTCGATGTTCACCGCCGTCATGGTGACCCGCGCAATGGTCAACCTGACCTGTGGCGGGCGTGACATCAAGAAGCTGTGGGTTTGAGGGAGCTGCGATGAAAACCATCAACTTCATGGGCGTGCGCAACGTTGCGTTCGCCGTCACTGTCCTGCTGACCGTACTGGCGCTGTTCAGCTGGTGGCACAAGGGCTTGAACTTCGGCCTGGACTTCACCGGCGGTACGCTCATCGAGCTGACCTACGAGCGTCCGGCCGACCTCAAGGCGGTGCGTGCCGAGCTGGTCGACTCCGGCTTCCACGAGGCCATCGTGCAGAGCTTCGGTGCCACCACCGACCTGCTGGTGCGCATGCCTGGCGATGACCCGCAACTGGGCAATCAGGTTGCCCAGGCGCTGCAGAAAGTGGGCGGCGACAACCCGGCCACCGTCAAGCGTGTCGAGTTCGTCGGCCCGCAGGTCGGTGAAGAACTGCGTGACCAGGGCGGCCTGGGCATGCTGCTGGCGCTGGGCGGGGTACTGATCTACCTGGCGTTCCGCTTCCAGTGGAAGTTCGCGGTGGGGGCGATCGTCTCGCTGATTCACGACGTGATCGTGACCGTGGGCATCCTCTCGTTCTTCCAGATCACCTTCGACCTGACGGTACTGGCGGCAGTGCTGGCGATCATCGGCTACTCGCTCAACGACACCATCGTCGTGTTCGACCGCGTGCGTGAGAACTTCCGCGTCATGCGCAAGGCGTCGCTGATCGAGAACATCAACGTCTCGACCACCCAGACCCTGCTGCGCACCATCGCCACCTCGGTGTCGACCTTGCTGGCGATCGCAGCGCTGCTGTTCTTCGGTGGCGACAACCTGTTCGGCTTCTCGCTGGCGCTGTTCCTGGGCGTCATGGCGGGTACCTACTCGTCGATCTACATCGCCAACGTGGTGCTGATCTGGCTGAACCTGAACAGTGAAGACCTGATCCCGCCGGTCAAGGCCGAGGGTGTGGACGACCGTCCGTAAGGGCTTGTCCTACGCCGTTTGGCGTAAAGAGAGGCGCGAGTGTTGAACTCGCGCCTTTTTTTTTGCTCCAAGGCAGGGAGAAGGCGGGCAATGTCCCGCGGGTATGATCAGGAGATTCCACGTGAACAAATCAATGCTGGTGGGTGCGGTTCTGGGTGCTGTCGGTGTTACAGCCGGAGGTGCTGTGGCGACCTACAGCTTGGTGAACAAAGGGCCGGAATACGCCCAGGTCACTGACGTACAACCGATCAAGCAGCAGGTGAAGACGCCGCGCGAAGTGTGCAAGGACGTGACCGTGACGCGCCAGCGTCCGGTGCAGGACCAGCACCAGATCGCCGGTACCGTGGTGGGCGCCCTGGCCGGTGGCCTGCTGGGTAACCAGATCGGTGGCGGCACCGGCAAGAAGATCGCCACGGTCGCAGGTGCGGTGGGTGGTGGTTATGCCGGCAACAAGGTGCAGGAAGGCATGCAGGAGCGTGACACCTACACCACCACGCAAACGCGCTGCAACACGGTCAACGACATCAGCGACAAGGTGGTGGGCTACACCGTGAAGTACACCATCGGTGACCAGGCTGGTGTGGTGAAGATGGACCACGAGCCAGGTTCGACCATTCCGCTGGACAAGAACGGCAAGCTGGTGCTGAGCCAGGCGCAGCCCGGCCAGTGATCTGGATGCTGGCTTCGTCGCGGGCCAGCAGAACCAGGGAAAACAGGCACAAAAAAGCACCCCACGGGGTGCTTTTTTTGCATCCTAAGCCCTGGCTCAGCGCTTGAGGTTTTCCGGCAGGTGCGGCTGGATGGCGGTCAGTACCGCCTTGAAGCACTTGATGTTGCCGGCAACGATGTGGCCTTTGTCGAGGAAGTCGTGGCCACCGTTGAAGTCGCTCACCAGGCCGCCCGCTTCCTGGATCAGCAGTACGCCTGCGGCCATGTCCCACTCGGACAGGCCTGACTCCCAGAAGGCGTCGAAACGACCAGCGGCAACGTAGGCCAGGTCCAGGGCGGCGGAACCCGCGCGACGGATGCCGGCGGTCTGGCCGGTGAGGGCGCGGAACATGCCGAGGTAGTTGTCCAGGTCAGCCATCTGGCTGTCGCGGAACGGGAAGCCGGTACCCAGCAGGGCGCCTTCCAGGCTGGTGCGCGAGCTGACACGCAGGCGACGACCGTTGAGCTGGGCGCCACGACCGCGGCTGGCGGTGAATTCTTCCTGGCGGACCGGGTCGACGATGACCGCGTGCTCAAGGCGGCCGCGGTATTTGCAGGCGATGCTGACCGCGAAGTGCGGAACGCCACGCAGGAAGTTGGTGGTGCCATCCAGTGGATCGATGATCCACAGGTAGTCCTTGCCTTCCTCACCGGAGCCGGCGTGCAGGCCAGTCTCTTCACCCTGGATCGAGTGGTTCGGGTAAGCCTTGCGCAGGGCGTTGACGATGGTCTGCTCGGCGGCGCGATCGACCTCGGAGACGTAATCCTTGGCCTCTTTCTCGTCGACCTTGATGCTGTCCAGGCGTTCGATGGAGCGGAAAATCAGTTCACTGGCGCTGCGAGCGGCGCGCAGGGCGATATTCAGCATAGGCTGCATGGGCGTTTCACCTGGAGATGTTAAAGAAGAAAGCCGCCTAGTCTATCAGAAAACTGTTCCGGCAGAAGGGTGACATTCGCATTCGTGGCGTTACGCCCGTCGCTTAGGTAAGATCGTTCCCCCCTTTATAGGCATCCGTGAGCTCGACACCTTGCTGCAGAATATTCGTGTTGTTCTGGTCAATACCAGCCACCCCGGCAACATCGGCGGCGCTGCTCGTGCCATGAAAAACATGGGCTTGTCGCGCCTGGTGCTGGTCCAGCCACTGGATTTCCCCGCGGCAGACGCCAGTGCCCGTGCCTCTGGTGCCGACGATGTGCTGGACGGCGCCATTGTGGTCGATACGCTCGAGCAGGCGCTGGCCGGTTGCAGCCTGGCGATTGGTACCAGCGCCCGTGATCGCAGCATGCCGTGGCCGATGCTCGACCCGCGCGAATGCGGGGTGCAGAGCGTCGCGCGTGCGGCCGCTGGCGAGGAGATCGCCCTGGTGTTCGGTCGTGAACACGCAGGCCTGACCAATGACGAACTGCAGCGATGTCACTTCCACGTGCACATTCCATCGAACCCCGATTTCAGCTCGCTGAATCTTGCCGCCGCGGTCCAGGTGCTCGCCTACGAGGTGCGTACCGCATGGCTGGCGGCGCAAGGTGCGCCGGCGAAGGTCGAGAAGGTCGATGCCAGCGATGAGCTGGCCACCCTGGACGAAATGGAGCTGTTCTACGAACACCTGGAAAAGACCCTGGTGGACATCAGCTTTCTTGACCCTGAGAAGCCCAAGCACCTGATGGCGCGCCTGCGCCGGTTGTATGGGCGCAGCTCGGTCAATCGTTCGGAAATGAGCATTTTGCGCGGCATCCTCACCGAGACCCAGAAGGTCGCACGGGGTGATGCGCACAAGCGGAAGGACTAGAAACAATGTTCGAGCGTCTGCGTGAAGATATCCAGAGTGTGTTTCATCGTGACCCGGCGGCGCGCAATGCCTTCGAGGTACTGACCTGCTACCCCGGGATGCATGCCATCTGGCTGCATCGCCTGGGCAATACCCTGTGGAAACGCGACTTCAAATGGCTGGCGCGCCTGGTGTCGAACTTCGGGCGCTGGATGACCGGCATCGAGATCCATCCGGGCGCCACCATTGGCCGGCGCTTCTTCATCGATCATGGCATGGGCATCGTCATCGGCGAGACCGCCGAGATCGGCGATGATGTCACGCTCTACCAGGGCGTTACCCTCGGCGGCACCAGCTGGAACAAGGGCAAGCGACACCCGACCCTGGAAAACGGCGTAGTGGTGGGGGCGGGCGCCAAGGTGCTCGGCCCGTTCACGGTTGGCGCCGGGGCCAAGATCGGCTCCAATGCGGTGGTGACCAAGGCCGTGCCGGCCGGCGCCACGGCAGTCGGGATCCCGGGGCGGATCATCGTCAAGACCGAAGACAGTGAGGTCGAGGCCAAGCGCAAGGCCATGGCCGAGAAGATCGGCTTCGATGCCTACGGCGTCAGTGGCGACATGCCCGACCCGGTAGCGCGCGCCATCGGCCAGATGCTCGACCACCTGCAGGCGGTCGACGAGCGCCTGGAGGGCATGTGCGGGGCGCTGACCAACCTGGGCAGTGACTACTGTGCCAAGGCCCTGCCGGCGCTGCCGGAAGAAGACTTCGCCGAGGTCAAGCAGGCTGCGCAGAGCGACACTCCGTCGCATTGATTACGCCCGGCTGATACACGGGGCGTGTGCTCGCGCCCCTTGTCTGCTATCATCGCGCCCGCTTCCCGCATGCAAACCCGACTAAAGCACTAGGTCTTATAGTTGACTTAAATGCTCGGGAATCGCATACTCGCACACATCCTGTAACTCCCGTGGTACCCATAGCCATGCGATTGACTACCAAAGGCCGTTACGCCGTCACCGCCATGCTCGACCTGGCGTTGCACGCGCAGCATGGGCCGGTATCCTTGGCCGACATTTCCGAGCGCCAGGGCATCTCCCTCTCCTATCTGGAACAGCTGTTCGCCAAGCTGCGCCGCAGCAGCCTGGTATCCAGCGTGCGCGGTCCGGGTGGCGGCTACCAGCTGTCGCGGGGCATGGAAACCATCCAGGTGGCGCAGGTAATCGACGCGGTCAACGAGTCGGTAGACGCCACTCGCTGCCAAGGCCTCGGGGATTGCCACGCCGGTGATACCTGCCTGACCCACCACCTGTGGTGCGACCTCAGCCAGCAGATCCACGAATTCCTCAGCGGCATCAGCCTGTCCGACCTCGTCATGCGCCGTGAGGTGCAGGAAGTCGCCCAGCGCCAGGACCTGCGTCGAGTCGCCGGTCGCGTTGCCCAGCTGGACAAGATTGAGACGTCCGCCGTCGACTGATGCAGCGACGAGCGACGCCAACGCCTGATAGGAGATACTCAATGAAGTTGCCGATCTACCTCGATTACTCCGCGACCACCCCGGTCGATCCCCGCGTCGCCCAGAAGATGGCCGACTGCCTGCTGGTCGACGGAAACTTCGGTAACCCGGCCTCGCGTTCCCACGTGTTCGGCTGGCGCGCTGAAGAGGCGGTCGAGAATGGCCGCCGCCAGGTCGCCGAGCTGATCAACGCCGACCCGCGCGAAATCGTCTGGACCAGCGGTGCCACCGAGTCCGACAACCTCGCGCTCAAGGGTGTCGCGCACTTCTATCAGACCAAGGGCAAGCACATCATCACCTCCAAGATCGAGCACAAGGCGGTCCTCGACACCGCTCGCCAGCTCGAGCGCGAAGGTTTCGAAGTCACCTACCTCGAACCCGGTGAAGACGGTATCGTCACCCCGGCGATGGTCGAGGCAGTGCTGCGCGACGACACCATCCTCGTCTCGCTGATGCATGTGAACAACGAAGTCGGCTCGATCAACGATATCGCCGCCATCGGTGAACTGACCCGCTCGCGCGGTGTGCTGTTCCACGTCGATGCCGCTCAGTCGGCCGGCAAGGTCGAAATCGACGTGCAGAAGACCAAGGTCGACCTGATGTCGTTCTCGGCGCACAAGGTCTACGGCCCGAAGGGCATCGGCGCGCTGTACGTGAGCCGCAAGCCGCGTGTGCGCCTGGAAGCCATCATTCACGGCGGTGGCCATGAGCGCGGCATGCGTTCGGGCACCCTGCCGACCCACCAGATCGTGGGCATGGGCGAGGCCTTCGCCATCGCCAAGCAGGAAATGGCCGCTGAAAACGTGCGCATCAAGGCGTTGAGCGACCGCTTCTTCAAGCAGGTCTCCGACCTTGAAGAGCTGTACGTCAACGGCAGCCAGACCCAGCGCGTTCCGCACAACCTGAACCTGAGCTTCAACTACGTCGAAGGCGAGTCGCTGCTGATGTCGCTCAAGGACATCGCCGTCTCTTCCGGTTCGGCCTGCACCTCCGCGTCGCTCGAGCCGTCTTATGTACTGCGCGCCCTGGGCCGCAACGACGAGCTGGCGCACAGCTCGATCCGCTTCTCCTTCGGTCGCTTCACCACTGAAGAAGAAGTCGACTACGCCGCGCAGGAAGTCTGCAAGGCAGTGAACAAGCTGCGTGAACTGTCGCCGCTGTGGGACATGTACAAAGACGGCGTCGACATCTCCAAGATCGAGTGGGCCGCCCACTAAGCAGTCGCCAGCAAGAGCGGCTCCCTGATGAGGAAGGAATTGCACCATGGCATACAGTGAAAAGGTCATCGACCACTACGAAAACCCGCGCAACGTCGGCAAGATGGACGCCGAAGATCCGGACGTCGGTACCGGCATGGTCGGCGCCCCGGCTTGCGGTGACGTGATGCGTCTGCAGATCAAGGTCAACGAGCAAGGCATCATCGAAGATGCCAAGTTCAAGACCTACGGCTGCGGTTCGGCCATCGCCTCCAGCTCCCTGGCCACCGAGTGGATGAAGGGCAAGACCCTGGACGAAGCCGAAACCATCAAGAACACCCAGCTGGCCGAAGAACTGGCGTTGCCGCCGGTCAAGATCCACTGCTCGGTACTCGCCGAGGATGCCATCAAGGCAGCCGTTCGCGATTACAAGCAGAAGAAAGGCTTGATCTAAGTCGCCGCGAGGTAAGGAGTTCCGATGGCTATCAGCATGACAGAAGCCGCCGCCAACCACATTCGCCGCTCCCTCGACGGGCGCGGCAAGGGTGAAGGCATCCGCCTGGGCGTGCGCACCACCGGCTGCTCGGGCCTGGCCTACGTGCTGGAGTTCGTCGACGAGCTGGCCGACGAGGACCAGGTGTTCGAGAACCATGGCGTGAAGGTCATCATCGACCCGAAGAGCCTGGTGTATCTCGATGGCACCGAACTGGATTTCGTCAAGGAAGGGTTGAACGAAGGCTTCAAGTTCAACAACCCCAACGTGCGCGGTGAGTGTGGCTGCGGCGAAAGCTTCAATGTCTGAGGCTTGACGTGGGTACTCCTTGCCATTTCGCCCTGTTCGACCTGCAGCCGGGCTTTCGCCTGGACCTCGACAAGCTGGCCACCCGTTATCGTGAGCTGGCCCGCGAGGTCCATCCGGACCGCTTCGCTGACGCCTCCGAGCGTGAGCAGCGTGTCGCCCTGGAAAAGTCCGCAGCACTCAACGACGCCTACCAGACGCTGCGCAGCGCGCCGCGTCGCGCGCGTTATCTGCTGGCCGTCAGCGGTCACGAAGTGCCCCAGGAAGTCACGGTCCACGACCCCGACTTCCTGCTGCAGCAGATGCAGTGGCGCGAAGAACTCGAAGAGCTGCAGGACGAAGCCGACCTCGACGGTGTTGCCGTGTTCAAGAAGCGCCTGAAGGTCGCCCAGGACACGCTCAACGAGGATTTCGCCGCCTGCTGGGATCAAGCTGCCGAGCGCGACAGGGCCGAGCGCCTGATGCGCCGCATGCAGTTTCTCGACAAGCTCGCCCAAGAAGTGCGCCAACTCGAAGAGCGCCTCGACGATTAACCCCGGCGTTGCCCGTGATGACGCCTAAGGTATTCAGATAAGCATGGCCCTACTGCAGATCGCCGAACCCGGTCAGAGCCCCCAGCCGCACCAGCGTCGCCTGGCGGTGGGTATCGACCTGGGTACTACCAACTCTCTCGTCGCTGCGGTGCGCAGCGGTCGCAGCGAGCCCCTGCCCGACGCCCAGGGCAACGTCATCCTGCCGTCCGCAGTGCGCTATTTGCCCGGGCACAGCGACGTTGGCCAGGCGGCTCGTGATGCAGCCGCCAGCGACCCGCTGAACACCGTGCTTTCGGTCAAGCGCCTGATGGGGCGCGGTCTTGCCGACGTCAAGCAGTTGGGCGAGCAACTGCCCTATCGCTTCGTTGGCGGCGAGTCTCACATGCCGTTCATCGACACCGTCCAGGGGCCGAAGAGCCCGGTGGAGGTGTCAGCCGACATTCTCAAGGTCCTGCGTCTGCGCGCCGAGCAAACCCTCGGTGGCGAACTGGTGGGGGCGGTCATCACCGTGCCGGCCTATTTCGACGACGCCCAACGCCAGGCCACCAAGGACGCGGCGCGTCTGGCTGGCCTGAACGTGTTGCGCCTGCTCAACGAGCCGACCGCTGCCGCCGTGGCCTATGGCCTGGACCAGAACGCCGAAGGCGTGGTGGCGATCTTCGACCTGGGGGGCGGCACTTTCGATATTTCGATCCTGCGCCTGACCGCGGGCGTCTTCGAAGTGCTGGCCACGGGGGGCGACACTGCTCTGGGCGGCGATGACTTCGACCACGCCATCGCCGGCTGGATCATCGAGCAGGCCGGTCTGTCCGCCGATCTCGACCCGGCGACCCAGCGTCAACTGCTGCAGACGGCCTGTACCGCCAAAGAGGCCTTGACCGACGCCGATACCGTCAGCGTCGCCCATGGCGCCTGGCAGGGCGAGCTCAGCCGTGCCACCTTCGAAGCCATGATCGAACCTCTGATCGCCCGCAGCCTCAAGGCCTGCCGCCGCGCCGTGCGCGACAGCGGTGTCGAGCTGGAAGAGGTCGGCGCGGTGGTGATGGTCGGTGGCTCGACGCGCGTGCCGCGTGTGCGTGAAGCCGTCGGCACGCTGTTCGGCCGCGCTCCGCTGACCTCGATCGATCCGGACCAGGTCGTCGCCATTGGTGCCGCGATCCAGGCCGACACCCTGGCCGGTAATCGCCGCGAGGGTGGCGAATTGTTACTTCTGGACGTCATCCCGCTGTCGTTGGGTCTTGAGACCATGGGCGGGTTGATGGAGAAGGTGATTCCACGCAACACCACGATTCCCGTGGCTCGCGCCCAGGAGTTCACCACCTACAAGGATGGCCAGTCGGCCATGATGATTCACGTCCTGCAGGGCGAGCGCGAGCTGATCAGCGACTGTCGTTCGCTGGCCCGCTTCGAGCTGCGCGGCATCCCGGCCATGGTGGCCGGTGCAGCGAAGATCCGCGTGACCTTCCAGGTCGATGCCGACGGCCTGCTCAGCGTCGCGGCCCGCGAGCTGGGCTCGGGCGTGGAGTCGAGCATCCAGGTCAAGCCGTCGTACGGCCTGACCGACGGCGAGATCGCTCGTATGCTCAAGGACTCCTTCGAGCACGCAGGCTCCGACAAGCAGGCGCGCCAGTTGCGCGAGCACCAGGTCGATGCCGAGCGCTTGCTCGAAGCGGTGCAGGGCGCCCTGGATGCCGATGGCGAGCGTCTGCTCAGTGCTGACGAGCGCGAGGCCATCGCCTTCCAGATGCAAGAATTGCGTGATTTGCTTAGCGGCACCGATGGCGCTGCCATCGAGCAACAGACCAAGCGTCTGTCGCAGGTGACCGATGCCTTTGCCGCCCGTCGCCTTGATTCGACGGTCAAAGCCGCACTGGCCGGGCGCAACCTGAATGAGATCGAGGAGTAACCGATGCCCCAGGTGATTTTCCTGCCGCATGAGAAGTTCTGCCCGGATGGGCTGGTGGTCGAAGTGGAGCCAGGGACCAACATCCTGGAGTTGGCCCACGAGCACCATATCGAGATGGAAAGCGCCTGCGGTGGCGTGTGTGCCTGCACCACCTGCCACTGCATCGTGCGTGAAGGTTTCGACTCGCTGGAAGAAGCCGACGAGCTGGAAGAAGACATGCTGGACAAGGCCTGGGGCCTGGAAGCGCAGTCTCGCCTGGCGTGCCAGGTGATCGTGGGTGATGAAGACATCACCATCGAGATTCCGAAATACTCGCTCAACCACGCTGCCGAAGCGCCGCACTGAGGTTTTCAGCATGAGCCTGAAATGGATTGATGTACTTGAGATCGCCATCCAGCTTGCGGAAAGCAAGCCGGACGTCGATCCTAAATATGTGAATTTCGTCGATCTGCACCGTTGGGTGCTGGCTTTGCCAGAGTTCAGCGACGATCCGTCACGCGGCGGTGAGAAAGTGCTCGAGGCCATCCAGGCGGCCTGGATCGAAGAAGCCGACTGAGCGTCTCTGCAGGTTAGGCAATCCCCTGGAACCCGCGTATAATTCGCGGGTTTAATTTTTCGCAACACTCAAATTCTGGAGTTTTCCATGGCTGTTCAACGTACTTTCTCCATCATCAAGCCTGACGCAGTTGCCAAGAATGTCATCGGCAAGATCACCACTCGCTTCGAAGAAGCCGGCCTGAAAATCGTCGCTTCGAAAATCAAGCAGCTGTCCAAGGCCGAAGCCGAAGGCTTCTACGCCGAGCACAGCGCTCGTGGCTTCTTCGGTGATCTGGTTGCCTTCATGACTTCCGGCCCGGTCGTTGTCCAGGTGCTGGAAGGCGAGAACGCCATCGCTCTGAACCGTGAGCTGATGGGCGCCACCAACCCTAAAGAAGCCGCTCCAGGCACCATCCGTGCCGACTTCGCCGAGTCGATCGACGCCAACGCCGTTCACGGTTCGGACTCCGAAGCCGCTGCAGCTCGCGAAATCGCTTACTTCTTCGCTGCTACCGAGGTAACCACTCGCTAAGCGAAAGCTTACGAGTGAGGGTGAATCCATGACGACATCTACTGGCAAAATCAACCTGTTGGGGCTGACCCTGCCGGAAATGGAACAGTTCTTCGACTCGATCGGGGAGAAGCGCTTCCGTGCCGGTCAGGTGATGAAATGGATTCACCATTTTGGCGTGTCCGACTTTGCGGACATGACCAACGTTGGCAAGGTCTTGCGCGAAAAGCTCGAGGCCGTTGCCGAGATTCGCCCCCCGGAAGTGGTCAGCGAGGACATTTCCGCCGACGGTACCCGTAAATGGGTAGTCCGCGTTGCCTCCGGCAGCTGCGTCGAGACCGTCTACATTCCCACCGACGACCGCGGTACCCTCTGCGTTTCTTCGCAAGCCGGCTGTGCCCTGGACTGCAGTTTCTGCTCCACCGGCAAGCAAGGCTTCAACAGCAACCTCACCGCCGCCGAAGTGATTGGCCAGGTGTGGCTTGCCAACAAATCCTTCGGGACCGTCCCGGCCAAGATCGACCGCGCTATCACTAACGTGGTCATGATGGGCATGGGCGAGCCCTTGCTGAACTTCGACAATGTCATCGCCGCGATGAAGATCATGATGGACGATCTGGGCTATGGCATTTCCAAGCGTCGCGTCACCCTGTCCACCTCGGGTGTCGTGCCGATGATCAACGAGCTGGCCAAGCACATCGACGTGTCGCTGGCGTTGTCGCTGCATGCGCCCAACGACGCGCTGCGCAACCAGTTGGTCCCGATCAACAAGAAGTACCCGCTCAAGATGCTGCTCGAGTCCTGCATGGGCTATATGTCCACGCTCGGTGGCAAGCGGGTGCTCACCATCGAGTACACCTTGCTCAAGGACGTCAACGATCAGCCTGAGCATGCCGCGCAGATGATCGAATTGCTGCGTGACGTGCCGTGCAAGATCAACCTGATTCCGTTCAACCCGTTCCCGCACTCCGGTTACGAGCGCCCCAGCAACAATGCGATCCGTCGCTTCCAGGATCTGCTGCACCACGGCGGCTTCAACGTCACCACCCGCACCACCCGCGGCGAAGATATCGACGCGGCCTGTGGCCAGTTGGTGGGGCAGGTAATGGACCGCACCCGCCGCAGCGAACGCTACATCGCCGTGCGCCAGATCAACGCCGATGGCAGCGAGCTGCAAGACAGCGCTGCGCGCCACTGACGGACTCCGCCGATGACCCTGCGCGCCGCGCTGTCGATCCTGTCGCTTTTGCTGCTGGCCGGCTGCGTGTCCGGCGGTGCAGGTGATCCGCTTTCCAGCCGACAGGGCAGGGCGGAGGCAGGGCGTGCCTACGTGCAGTTGGGCCTGGGGTATTTGCAACAAGGCATGACTGAGCAAGCCAAGGCCCCGCTGGCAAGGGCGCTTGCGTTGAACAGCCGTGATGCCGATGCACACGCCGCCCTGGCCCTGGTCTTTCAGGCCCAGGGCGAGCCCGATCTGGCGGATGGCCATTTCCGCGAAGCCTTGTCGCAACACCCGGATGACACGCGGATTCGCAACAACTACGGCAGTTTCCTATATGCTCAAGGGCATTTTCGCCAGGCAGAGCAGATGTTTCGCCAAGCCGCCGCCGATACCCTGTATCCTGAGCGCTCCCGGGTGTACGAGAACCTTGGCCTGACCGCACTCAAGCAGGGGCGCCGCGAGCAGGCGCACGAATACCTGGACAAGGCCCTGCGGCTCAATCAACGGCAACCACGAGCGCTGCTGGAAATGGCTGAGTTGTCCTACGAAAACAGGCATTATGTGCCGGCCCGGGACTACTACGAACGTTTCAGCCAGCAAGGCGATCATGACGCCCGCAGTCTGTTGTTGGGCAGCCGCCTCGCCCGAGTCTTCGAAGAGCACGGCACCGCGGCCGAGCTGGGCAAGAAATTACAACGACTTTATCCCGGTACGCCGGAATATCAGCAATACCTGTCGGAGCAACGATGAAAGCCGCGCACCCCGAAGCAGCAGCAGCGATTCAGCAGAATCCCGGTGATGTCTTGCGCCAGGCCCGCGAGAACCGGAACTGGTCGCAGGCCGAGGTCGCCCGTAAGCTGAATCTCACGGTCACTTCGCTGAACAACCTGGAAACCGGCGCCTTCGACAAGCTTCCCGGACACACGTTCGCGCGCGGCTATATCCGCGCCTACGCCAAGCTCATGGACATGGATCAGGCGCCGCTCGTCGAGGCTTTCGACCAGATCACCGGGACTCACGCCAAGGGCAGCGAAGTGCACGCCCTTGGTCGTATCGAGGAGCCGGTGCGCCTTTCGCACAACATCCTGCGTGTCGTCAGCCTGTTGCTGCTGGTAGCTGTGGTCGGTGGCGGCTTCTTCTGGTGGCAGGACCAGAGCAGCCTGCGTGGCAAGGACCTGGCCAAGATCGCCCTGGAGCATGTCGAGGTCGAAAGCGCCGACGGTACCACCCAGATCCACCCGCTTGACGAGCCGGAAGATCAGGCCGTGACTGCTGGCCAGCAGCCTGAAAGCGCGCCACTGCCGCTTGAGCAGGCTCCGACCGAACCCGCCGCCGAGGCGCCTGTGCAGAGCGACCCGGCCACCTCGGCATCAGCCGCCGCTCCAGCCGCTCCGGTTGCCCAGGCTCCTGCCCAGACCCACACGCCGGCCACCATGCCCGCACCGACCGCGCCTGCCACCCACGCCGCACCGACCGCTCCCGCTGCTGCCGAGCCTGCCGTGGTTGCTGCTGGCGATGGCAAGGTCGCCATTCAATTCACCGCCGATTGCTGGACCCAGGTCACCGATGGCAACGGCAAGGTGCTGTTCAGCGCGATCAAGCGCAAGGGTGACAGCCTGGAACTGACCGGCAAGCCGCCGTTTGCGGTCCGCCTGGGCTTTGCCCGCGGCGCTCAGGTCAGCTACAACGGTCAGGCCGTCGATGTCGCCCCGTTCACCAGTGGCGAGACCGCTCGCCTGAAGTTGGGACAGTAAGTCATGCACGGCGAATCTCCGATCAAACGTCGCGAATCCCGCAAAATCTGGGTCGGCAATGTGCCGGTGGGTGGTGATGCACCCATCGCGGTACAGAGCATGACCAACACCGACACCAATGATGTCGCCGCCACCGTTGGGCAGATCCAGCGCCTGGTCGACGCCGGTGTCGACATCGTCCGCGTCTCGGTGCCAGACATGGACGCGGCCGAAGCCTTCGGCAAGATCAAGCAACTGGTCAGCGTGCCATTGGTCGCCGACATCCATTTCGACTACAAGATTGCCCTGCGCGTCGCCGAGCTTGGTGTTGACTGCCTGCGCATCAACCCGGGCAACATCGGCCGTGAAGACCGCGTACGCGCGGTGGTCGATGCCGCTCGCGACCGCGGTATCCCGATTCGCATCGGCGTCAATGCCGGCTCGCTGGAAAAGGACCTGCAGAAGAAGTACGGCGAACCGACCCCGGCTGCGCTGGTCGAGTCGGCGCTGCGCCATGTCGAGCACCTTGACCGCCTCGACTTCCAGGACTTCAAGGTCAGCGTCAAGGCCTCCGACGTGTTCATGGCCGTCGAAGCCTACCGCCTGCTGGCCAGGCAGATCGTGCAGCCGCTGCACCTGGGCATCACCGAAGCCGGTGGTCTGCGCTCGGGGACGGTGAAATCCGCCGTCGGCCTCGGTATGCTGCTTGCCGAAGGCATTGGCGATACCATTCGCATCTCGCTTGCTGCCGATCCGGTCGAGGAAGTGAAGGTCGGCTACGACATCCTCAAGTCGCTGCACCTGCGTTCGCGTGGCATCAACTTCATCGCCTGCCCGAGCTGTTCCCGGCAGAATTTCGATGTGGTCAAGACCATGAACGAGCTTGAAGGGCGCCTGGAAGACCTGCTGGTACCGCTGGACGTCGCGGTGATCGGCTGCGTGGTCAACGGCCCGGGCGAAGCCAAGGAATCCCACGTCGGCCTGACCGGTGGTACCCCGAACCTGGTGTACATCGATGGCAAGCCGGCGCAGAAGCTGACCAATGACAACCTGGTCGATGAGCTGGAAAAGCTCATCCGCCAGAAAGCGGCCGAAAAGGTCGAGGCCGACGCGGCGCTGATCGCCCGCGGCTGATACACAGATTCGTAAGGACTTTTCGTGAGCAAATCGCTGCAAGCCATCCGTGGCATGAACGACATCCTGCCCGAGCAGTCGCCCCTGTGGCGCTACTTCGAAGGCACCGTGGCCGGCCTGCTGGACGGCTACGGCTACAGCCAGATCCGCACGCCGATCGTCGAGTTCACCGAGCTGTTCAAGCGCTCGATCGGTGAAGTCACCGATATCGTCGAAAAAGAGATGTACACCTTCCAGGACAACAAGGACTCGCTGACCTTGCGTCCCGAAGGCACTGCCGCCTGTGTGCGTGCTGTGCTCGAGCACGGCATCATCGGCAACGGCCAGGTCCAGAAACTCTGGTATGTCGGCCCGATGTTCCGCCACGAGCGCCCGCAACTGGGGCGCTATCGCCAGTTCCACCAGATCGGCGTAGAGGTATTCAACCTGGCCGGTCCGGACATCGACGCCGAACTGATCATGCTCACCTGGCGCCTCTGGGCGCGCCTGGGTATCCAGGACGCGGTCACGCTCGAGCTCAACAGCCTGGGCACCAGCGAAGCCCGTGCGCGCTATCGCGACGCGCTGGTCGAGTTCCTCAGCGAACGTATCGATCAGCTGGACGACGACAGCAAGCGTCGTTTGCAGAGCAACCCGCTGCGCATCCTCGACAGCAAGAACGAAGGTACCCAGGCCGCCCTGGTGGGCGCTCCGAAGCTCGAAGAGTACCTGGACGAAGAGTCCCGCGTGCACTTCGAGGGCGTGAAGGCCCGCCTGGACGCTGCCGGAATCCCGTTCGTGATCAACACCAAACTGGTGCGTGGCCTGGACTACTACAGCAAGACCGTGTTCGAGTGGGTGACCGACAAGCTCGGTGCCCAGGGCACTGTCTGCGCTGGTGGCCGCTACGATGGCCTGGTCGAGCAGATGGGCGGCAAGCCGACGGCTGGCGTGGGCTTCGCCATGGGTATCGAGCGCCTGCTGTTGCTGATCGAGACGCTGGGCAAGGTGCCTGAGTCGATCAGCCGCACGCTGGATGTCTATCTGTGCGCCTTCGGCGAGCAGGCGGAGCTGGCGGGCCTGAAGATCAGCGAGCAACTGCGCGATCGCCTGCCGGGCCTGCGCCTGGCGGTCAACGCCGGTGGTGGCAACTTCAAGAACCAGTTCAAGAAGGCCGACAAGAGCGGGGCGCTGTTCGCCCTGATCCTGGGGGACGACGAGCTGGCGCAACAAGTGGTAGGTTTCAAGCCCCTGCGTGGCCAGGGCGAACAACAGAACATTGCCTGGGATGCTCTGGCCGAGCACCTGCAAGCTGCTCTCGCGCAGGCGTGAAGCGGTCAAACAGCCGAATTGCTGAAAAGGAGTATTGGGGTGTCGAGTACCGATGATGATGGCCTGGCCGCAGCCAAGGACTGGTGGAACCGCAACGGCAAGCCGCTGCTGACCGGTGCCCTGCTCGCCGCCGCGGTGGTGATGGGCTGGCAGGCCTGGCACAAGTACCAGAGCAACCAGTCGCAAGGCGCTTCGGCGCTGTACCAGGCGTTGCTGGAAACTACCCTGACGCCTGACGGCAAGCCGGATGCGACCAAGGTCGCCGAATTGTCCGGCAAGCTCAAGAGCGAATTTGGCGGTTCGGCCTATGCCCAGTACGGCAGCCTGTTCGTGGCCAAGGTCGCGGTCGACAGCGGCAAGCTGGACGATGCCGCCGCCGAGCTCAAGAACGTGATGGACAAGCCGGCCGATGCCACCCTCGGCGAGATCGCGCGCCAGCGTCTGGCCCGTGTGCTCGCTGCCCAGGACAAGGCCGAGGAGGCCCTCAAGCTGCTCGACGGTGATGCCGACAAGGCGTTCCTGGCCAGCCGCGAGGAGCTCAAGGGTGACTTGCTGGTCCAGTTGGGCCGTGCCGACGATGCCCACGGTGCGTATGAAAAAGCCAAGGCCGCGCTGTCCGACGACGCCGCGATCGGTGGCCTGCAACTGAAGCTGGATGACCTGGCCAAAGGGGACGCGTGAAGTGACCGGTTGGAAACAAGCAGCAGTGCTCGCCCTGGCCGTGCTGGCCGCGGGTTGCAGCAGCAACAGCAAGAAGGAACTGCCCCCGGCCGAACTGACCAAGTTCACCGAAGAGGTGGTGCTCAAGAAGCAGTGGAGCCGTTCGATCGGTGACGGCCAGGGTGACAAGTACAACACCCTGGTGCCGGCCATCGAGAACGACCGCATCTACGCCGCCGACGTCAACGGCAAGGTCTTCGCCCTGAACCGCAGCAACGGTGACGTGGTGTGGAAGAAGGACCTGGAGGTGCCGGTTTCCGGCGCTGTCGGCGTGGGTTACGGCCTGTTGATGATGGGTACCCTCAAGGGTGAAGTCATCGCCCTGGACTCCAGCACCGGTGAAGAGCGCTGGCGCTCGCGCGTCACCAGCGAAGTGCTGGCTCCGCCGGCGACCAACGGTGATGTGGTGGTGGTGCAGACCCAGGACGACCGTCTGATCGGCCTGGACTTCAGCACCGGTGATCGCCGCTGGATCTACGAGAGCTCGCCTGCGGTACTCACTCTTCGTGGTACCGGCGCGCCGATCGTCACCAACCGCCTGGCGGTGGCTGGTCTGTCCACCGGCAAGGTGATTGCAGTCGACACGCAGAACGGCGTGCCGGTGTGGGAAGCCCGCGTGGCCGTGCCGCAAGGCCGTTCCGAGCTGGACCGCGTGGTGGACATCGACGGTGGCTTGCTGCTGTCCGGTGGTACCCTGTACGTCACCAGCTACCAGGGTCGCGTCGCGGGCCTGGACCTGGAAAGCGGCCGTGTACTGTGGCAGCGCGATGCCTCCAGCTACGTCGGTGTCGCCCAGGGCTTTGGCAACGTCTACGTGAGCGAAGCTTCGGGCACCGTCGAGAGCGTCGATGAGCGTTCGTCTTCGGCGCTGTGGACCAACGACTCCATGGCCCGTCGCCAACTGTCGGCACCGGAAGTGTTCTCCAGCTATGTCGCGGTGGGTGACTTCGAGGGTTACCTGCACCTGCTCAGCCAGGTCGATGGTCGCTTCGTCGGCCGTGAGCGTATCGACAGCGATGGCCTGCGCGCCCGTCCCCTGGTGGTCGGCGACACCATTTATGTCTATGGCAACAGCGGCAAGCTCGAGGCACTGACCATCCGCTGAAGCTATGCTTGAGACCGTCATCGGTTTCAGGCTGCGGCGCAGGAAGCGCCGCCCGAACTCCGGCCGCTGCCTTGCAGCGGCCTTTGCATTTTCAAGAATTCACGAATGGAGAGCCGCATGGTTCCCGTAATCGCCCTGGTGGGACGGCCGAACGTCGGCAAATCCACCATGTTCAACCGCCTGACCAAGACCCGCGATGCCATCGTCGGCGACCTGTCGGGCCTGACCCGTGACCGCCAGTACGGCGATGCCAGTTGGCAGGGTCGTTCGTTCATCCTCATCGACACCGGCGGTATCACCGGCGACGAAGTGGGCATGGACGAGAAGATGGCCGAGCAGTCGCTGATGGCCATCGAAGAAGCGGACTATGTGCTGTTCCTGGTCGATGCCCGCGCCGGCATGACCGCCGCTGACCAGATGATCGCCGAGCACCTGCGCAAGCGGAACAAAGAGGCGATCCTGGTCGCCAACAAGATCGACAACATCGATGCCGATGTCGCCCGCGCCGAGTTCTCGCCGCTGGGTATGGGCAACGCCATTCCGGTCGCTGGCTCGCAAGGCCGTGGTATCAACGCGCTGATGGAAGCCGTGCTTGGCCACATCCCGCGCGACCAGGTCGAGGAAGCGCTGGATGCCGAGGTCGCCGAAGGCGAGGAAGCGGTGCGTATCCCAGGCCCAAGCGAGAAGGATGGCATCAAGATCGCCATCATTGGTCGCCCCAACGTCGGCAAGTCCACGCTGGTCAACCGCATGCTCGGTGAAGAGCGCGTGGTGGTCTACGATCAGCCGGGCACCACCCGCGACAGTATCTACATCCCGTTCGAGCGTGATGGCGAGAAGTACACCTTCATCGACACTGCCGGGGTGCGCAAACGCGGCAAGATCCACGAGGAAGTCGAGAAGTTCTCGGTGGTCAAGACGCTGCAGGCGATCAAGGACGCCAACGTGGTGATCTTCGTCATGGACGCGCGCGAGGGTGTGGTCGACCATGACCTGAACCTGCTGGGCTTCGCCCTGGACGCCGGCCGTGCCATCGTCATTGCCCTGAACAAGTGGGACGGCATGGAGCCGGGCGAGCGCGACTACGTGAAGACCGAGCTGGAGCGCCGGCTGTTCTTCGTCGACTTTGCCGATATCCACTTCATCTCCGCCCTGCACGGCACTGGCGTTGGCCACCTGTACAAGTCGGTGCAGGCCGCGTTCAAGTCGGCGGTCACCCGCTGGCCGACCAGCCGCCTGACCCAGATCCTCGAAGATGCGATCAGCGAGCACCAGCCGCCGCTGGTCAATGGTCGTCGGATCAAGCTGCGCTATGCCCACCTGGGTGGCGCCAACCCGCCGCTGATCGTGATTCACGGTAACCAGACCGACAAGATCCCGCGTTCCTACTCGCGCTACCTGGAAAACACCTACCGCCGTGTGCTGAAGCTGGTCGGTACGCCGATCCGCATCGAGTACAAGGGCGGCGAGAACCCGTACGAGGGCAACAAGAACACCCTCACCGATCGCCAGGTCAACAAGAAGCGTCGCTTGATGTCGCACCACAAGAAGGCTGAGAAGAAGCGCAAAGACAAGCGCTGATTCTCGCGTCTGCTTCTTCGCGGGCAAGCCCGCTCCCATTGGGTATGGCACAGGCATTGAGATCTGTGAACGACCTGTGGAGCTGGCTTGCCCACGAATGAGCCTTTAAATGTTTCAACCTTTTTCCTGCCTGCCCGATCCGCTATGCTCGGACTCCACCCCGTGCCGGACCACCCCGCAGGAAAGAGGGCTCCATGATCCGCAGCAAACTGCCGAACGTCGGCACGACCATCTTCACCACCATGTCCCAGCTCGCCGCGCAAACCGGCGCGCTCAACCTGTCCCAGGGTTTCCCCGATTTCAATGGCCCGCAGCCGCTGCTCGATGCGGTCGGCCGACACGTGGCCGCTGGCAACAACCAGTACGCGCCGATGACCGGGTTGCCGGTGTTGCGGCAGCAGGTCGCGGCGAAGATCGCCCGGCTTTATGGCGCCCAGGTGGACGCCGATCAGGAAGTGACCATCACGCCGGGCGCCACCGAGGCGATCTTCTGTGCGATCCAGGCGGTGATCCAGGCTGGCGACGAGGTGATCGTCTTCGACCCGTCGTACGACAGCTACGAGCCGTCGGTAGAGCTGGCCGGTGGTCGCTGCGTGCATGTGCAACTGAGCGATGGCGATTTTCGCATCGACTGGCAGAAGTTCAGCGATGCCCTGACCCCGCGCACGCGCATGGTCATCCTCAACTCGCCGCACAACCCCAGCGGTGCCCTGATCACCCGTGAAGACCTCGACCAGCTTGCCGCCTTGATTGCCGAGCGCGAAATCTACCTGGTGAGCGACGAGGTCTACGAGCACCTGGTCTACGACGGCGTACGCCATGCCAGCGTGCTGGCTCACCCGCAGCTGTATGCGAGGGCCTTCGTGGTCAGCTCGTTCGGCAAGACCTACCACGTCACCGGCTGGAAGACCGGCTATGTGATTGCACCGCCTGTGCTGAGCGCCGAGCTGCGCAAGGTCCACCAGTACGTCAACTTCTGCGGCGTGACGCCGCTGCAATGGGCGCTGGCCGACTTCATGGCCGAACACCCGGAGCATATCGACGAACTGCCAGGCTTCTACCAGGCCAAGCGCGACCTGTTCTGCGACCTGCTGCAAACATCGCGATTTGCCTTCACCCGCACCGCGGGCACCTATTTCCAGTTGGTGGACTACTCGGCGATCCGTCCCGACCTCAATGATGTGGAGATGGCCCTGTGGCTGACCCGCGAACACGGCGTGGCGACCATCCCGGTGTCGGTGTTCTACCAGCGCCCCATCCCCGAGCAACGCCTGGTGCGCCTGTGCTTTGCCAAACGTGAGGAGACGCTGCGTCAGGCGGCGGAAAAACTATGCGCGATCTGAGTCAACTGCCGAACCTGAAGCTCGCCCTGGTGCAGACCACCCTGGCCTGGCATGACCGCGAGGGCAACCATGCGCATTTCGAGGTATTGCTGGAGCAGGCCCGTGGCGCTGACCTGGTGATCCTGCCGGAGATGTTCACCACTGGCTTCTCGATGGAGTCCGAACGCCTTGCCGAGCCCGAGCAGGGTCCGACCTACAAGTGGCTCAAGGCACAGGCAAAGAAGATCGATGCGGTGATCACCGGCAGTGTGATCATCCAGGCCGCCGACGGCAGCCATCGCAATCGCCTGCTGTGGGCGCGACCGGACGGCGAGGTGCTGCATTACGACAAGCGCCACCTGTTCCGCATGGCGGGTGAGCACAAGCACTACACGCCTGGCGAGCGCCAGGTGCAGTTCGAGCTCAAGGGCTGGCGAGTTCGCCCGCTGATCTGCTACGACCTGCGCTTCCCGGTGTGGAGCCGCGACGCCCAGGACACCGACCTGCTGCTGTACACGGCGAACTGGCCGGCCGCGCGGCGCCAGCACTGGAACCGGCTGCTGCCGGCGCGGGGGATCGAGAACCTGTGCTACGTGGCTGCGGTGAATCGAGTGGGGACCGACGGCAAAGGCTTTGCCTATTCGGGGGACAGCCAGGTGCTGGACTTCCAGGGCGAGAGCCTGCTGAGTGCGGGGGAAGCCGACGGGGTGTTCAGCGCGGTGTTGAGCGCCGCTGACCTGGCGGCGTATCGGGCCAAGTTCCCGGCGAACCTGGATGCCGACACCTTCGAGCTGCATTGAAACTGCAGTGCTCTTTTCGCGGGCAAGCCCGCTCCCACAGGTAAAGCGTTACTCAATGCTTTACCTGTGGGAGCGGGCTTGCCCGCGAAAAGACCGATACATCAGGCGCTGGTCAGTACACATCCCGCCGATAGCGCCCATCCTCGATCAGCCGCTCGACGAGCTCTTCACCCAGAAGCCCCTTCAGCGCTGCATCCACGCCGCCTGCCATCCCCTGCAGGCTGCCGCAGACATTCACACAGGCACCCTCGTCGATCCAGCGGCGCAGCTCTTCGCCTTGCTGCAACAGCACATCCTGCACATACACCTTTTCCGCCTGGTCTCGCGAGAACGCCAGGTCCAATCGTGTCAGATCGCCGCTGTCCAGCCAGCCTTGCAGCTCGCGGCCGCAGAGCAGGTCGTGGGCGCGGTTGCGTTCGCCGAACAGCAGCCAGTTGCCCTGCTCACCACCTGCGATCCGGGCCTTGAGCAGGCTGCGCAGGCCTGCCAGGCCAGTCCCGTTGCCGATCAGCACCATCGGTACCGAGGCGGCCGGCAGGTGGAAGCTGCTGTTGCGGCGCAGACGCAGGCTGGCATGGCCGTCCATGGGCAGGTATTCGGTCAGCCAGCCGGAGCCCAGCCCGAGGCTGCCATCGGCATGACGCTCCTGGCGCACGATCAGCTCCAGCACGCCGTCGCTCGCGATCGAGGCGATGGAGTATTCGCGGGCACCGAGTGGAATCAGCGAATCGACCAGCGCCTGGGCGTGCAGGCCGACCAGATGCTCGCGGCTGGTTGGCAACTGGCGGCTGGCCAGCGCCTGCCCAAGCGGTTCGACAAGACCCTCAAGTTGCACCGGCAGATTCGCATCGAGCCCCAACCCTTGCAGGAAGGCATCGATACGCGCCTGGCTGTGGCGGGGCAGCACCTCGACCAGGTCGCCAGCGTCCCAGACGCTTGGGTGTTCGGCACTCAGGCCCAGCAAGTACACCGGTGCGCCCTGGCTTCCGGGGTTGAGGCGCTCGCGTCGTACCAGGCGCCAGTTGCCGTAGCTGGGCGGTTGCCAGGCGGCGAGCGGACGTGCGCCGGTCAGTTGCCCCAGGGCCTGCTGCCATTGTTGCAGGGCGTTCTGGTCGGCACTGTCGACTTCGATCGGGCTGAACGCGGTGGTCGCGCCACGCTCGGCCAGCCAGGCCTGCAGACGCCGGGCGAAACCGCAGAAATGCGGATACTGTCGATCGCCCAGGGCGAGCAGGGCGTAGTTCAGGTGTTGCAGGGCCCAGGGCTGGCCCAGCACCTTGCGCTCGAAGCCGCGGGCGCTGTCAGGCGCCTCGCCGTCACCGAAGGTGCTGACCACGAACAGTGCGCGACGGGCCTGGCGTAGCTCGTCCTCGCCCAGCTCGGCGAGCGAGCGCACCTGTACCGGCAAGCCCGCCGCCTGCAACTGCCCTGCGCTCTGCCAGGCCAGTTGCTCGGCCAGGCCACTCTGGCTGGCGAAGCCGATCAGCCAGCTGTCGCCGCTGGCGTTGGCGGTGTCGACCGAGCCTCGGGCGGCACGGACCTGGCGCTTCTTGCGGCGGCGATCGAGATACAGCAGCCAGCCGGTGACGAAGAACAGCGGCATGGTCAGGCTGGCGATGGTGAGGATGATCCTGCCCGGCAAACCGAAATAGCTGCCCACGTGCAGGGCGTAGACGCTCTGTAGCAGTTGGGCTTTGAACGACTTGTCGGTGTAGCGCTCGTGACGTTTGATCTGGCCGGTGGCGGGGTCAAGCGTCACGGTGTTGAAGGCGCGTTCGTGGGCCGAATCATCGAGCAGGTAGAACAGCGTCGCCGGCTGCCCGCCGCCAGGTGGCAGGCGCAGGTTGTAGCTGGCAAGGCGTGGGCCTGCGGCATCCTTCAGATTGCTCCAGATGGCGTCGTAGTCGACCACCAGCGGCGCCGCCTTGGCATCCGCTGCTTGTGGCCCGGGCCGGCCGCGACCTGCGCCGCGCTGATGCTGCTCGCCGGCTGCGGGTTTGTCGGCGAGCAGTTTGTTCAGGCCCTCGCGGTACCAGTCGTAGGACCAGAACAGGCCAGTCAGGGCAAACAGCAGGTAGAACAGCAGGCACCAGGTCCCGGCGACGGCGTGCAGGTCCCAGTTGAAGGCGCGGCCTTTCTTGGCCCAGTCGAAGCTCAGCCAGACCCGCCAGTTCAGGGCCCGGCGCGGCCAGCGCAGGTAAAGGCCGGAGAGGCAGAAGAAGATCAGCATCAGGGTGCAGGCACCGGTGATCTGCCGGCCGGTATCGCCCATGGCCAGGAAGCGGTGCAACTGCAGCATGAGGTTGAAGAAGCCTAGGCCCGTCACTTCACCCTTGAGCTCGCCAGTGTACGGGTCGGCATAACGCAGCTCACCGCGGCGTTCGCCGGGCGGCGGGGTGAAGAAGAGGCGTGCGGCAGTGTCGGCGTGGGTATCGACCCAGAGCATCGCCACCTTGTCACCCTGGGCCAGTTCCGCGCGGCGCACCAGTTCCGGCAGCGGCAGCACACCCTCCTGGCGCACCTCGACCTTGAGCACATCGGCGTTGAACAGGCGCAGCAGTTCTTCCTGGAACGACCAGATCGCACCGGTGATGCCCATCAGCGCCAGCACCAGGCCGGCGGTGATGCCAAAGAACCAGTGCAGTTGGAAAAGCGACTTCTTCACCACATCGATCACCTTGTGTTGCTGCCACAGACCGCGCGGCGTGCATTATGCCTTGATACGTAAAAGCCCCGCTCACAGGAATGATCGGGGCGGGGGGCGTTCTGTTTAGTGCTCGACTGCACCGGCCTCTTCGCGGGCAAGCCCGCTCCCACAGGTGTTCCACAGATTTGAGGATTGTGGTGTCCCTGTGGGAGCGGGCTTGCCCGCGAAGAGGCCGGTGCAGACTAGCCCAGTCCCATCATCAGAAGTGGACGCTGGTGGTCAGCAGCGCCGTGCGCCCGGCCGCCTGGTTGGCGAAGTGGGTGGAGAAGGCCTTGTCGTAGTACACCTCGTTGGTCAGGTTCTGCACGTTCAGTTGCAGATCGACGTTCTTGGTCAGCTTGTACGCTGCCATGGCGTCGTAGCGCACGTAGCTGTCGACCATGGTGGTGTTGGCCACGCTGCCATACACGTCATCCACATAGAAGGCGCCGCCGCCAACGGTCAGCTTCGGTGTGATGGCGTAGGTGGTCCAGAGGCTGGCGCTGTTGTTCGGCGTATTCGGCAGCTGGTTGCCGTCGTTGGCCTTGCCCAGCGGGCCACCGTCGATCTGGCGTGCCTGCATGTAGGTGTAGCCGGCGAACACCTGCCACTTGTCGGTGAGCTTGCCGCTGGCCGACAGCTCGATGCCCTGCACGCGGGTTTCGCCGACGTTCTCGTAGGTGGTGGTGTTCACCTGGACGCGGGCGTTTTCCTTTTCGGTGCGGAACAGCGCAGCGGCCAGGGACAAGCGCTGGTCAAGCAGGTCCCACTTGGTACCGATCTCGTAGTTGGTGGTTTCTTCAGGTTCCAGGTCGCTGGACAGCAGGTTGCCCGAGCGGTCCGGGGTGCCCGGCAGCGGGTTGCCTTCCTGGCCTTCGCCGAGCATCGCGCCCGGTGGCGTGGCGGAGGTGGCGTAGGACACGTAGATGCTGCCGTTGTCGGCCGGTTTCCACACCAGGCCCAACTGGCCGGTGATGAACTCGCTCTTGTCGCGGCCTTTGGCAGTGGTGGCGCCGGCTGCGGTATAGGTCTTGTAGTCGGTGTCGAAGTGGTCGTAGCGCAGGCCCATGTTCAGCAGCCACTGCGGGGTCAGTTCGAGGGTGTCGAAGACGTACAGCGCGCGGGTCTTGCTGTTGGTGGTGGTGCCGGCGTAGTTGCGCGAGATCGCGCCGTTCCACGGGTCGTCCGGGTTGGGGTTGCTCAGCGAGGTGCAGTTGTAACCGCTGGAGACGATCATGCCCGGGGTGCAGTTGGTGCTGGCGTTGCCGGGCGAGGCTGGCGTGGTGTCGGTGTTGACGTTGTAGGAGGACCGTTCGCTTTCTTCGCGGCTCAGCTCGATGCCGGTGGAGAAGCTGTTCTTCAGGCCGCCCAGGTAGAACTCGCCGAACAGGTCGGTCTGGTTGGTGGTCGTGGCGGTATTGCCCACGCGGGTGTTGGCGCGGCGCCAGACACTGCCGTTGTTGACGTTGCCCTTGCTGTCGTCCGGCTGGGTGAGGATGTAGTCCTGCATGCTGTTGCCGTGGCGCAGGGTGTTCTTGATGGTCAGCGAGTCCGACAGGTCGTGTTCGACGGCGATGGTGGCGATGTCTACCCGCGACTTGCGGAAGTCGCGGCCGGTCAGGCCGTAGAAGTTGTCGTGGTCGCCACCTGCGTAAGGCTTGCTCGGGTTGGCCGAGGTACGGGCGCCGGTGCCGCCGGCCGGTACGGTGTAGGGGATGCCCGAATCCGGCAGGTCGTCGCTTTCCAGGTGGTAGTAGTCGAGGTTGACGCGGGTCGGGGTGCCCAGGCCGAAGGCCAGCGACGGGGCGATGCCCCAACGGTCGTAATTGACTTTGTCGCGCCCGGCGACGTTGCTCTCGTGGGTCATCAGGTTGAGGCGCCCGGCCACGCTGTCGCTGAACTGGTAGTTGCCATCGAAGGTGTAGCGCTGGGTCTGGTCGCTGCCCCAGGTCCAGGCAACGTCGAGCGAGTTGCCCAGGTGTGCGCGCTTGCTCACCAGGTTGATGGTGCCGCCTGCCGCGCCGCGCCCGCCAATCGCAGAGTTCGGGCCCTTGGCCACTTCCACCGATTCGATGGCGAAGATCTCGCGTGTCTGTGCACCCGTGTCGCGCACGCCGTCCAGGTAGGTATCGCCCTGGGCGTCAAAGCCGCGGATGAAGGGGCGGTCGCCTTGCGGGTTGCCGCCTTCGCCGGCGCCGAAGGTGATACCTGGCACGGTGCGCAGTGCATCCTGCAGGCTCAGGGCGTTGGTGTCCTTGATCACCTGCTGCGGGATCACCGTGACCGAGCGCGGGGTATCCACCAGCGGCGCAGTGTATTTCTGCGAGGAGGCTTTCTCGACCTTGTACTCGGTGCTCGCCTGTTCGGCCTTGCCGTTGACGCTGGTGGCGTCGAGCGTCACTGGCTGGGCTGCGGGGTCGGCGGCATAGGCCGAGGTCGCGCTGATGGCGACGCCGATGGCGCAGGTGAGCAGGCGTGGAGAGCTGACAGCGGATGGTACGTGGCGCATGTTGTTTTTGACCTTCCCCAAGGTGTGAAGGCCGCGGATGTTAATGTAAGCAATTGTAAGTAACAATTGAGACTCGTTACCATTCGCAAGAAACTTACAATCTTTACATTTTGCCCTTACGGTTTTTCCGGGTTCATGCGTCTGCGCCCGCCATCTGTACCAAAGGGATTGCCCAAACGGCACTTGCCTGTCGCAAAAGGGAATCAATATCATTGGGGCCTTTGCCCTCTGCCAGGTAACCCGCGCATGCTTCTGCACATCCCCGGCCTGTTCGACGCCGACGAGATTTCCCGCATCCGCCAGGCGCTGGAGCAGGCCGACTGGGCCGATGGCAAGGTCACTGCCGGCTACCAGTCGGCCAAGGCCAAGCACAACCTGCAACTGCCCGAAGGCCACGCCCTGGCCAAGGAGATCGGCAGCGCGCTGATCGACCGGCTATGGCGCAATCCTCTGTTCATGTCGGCGGCGTTGCCGCACAAGGTGTTCCCGCCGCTGGTCAATTGCTACCGCGAGGGTGGCAACTTCGGCTTCCACATCGACAATGCATTGCGCCAGCCCAAGGGCAGCCCCGAGCGGGTGCGCACCGACCTTTCGTCCACGCTGTTTCTCAGTGAGCCGGACAGCTACGACGGCGGCGAACTGGTGATCCAGGACACCTACGGTGTGCAGCAGGTCAAGCTGGCTGCAGGCGACATGGTGCTGTATCCGGGCACCAGCCTGCACAAGGTCAACCCGGTGACCCGTGGCGAGCGTTACGCGGCGTTCTTCTGGACCCAGAGCCTGGTGCGCGACGATGGCCAGCGCACGCTGCTGTTCGAGATGGACAACGCCATACGCCAGCTCGGTGCCGATGTGCCCGATCATCCGTCGCTGCTGCAACTGACCGGCACCTACCACAACCTGTTGCGTCGCTGGGCGGAGGTTTGAGCATGTCGTATCAGTTGCGCCGTGAGGACGTGGTCAATGTCGCCGGGCTCAAGGCCATGCTCGAGCACAGCCCTGGCAAGGCCGCCCAGGCGATTCTTGCCGCAGCGGGGCAGGGTGTGGTCGAGGCGCAGGCATTGCTTGGGCAGATCCTGCTCGACGGGCACGGTATCGAACAGGATGAGCGCCTGGCGCGGCATTGGTTCGCCATTGCCGCGCAGGCTGGCAATGCCATGGCCTTCAACATGCTGGGGCGTTGCCTGGAGCACGGCTGGGGTGGGGAGATCGACCTGACCCAGGCGGCCATCCATTACGCACAGGCCGCCGATGCCGACTCCGAGTGGGGCCTCTACAATCTGGGCAACCTGCTGGCTACCGGACGTGGGGTGCCGGTGAACCAGGCGCAGGCGCTGTTCTGCTACGAGAAGGCGGCGCACATGGGACATGCCAAGTCGATGAACCTGTACGGACGTTACCTGGAGCAGGGCATCGCCACGACCGCGAGCCCGGTGCGGGCGGTGCGCTGGTATCGGCGTTCGGCCGAGGCGGGGGATTTTCGCGGAATGTTCAGTTTGGCGCTGGTGCTGGTGGAGCGGGGTGAGATCGCCGAGGCTGGGCCATGGTTCGAGCGGGCGCGAGGGGAGGGCAACCTGAGCTTTCTGCGCAGTGCGTTGGTGACGTTGCAGAACGCAGGGCCGGTGCTGATGAGCTTTGCCGCGCGCTATGCCGAGGAACTGGAGCGGCGCGAGGCCTGATGTCGCCTGTGAGGGCCTCTTCGCGGGTGAACCCGCTCCCACAGGTACAGCGCCAGATTTCAATGTGGCGCGGTCCCTGTGGGAGCGGGTTTACCCGCGAAGGGGCCAGTACAGGCCGCCCACAAACGAAAACGGGGCCTTTCGGCCCCGTTTCGCATTACAGGTAGAAGGCCTTCAGCGGCGGGAAACCGTTGAACTCCACCGCGCTGTAGCTGGTGGTGTAGGCGCCGGTCGACAGCCAGTACAGGCGGTCGCCGATGGCCAGGTTCAGCGGCAGGCCGTACTTGTAGTTCTCGTACATGATATCGGCGCTGTCGCAGGTCGGGCCGGCGATCACCACTTCTTCGGCTTCACCTTTCTTCTCGGTCCAGATCGGGAACTTGATGGCTTCGTCCATGGTTTCGATCAGGCCGGAGAACTTGCCCACGTCGGTGTAGATCCAGCGCTCGACGGCGGTGCGCGACTTGCGCGCCACCAGCACCACTTCGCTGACCAGGATACCGGCGTTGGCGATCAGCGAACGGCCCGGCTCCAGGATGATTTCCGGGAGATCGTCACCGAAGTCTTCCTTGAGGAAGCGGATGATCTCTTCGGCGTAGGTTTCCAGGCTGTTGGTGCGGGTGATGTAGTTGGCCGGGAAGCCACCGCCCATGTTGATCAGCTTCAGCTCGATGCCGTCTTCTTCCTTCAGGCGTTCGAAGATCACCTTGACCTTGGCGATGGCCGCGTCCCAGACGCTGATGTCGCGCTGCTGGGAACCGACGTGGAAGGAGATGCCGTAGGGCACCAGGCCCAGGTCACGGGCCAGGATCAGCAGGTCCATGGCCATGTCGGTCTGGCAACCGAATTTACGCGACAGCGGCCAGTCGGCAGTGGTCGAGCCTTCGGTGAGGATACGCACGTACACTTTCGAGCCCGGCGCGGCCTTGGCGATGTTGCGCAGGTCGGCTTCGGAGTCGGTGGCGTAGAGACGCACGCCCTTCTCGTAGAAGTAGCGGATGTCCTTGGACTTCTTGATGGTGTTGCCGTAGCTGATGCGGTCGGCGCTGACACCACGGCCCAGCACCTTGTCCAGCTCGTAGATCGAGGCGATGTCGAAGCTCGAGCCTTTATCCTTGAGCAGGTCGATGATCTCGACCGCCGGGTTGGCCTTGACTGCGTAGTAGACCTTGGCGAATTCGAAGCCCGCGCGCAGGTCGTCGTAGGCCTGGCTGATCATCTGGGTGTCGATGAGTACGAACGGGGTTTCCTGCTTGTCGGCGAACGCCTTCATTTTCTGGAAGGTATCGCGCGCGAAATAGTCTTCGACCTGGATCGACATGCTTAGGGACTCCATGGGCAAACTGAAAAGATAAGTGGCTGCAAACTGAACGTCCTCCGTATCCCCACTTTGGTTCGCCTACTTCCCAAGGCATGTCGCCGAAAGCAAAAAGGTCGCTGTAAAAAGCGGCGGCCTTGCTGTCTCGTCGTCAGTACTTGAGCCGGATGGATCGTTTCCAGCATGGACGTTCGGCGCGCACTTTAGGGCGTGAGGAATGCAGAATCAACCCGCAATCCCGGCGTGTTCCGGTGCAATCGACGAGCAGCCATTTGAATAACCGACTCGTGTGACCGGCAGATGTTCCCCAGGCCAATTCCAGCGTAAAGAATTGTGGAATGGAGCATGTCGGCCCGTTCGCCAGCGAACCCGTTTTCATAGGCGTCACGGTGTTTGGGCGGCGCCGTGCTCGTTCGCGAAAAGCACTTGGGTGTTCATATTTATGGCCACGCAGAGCGGGTACATCCGTGCCGGAATCCATCGATAAATTTTTTGTTACCAAGGCAAAAAAATGCCCTCGGTCGAACAGGCACACGCCGATTTGCCGCTTTTAATAAGAAGTATTACTATTTGCGACTTCTTGTCCCCGCCTCCCTGACGAGCCAGACCGTGTCCGGACACAAAGGCTTCCTCGACCACTATCACGAGCTGATCGGCACCTGGACGCGCAAGTTGCGCAGTCGTCAGCAGGCCGAGGATCTCGCCCACGATGCCTTCGTCCGCGTGCTGGAAAATCCGCGCGAGCAGGTCGAGCAGCCGCGCGCCTATCTGCACCAGACCGCACGCAATATTGCGGTGGATGGTTTCCGTCGCGAAGACCGCCGTCAGGCCCTGGAAATTGAACTGTTCGATGAAGGCACCGGCCATAGCGGCGACCCGGAAGCCTATATGCACGCGCTGGAGTTGGCCGACACGGTCGAGCGGGCGCTGGCGCAGCTGCCGGTCAACTGTCGGCGAGTGTTCATCTGGCAGAAGCTCGAAGGCTTGACCCAGGCCGAGATCGCCGAACGCATGGGTTTGACCAAGAACATGGTCGAAAAGTATATGATTCGCACGCTCCGACATCTGCGTGAGCACCTGGACGTGACCACCAGATGAGTCAGGAGACCCTTTCGATGAATCAGCAAGGCGCCGACAACCCGCGCGAACAGGCCGCCGCCTGGTTTGTTCGCATGCAGGACGCGCCCGATGACAGTGCCCTGCGCGAGCGTCTGCAGCATTGGCTGGACGAGCGCCCCGAGCACCGCCAGGAATACGAACTGCTCGGCAGGTTGTGGTGTGCAGCCGATTTCATCCCTCCCGAGCGCCTCGAAGCATTGTGCGAACCGGAGCCTGTGCGCCAACTGCCGCGCAGGCGCCTGCTGCGCCAGGCCCTGGCCGCGGGGGTGGCGCTGGCTGCGCTTGGCCTGGGTTGGGGCGGCTGGCAGTACCAGCAAATGAACCACCACGACGTGCTCGCCACGCAGGCGGGCGAGCGGCGCATGTTCGAGCTCCCGGACGGCTCGCGCCTGGAGCTCAACAGTGCCACGCGCATCGACGTTGCGTTCAGCGCCGGGCGCCGGCAACTGCGGCTGCTGGCCGGTGAGGCGATGTTCAGCGTCGCCCACGACAGCAGCCGACCGTTCGTGGTCGATACCGCGCAAGGTAGTGTCACCGTCACCGGCACCCGTTTCGATGTGCGCCAGGACAGCGGCCTGACCCGGGTTGCCGTCGAGCAGGGTTCGGTGAAGGTCGAGGGCGCGGCGGGCTCGCTGGCGCAGTTGGGGGCAGGGCAGGGCGCGCATATCGACCACCAGGGCAAGGTCGCCGCGCCCTACACGATCAACGCCGCCACGCTCACCGCCTGGCGCCAGGGCAAGCTGGTGTTCGACAACGCCACCCTCGCCGAAGTGGTCAGTGAAGTCTCGCGCTACCGCCGCCATCCGCTGTATGTCGCACCGGGCAAGGTGGCCAACCTGCGCCTTTCCAGCACCTTCAGCACCGACGATCCGGATGCGCTGCTGCGGGCTCTGCCGAACATCTTGCCGGTGGCCGTGAAAACCCACTCCGACGGCTCCAGCGAAATAATCGCGAAATAAATTCAGGTTTTTTTCGCCTCGTTCGTCTTCCCCGCCAGCTGCAACTGCCAAGCATTTACATTTGCATGCGGTTGGCATTCATCCCGACTTTCAGGACTGATCGAAGACGTGAACAACAACAAGCCCCTGCTTCATCTGCGCCGCCTGGCGCTAGCCCTGGCGGTCAGCGCCGCTGCCACCCACGGTTATGCCGCCCAGGCCCCGGCCGCCATCCAGATCCAGGCCCAACCGCTGGCCCAGGCTTTGGCCCAGCTCGGCCAGCAGACCAACCTGCAGCTGTTCTTCAGCCCGGACCTGGTGGCCGGCAAACAGGCGCCGGCGGTGTCCGGTAACCTGGCCCCCGAGCAGGCGCTGCAACAGTTGCTGCAAGGCAGCGGGCTGACCTACGAGATGTCCCAGGACACCGTGGTGGTCAAGCCGGTGCAGAGCGCTGGCACCTTGACCACCGGTAGCCTGGAACTGGCGCCTACGGATGTGAAGGTGGTGGGTGACTGGTTGGGCGATGCCGACCAGACCGTGGTGCAGAACCACCCCGGCGCGCGTACCGTAGTGCGCCGCCAGGAAATGGTCGAGCAGGGCACCATGAACGTGCGCGACGCGCTGCGTGGCATCCCAGGCGTGCAGGTACAGGACTCCAACGGCACCGGCGGCAGTGACCTGTCGCTCAACGTCGGGGTGCGCGGCCTGACCTCGCGCCTGTCGCCACGCTCGACCGTGCTGATCGACGGCGTGCCGGCGGCCTTTGCTCCTTATGGCCAGCCGCAGTTGTCGATGGCGCCGATCTCCTCGGGCAACCTCGACAGCATCGACGTGGTCCGCGGTGCAGGCTCGGTGCGTTATGGCCCGCAGAACGTCGGCGGGGTCATCAACTTCGTCACCCGGGCGATCCCGGAAAAAGCCACGGCCGAGCTGGGCACCACCCTGGAAACCTCCAGGTACGGTGGCTGGAAACACACAGAGTCGGCCTTCGTCGGCGGTACTGCCGACAACGGCATCGGCGTCGCGTTGCTGTACTCCGGCGTCAACGGTAACGGCTACCGCCGCAGCAACAACGACAACGACATCGATGACGTGCTGCTCAAGACCCACTGGGCACCCACCGACAGCGACGAGTTCTGGCTCAACTTCCACTACTATGACGGCCGCGCCGACATGCCCGGTGGCCTGACCCAGGCGCAGTTCGACCGCGATCCGTACCAGTCTGTGCGCGACTACGACTACTTCAGCGGCCGTCGCAAGGACGTCTCGTTCAAGTGGCAGCGCCAGCTCGACGAAGCCACTCAATTCGAAGTGCTGACCTACTACACCGACAGCTTCCGCGGCAGCGCCATTGCCGCCCGCGACCAGCGCACCCTGTCGTCGTTCCCGCGCAACTACACCACCTTCGGTATCGAGCCACGCGTGTCGCGGGTCTTCTTCACCGGGCCTGTGACTCAGGAAGTCAGCGTCGGTTATCGCTACCTGAAGGAAACCATGCGCGAGCAGGCATCGCGCCTGGCGCTGATCGACAACGTGCCGACCGTCACCCCGACCTCCGATGGCCACGTCTACCAGGACCGTACTGGCGGTACCGAGGCCAGTGCCTACTACATCGATGACAAGATCGACGTCGGCAACTGGACCATCACCCCGGGCATCCGCTTCGAGCACATCAACACCGACTGGCGCGACCGTCCGGTGCTGGACACCAACAACCGCCCGGTCCCGGAGAAGAACCGCAGCATCACCAGCAACGAGCCGCTGCCGGCCCTGAGCGTGATGTACCACATGTCCGAGGCGTGGAAATTGTTCGCCAACTACGAGACGTCGTTCGGTAGCCTGCAGTACTTCCAGCTGGGCCAGGGCGGCTCGGGTGACAACACCGCCAACGGTCTGGAGCCGGAGAAAGCCAAGACCTACGAGATCGGTACCCGCTATGACGACGGCCACTTCGCTGGCGAGCTGACTGCGTTCTACATCGACTTCGACGACGAACTGCAGTACATCAGCAACGACGTGGGCTGGACCAACCTGGGGGCGACCAAGCACCAGGGTATCGAGGCGTCGGTGCGCTATGACCTGGCCGGCCTGGATCCGCGACTGGACGGCCTGTCGGCCAATGCCGGCTTCACCTACACCCGTGCCACCTATGAAGGTGAGATCCCTGGCTTCAAGGGCCGCGACCTGCCGTTCTACTCGCGCCAGGTGGCCACGGCCGGGCTGCGTTACCAGATCAACCGCTGGACCTGGAACCTGGATGCCTATGCCCAATCCAAGCAGCGCGCACCGGGCACCGGGGTCAATGCCGACGGCAGCTTCACCGGCAACTACATCACCCAGCCTAGCGCCGATGGACAGTACGGCAACATTCCGGGCTATGTGACCTGGCATGCGCGTGGTGGCTATGACTTCGGCCCGCAGCTGTCGAACCTGAAGCTGGCGGCGGGGGTGAAGAACATCTTCGACAAGCAGTACTACACCCGTTCCAGCGACAACAACGCCGGGTTGTACGTGGGTGAGCCGCGCACCTTCTATGTGCAGGCCAGTGTAGGGTTCTGATACCGAGTCGCCCCATTCGCGGGCAAGTCGGATCGCCGCACCGCCGCTCCCACAGGGTCCAGCGCAATCCCTGTAGGAGCGGGCTTGCCCGCGAATAGGCCGGTACAAACACTACCTATCCAGGATTTGCTTCGACATTGCCGGGGCGCAAAGCGCCCCCGGCAATCTAGAGGGCCACCGCCTCGGCAGGCGACACGATGCTGGTCTTGGCTCCGCGCGAGCGCCCGGAACTCAGGTAGGCCGCAATGGACTCCTGGGTCACCTCGCCGAGAAACACCTGCTCGGCATCCAGCACCGGCAACCAGGCCCGATTGAACTCGTACATGCGCGACAACAGGATGCGCAGGTGCTCGTCATGGGATGCGGTGGCATTGAACGATCGCAGGAAGTCCCCACAGGTTCCTTGCTGGCGGTGCATGTCGCGCCGGCGCACATACCCCATCGCCTTGTTCGCCGCATCGGTGACTACCACGTAGCGACGGTCATGCTCGTCGAGCAACTCCAGCGCCTCGCTCACCGGCGTTTCCGGGCTGACCGACGGCGCGTTGTCCGCGGCATCTTCTGCGCGCACCAGCAGCAGGCGCTTGAGGGTGCTGTCCTGGCCGACGAAGTTGCTGACGAAGTCGTCCACCGGGTGCGCCAGCAGGGTGTCCGGGTGATCCAGTTGCAGCAGCTTGCCTGCGCGGAAGATGGCGATCTTGTCGCCCAGCTTGATGGCCTCGTCGATGTCGTGGCTGACCATGATCACGGTCTTGTTCAGCGCCCGCTGCATCTCGAAGAACTCGTTCTGGATCATCTCGCGGTTGATCGGGTCGACCGCGCCGAACGGCTCGTCCATCAGCAGCACCGGGGCCTCGGCCGCCAGCGCGCGGATCACGCCGATGCGCTGCTGCTGACCACCCGACAGCTCGCGCGGGTAGCGCTGCAGGTATTGCTTGGGCTCGAGCTTGATCATGCTCATCAGCTCGCGGGCGCGGTCATGGCAGCGCTGCTTGTCCCAGCCGAGCAGGCGCGGCACCACGGTGATGTTCTCCTCGATGGTCATGTTGGGGAACAGGCCGATCTGCTGGATCACGTAGCCGATGTGCCGACGCAGGGTCACTTCGTCGAGGCCGGTGGTGTCCTCACCATTGATGAACACCTGGCCGGAGGTCGGGGTGATCAGGCGATTGATCATCTTCAGCGTGGTGCTCTTGCCGCAGCCGGAAGGGCCGAGGAACACGCAGATTTCGCCTTCGTTGACGGTGAGGCTGACCGAGTCGACGGCTTTGACGTCCTTGCCGTTGACGTTGAAGGTCTTGCTGAGGTTCTTGAGTTCGATCATGAGCGCAGTCCTTCTGGAGTCAGGGCACGTTGCAGGGTTTGCAGGAGCAGGTCGGCGATGATCGCCAGCAGGCTGACCAGCACGGCGCCGACCAGCAGCATCGACATGTCGCTGCGGCTGATGGAGGTGAGGATGAGCACACCCAGGCCACCGGCACCGATGGTCGCGGCGATGGTCATCACGCCGATGTTCATCACCACGGCGGTGCGCACGCCGGCGAGGATCACAGGTACGGCGATGGGCAGCTCGACCATGCGCAGGCGCTGGCCGAAGGTCATGCCGATGCCGCGTGCCGCTTCGCGGATGCCAGGCTCGACGTTGGTCAGGGCCAGGTAGGTGTTGCGCAGGATCGGCAGCAGCGAATAAAGGAACACCGCCGTGATTGCCGGCAGCGGGCCGAGGCCTTGGCCGAACTTGCTGTAGAACGGCAGCAGCAGGCCGAACAGGGCAATCGACGGGATGGTCAGCAGCACCGTGGCGCTGGCTTGCAGCGGGCCGGCCAGTACCGGGAAGCGGGTCATCAGGATGCCCAGCGGCACGCCGATGACAATGGCCAGGCTGACGGCGATGCCGACCAGCATGATGTGTTGCCCGGTCAGTTGCAGGACCAGGGCCCAGTCGAGATGGGCGAAGGTATCGATCAGGTTCATCGCGCGACCTCGCTGAAGGCATGTTCACGCAGGAAAGCGGCCGCCACGCTGGACGGGCTCTGGTGCTCGACATCGACCTTGGCGTTGAGCTGGCGCATGGTCTCGTCGTCGAGCGTCTCGGCCAGAGGCTTGAGCAGGTCGGCCAGTTGTGGATGGGCGTCGAGCACGGCCTTGCGCACCACCGGTGCTGCGGTGTAGTCGGGGAAGTAGTGCTTGTCGTCGTCCAGCAGCTTGAGGTCGAAGGCGCTGAGGCGGCCGTCGGTGGTGTAGACCAGGCCGGCGAACACTTGGTTGTTGCGCAGGGCGGTGTAGACCAGGCCCGCATCCATCTGGCGGATGTTGGCGCGCCCCAGTTGCATGCCGTACATCGCCTGCAGGCCATCGAGACCGTCGGGGCGATTGGCGAACTCGGTATCCAGCGCCACTAGGTGCTTGCGCGCCTGTTCGTCCTGCAGCACCTGGTTCAACTGGCTGATGCTGGTGACCTGCGGGTAGGCTTCGGCGACCTTGCGTGGCAGGGCCAGGGCATAGGTGTTGCTGAACTTGGAGGGGGTCAGCCAGATCAGGTCCTTCTTCGCATCGAGGGCCTTGACCTTGTTGTAGGTCGCTTCGGCGCTGGGCATGCGCTCCTCGATGTGGTTGTAGGAGACCAGCGATACCCCGGTGTACTCCCACATCAGGTCGAGCTGCCCGGTTTCGTGGGCCTGGCGCGCCAGGCTGCTGCCCAACCCGCCGGTGACTCGGACCTGGAAGCCGTTGGCACGCAGGTACTGGGCAGTGATTTCGGCGAGCACGGTCTGCTCGGTGAACACCCGCGCGCCGATGCGCACCAGGGGTTTTTCTGCAGCTTGGGCAAAACCTGCGCATAGCAGTGCCGCGCCCAGCAGCAAGGCGATTGTCTTTTTCATGGGTTCCCTCTTGTTATCCGGCCAGGCCGCGTTCCAGCCAGCGCTTGCTGGAGAAGCTCACCAGGGCATCCAGTACCAGGGCCAGGAGCGCCGTGCAGGCGGCGCCCAGCAGCAGCTGTGGCTGGTTGTTCAGGGCGATGCCGGGGAAGATCAGGCTGCCAAGGCTGTTGGCGCCGATCAGAAACGCCAGTGGTGCGGTGCCCACATTCAACGCCAGGGCCACGCGCACGCCGCCGACGATGATCGGCACGGCGTTGGGCAGCTCCACCTGCCAGAGTTGCTGGCGCGGGGTCATGCCGATGCCGGTGGCGGCTTCCTTGAGCGAGGCGGGGACGTTTTTCAGGCCCTCGTAGGTGTTGCGCACGATGGGCAGCAGGGAGGCGAGGAACAACGCGAAGATCGCAGGACCTGCGCCGATGCCCAGAATGCTCAGGGCAATGGCCAGAACGGCCAGGGGGGGAATGGTGTTGCCAACGTTGAAGAACTGCATGAAGCGCTCGGCTTTGTCGACCCGGTGCGGTCGACTGAGCGCAATGCCGGCGGGGATGCCCACGGCCAGCGCCGCCGCCATCGAAGCCAGCACCAGTACCAGGTGCGCTTGCAGGTAGAACCCAAGATCGTCGCGGTAACGCGCGATCGTGTCAGTGCCGATCCAGTGGATCAGCAGGGCCAGGATGACGAGCACGCAGGCCCATCCCATCAGCCCTTTTCCGTAGCGTTTCGCCACAGGTGGACTCCTTATGTCGTCGGCGGACACACTTCTTCGTAGCCGGCCCGTGCGGGAGGCGGGTGGTGTGTTCGCGAGTAGCAGCGTGACGCCTGCGAGGCAGTGCGTTCATGCCATGAGTCGAGCCCCGTCAGGCTCGTGAATGCTGGTGAAACCAGCCCTGAACCGAAACGGGTTGCAGGGGAGTGGACGTCTCCGAGGGCGTAAAGGTTCCCATCTGAGGCGGCATTTGGCCAGTGTTAATCACTGGCTAAGCAGGATAAAGGCGCGTGAAAAATGCGATTTGTCGCGCTGCAGGCGTTGAAAACACTAAGGTGGAGGGCTTTTGGGCGATGCCACGAATTTAGAGTGACTAGGCAGGCCTCTTCGCAGGGCATCGCCAACCGGTAGGCGCGGGCGTGCCACGCGAAGAGGTCGGTTCTGCAATCACTCGTGCAGCCGGCTTTGGTCCAGGCCCGAGTTCAGGTATGATATCGCCCCATTTTTCGATCCCCATTCAGGCGATTTCCCATGACCAACCAGGCCGCCGAAGTCGCGAAGCGCCGCACTTTCGCAATCATTTCCCACCCCGACGCCGGTAAGACCACCATCACCGAGAAGCTCCTGCTGATGGGCAAGGCAATCTCCGTCGCGGGGACCGTGAAGTCGCGCAAGTCCGACCGCCATGCCACCTCCGACTGGATGGAAATGGAGAAGCAGCGCGGCATCTCCATCACCACCTCGGTGATGCAGTTCCCGTACCGCGAGCACATGATCAACCTGCTCGACACCCCCGGCCACGAAGACTTCTCCGAAGATACCTACCGTACCCTGACCGCCGTGGACTCGGCGCTGATGGTGCTGGACGGCGGTAAGGGTGTAGAGCCGCGTACCATCGCCCTGATGGACGTGTGCCGCCTGCGCGACACGCCCATCGTCAGCTTTATCAACAAACTCGACCGTGACATCCGCGACCCGATCGAACTGCTCGACGAAATCGAAGCGGTACTGAAGATCAAGGCCGCGCCGATCACCTGGCCGATCGGTTGCTACCGCGACTTCAAGGGCGTGTACCACCTCACCGGTGACTACATCATCGTCTACACCCCGGGCCACGGCCACGAGCGCACCGAAGCCAAGATCATCCAGAAGCTGGATTCCGATGAGGCCCGCGCTCACCTGGGCGACCAGTACGATGGCTTCGTCGAGCAACTGGAGCTGGTGCAGGGCGCCTGCCACGAGTTCAACCAGGACGAGTTCATCAACGGCCAGCTCACGCCTGTGTTCTTCGGGACCGCCCTGGGCAACTTCGGTGTCGACCATGTGCTCGATGCCGTCGTCGACTGGGCACCGCGCCCGCTGGCACGGGTGGCGCACGAGCGCACCGTGGAGCCGGTGGAAGAGAAGTTCACCGGTTTCGTGTTCAAGATCCAGGCGAACATGGACCCCAAGCACCGCGACCGTATCGCCTTCATGCGTATCTGCTCGGGCAAGTACGAGAAGGGCATGAAGATGCGCCATGTGCGCCTGGGCAAGGACCTGCGCATCGGCGATGCGCTGACCTTCTTCTCTTCCGAGCGTGAACAGCTCGAAGAGGCATATGCCGGCGACATCATCGGCCTGCACAACCACGGCACCATCCAGATCGGCGACACCTTCAGCGAAGGCGAAGCGCTGGGCTTCACCGGTATCCCGCACTTCGCCCCGGAACTGTTCCGCCGTGTGCGCCTGAAAGACCCGCTGAAATCCAAGCAGCTGCGCCAGGGTCTGCAGCAGTTGGCCGAGGAGGGCGCGACCCAGGTGTTCTTCCCCGAGCGCAGCAACGACATCATCCTCGGTGCGGTCGGTGTGCTGCAGTTCGATGTGGTCGCCAGCCGCTTGAAGGAAGAGTACAAGGTCGAGTGTGCCTACGAGCCGATCACCGTCTGGTCGGCACGCTGGATCGCCTGCGACGACAAGAAGAAACTCGAGGAATTCCAGAACAAGGCCATGGAGAACCTCGCCATCGATGGCGGTGGCCACCTGACCTACCTGGCACCGACCCGGGTCAACCTGTCGTTGATGGAAGAGCGCTGGCCTGACGTGCAGTTCCGCGCGACCCGCGAACACCACTGATCCCCTGCAAGATTGCGGCACAAGGCCGCTTCCGGGTAATGCGCCGATGGGCGCGTGATACCCGGGAGCGGCCTTTTGCCGTTATCGGGGGTGGTGTGCGCAATTTTTTTTCACGGGGGGGTGAGGTAACCCGGCGCGGCATCCGTGTAGTGAGTGAAAGTGCGATTCATTCGCAATAAATCCGTTCTCTCACAGGTCAGCGTCCATGAAGTTCACCCCGCGTTGCGTCCCTCTCTGGTTCGGTCTCTGCGCCCTGTCCGCAGTGGCGCTGACACCCCTGGCTCGCGCCGCCGAGCAGGTTCAGGTGTATACCTTCGCCCAGCCGGGCCAACCACTGGCCCAGGCCCTCAACGCCTTCAGCCGCACTACCGGGCAAAGCGTGGTGTACACCTTCGAGCTCCCCAGCCAGCAGGCGCCAGCGCTCAACGGCTCGTTCAGCGCCGAGCAGGCCTTGCAGCAACTGCTTGGCCAATCCGGGCTGGCCTGGCGCCGCGTCGATGCGCGCACCCTGACCCTGGAACCTCTCGACACGTCCGGCGCCTTGAACCTGCAAGCCACCACCGTGACCTCGCAGATGGACAGCTTCAGCTACCAGCCACCGGCCAGCCCCTCGATCATGCGCGGCCAGGGGACGAACCTGGAAACGCCCCACGCCATCAACGTGGTTCCGGCCCAGGTGCTGCGCGACCAGGCGCCGCGCAACCTCGACGATGCCCTGGCCAACGTCAGCGGTATCACCCAGGGCAACAACTTTGGCGGCACCTCCGACACGGTGATGAAGCGCGGCTTTGGCGACAACCGCGACGGTTCGATCATGCGCGACGGCATGCCGATCGTGCAGGGGCGCAGCCTCAACGCCACCACCGAGCGCGTTGAAGTGCTCAAGGGGCCGGCGTCGCTGCTGTACGGTATCCAGGATCCGGGCGGGGTCATCAACGTGGTCAGCAAGCGCCCGCAGCTCGAGCAATACAACGCCCTGACCCTGCGCGGCTCGACCTACGGCAGCGGCAAGAATGGCAGCGGTGGCAGTTTCGACAGCACCGGTGCACTGGGCGACAGCAACCTGGCCTATCGCTTGATCGTCGATCATGAAGATGAAGACTACTGGCGCAACTACGGCGTGCACCGCGAGTCGCTGGTGGCGCCGTCGCTGGCCTGGTTTGGCGAGGACACCCAGGTGCTGCTGGCCTACGAGCACCGCGAGTTCCTGTATCCGTTCGACCGTGGCACGGCGATCAGCAACCGCACCAATCACCCGCTGGACATCCCGGCCACTCGCCGCCTGGACGAGCCGTTCAACGACATGGAAGGCCGCTCGGACCTGTATCGCCTTGAGGTCGATCACCAGTTGGCGGACGACTGGAAACTGCACTTCGGCTACAGCTTCAACCGTGAAACCTACGACGCCAGCCAGGTGCGGGTGACCGGCGTCAACGACGCCCGTGGCACCCTGACCCGCAGCATCGACGGCACTCACGGCGCCATGAGCCGCGACCAGTTCGCCACCCTGAGCCTGAACGGCAATGTGCAACTGGGCGGGATGCAACATGACCTGCTGCTGGGCTTCGACCATGAAGACCGCAAGGTCTACCGCGCCGACCTGATCCGCCAGGCCAGCCGCTCGACCTTCAGCTACCTCAACCCGGTCTACGGCCAGGAGCCTGAAGGCAGCACCGTGCGTGCCAGCGATAGCGACCAGACCGACAAGCTGCGCACCGACTCGCTGTTCTTCCAGGACGCCGTGCACCTGGACGAGCACTGGATCGCCGTGGCCGGTGTGCGCCTGCAACAGTACGACCAGCTCGCCGGTCGCGGCCGACCGTTCACCACCAACACCGACACCAGCGACCGCGCCTGGACCCCGCATGCCGGGCTGGTCTACAAGGTCGACGAGCAACTGTCGTTCTATGGCAGCTACAGCGAGTCGTTCAAGCCCAACTCCAGCATCGCCCCGCTGAGCGGCGGGCTGGTGCTCGATTCCTCCATTGCCCCGGAGGAGGGCAAGGCCTGGGAACTGGGGGCCAAGCTCGACATTCCCGGGCAGATCACCGGCACCCTGGCGCTGTTCGACATCACCAAGCGCAATGTCCTGGTGGCCAACTTCGACACCCGCACCGGCGAAACCCTGTACAGCAATGCCGGCGAAGTCAGCTCGCGTGGCGTCGAACTGGACCTGAGCGGCCAGCTCAGCGAACGCTGGAGCCTGATCGGCAGCTATGCCTTCACCGACGCCGAAGTGACCAAGGACCCGGCCCTCAAGGGTAATCGCCTGCAGAACGTGGCGCGCCATACCGGCTCGCTGTCGGCGGTGTACGACTACGGCAGCCTGTTCGGTGGTGATCGTCTACGTTTGGGAGCCGGTGCGCGTTATGTCGGTGAGCGGGCAGGTAACCCGACCAACGATTTCGACCTGCCGGCCTACACCGTGGCCGACGCCTTCGCCAGCTACGAGACCAAGCTGGATGCGCACAAGGTGCGTTTGCAGTTGAACGTGAAGAACCTGTTCGACAAGGTGTACTACAGCTCGGCAGTGAACCGGTACTTCGTGGCTATTGGCGACGCACGGCAGGTGAGTGTATCGAGTACGTTGGAGTTCTGAGGCAGGTCAGCAGCACTCTACTTCAAGGGCGAACTAGAGTGCTTTCAATCATCAACGTGGTTCACGCGGGTAAGGGAAGTTGAAATACCCTTTTCTGAGGATGAACCCGTCTGCCGTTCCAGAGAAGCTGACGATGCACCTTCCGTCGATGTTGTTCAGATCGACAACACCTTTTATTGAACGGAGGGCGGTTCCTCCCAGGATGATTCCGGGGATGATGCCGACTTTCCCGCCTTGATGTTCATCCATGGTGACAAAAGGGTAACTCCCATCTTTGGAACCATTGGGAACATTCAGAACGACCCGGTCAAGCGAGAGGGCCATACGCGCTATGATCTGAGTGAAGCCTGCGAAGAACTCATAATCAATCTTGGCATTCGAGGTCTCGGAGGTATGTTCGCTCTCGAAGCCATACCACCTCAGATTAAAGTAAGGTTCCTGCGATGTATCCGGCGCAGATGAACCATAAGATTTGTCGGGTAGTTCTGTGATTTTTTCCATTGTTTTCTCCTGGGCGATAGATTCAGTGAAGGGCGATAGGTGCCTGCTGAAACTAGACACATGATCAGGAGCCCACAACTAGCAGAATTATCAGGTACCCAGGCGAAGGTTTATCGGCTCGCAAGTTCTATTCTGCCCAACGCAGCACGATACTCCCCGGGCGTTGCGCCCATCGCCTGCCTGAAGCGATTGCTGAAATGGCTGGCACTGGCAAACCCGCACAGCAATGCCACCTGCCCCAGCGGCAGGTCGCCCTGGCGCAGCAACCGGCACGCCTGATGCAGCCGGCGCGCCAGCAGGTACTGGTGCGGCGGCAGGCCGAAGCTTGCGCGGAACATCCGGGCAAAGTGGTATTCGGACAGATTGCAGCGCAGCGCCAGTTCGTTCAGTGAAAGCGGCTGGTCGAGATTGGCCTCGATGTAGTCCACCAGATGCCGACGCTGGTGCGGCGCCAGCCCGCCCTTGAGCCGCAGGCCCTGGCGCAGGCCGGCCTGGCCCAGCACGGCATGGTCGATGATGGCGTGGGCCAGGCTGCTGGCCAGCAGGCGCTCGGCAGGTTCGTTCCAGTCAAGCCCGATCAGTTGGTGAAAGCGCAGGGCCTGCTGTGGGTCGTCGAGGAAGGTGGCTTCGTGCAGCTGCATTTCCCGTGGCTCGCGGTCGAGCAGCCGAATGCAGCCGAGGGCGAACTGTTCTTCGCTGATGTACAGGTGCGCCAGGCGGATGGTGCCGTTGACCACCCAGTTGGACTCGTGACCGGCGGGCATGATGCACAGTTTGTTCGGCGCGCCCTTGTCGCCCGGGCGCTGGCGGCGGAAGGTGCCGGTGCCGTCGGCGATGTAGCACGACAGGGTGTGGTGGCTGGGGGCGAGGTAGTCACGCGCATCGTCACGGTTGCGCCACAGGGCTGCGGCCAGGCCCTCGCCCATTTGCGCGCTGGCTTCCAGGCGGGCGTTGGGCGAGCTGTGCATGGCGTTGAAGACTTGCAACTGATGAAGTGGCGGCATGGGCGATTCCTCTGGAGGGCTATCGTACTGCGGCGCGAGCGCAAGGGGAGTGGTTGCCGACGGAAAAGCGCAAGTTTGTGCAAGCGCGGGGCGGGGCGAGGGGGACAGACTTCGTGAGCGGCGGTGGGTTCTTCGCGGGCAAGCCCGCTGCCACCGCCGCTCCCGCAGACCACCGCCAGCCCCAAGGACCCCGCCCATGAATCTGTCGCTCTATTTGCTCACCGTCCTGATCTGGGGCACCACCTGGATCGCCCTGAAGCTGCAATTGGGTGTGGTCGAGATCCCGGTATCGATCGTCTACCGCTTTGCCCTGGCAGGTCTGATCCTGTTCGCGATCCTGCTGCTGACCCGTCGCCTGCAACCGATGAATCGGCGTGGGCACCTGATCTGCCTGGCCCAGGGGCTTTGCCTGTTCTGTGTCAATTTCATGTGCTTCCTCACCGCCAGCCAGTGGATCGCCAGCGGCCTGATCGCCGTGGTGTTCTCCACCGCGACCCTGTGGAACGCGCTCAACGCGCGGATCTTCTTCGGCCAGAAGATCGCCGCCAACGTGCTGGGCGGTGGCGCCATGGGCTTGCTGGGGTTGGGCCTGCTGTTCTGGCCCGAACTGTCCGGACACGCCGCCGGCCGTGAAACCCTGGTCGGCCTGGGCCAGGCGTTGCTGGGCACCCTGTGCTTCTCGGCCGGCAACATGCTTTCCAGCCTGCAACAGAAGGCTGGCCTCAAGCCGATGACCACCAACGCTTGGGGGATGGTGTACGGGGCGACCCTGCTGGGGGTGTATTGCCTGGTCAATGGCGTGCCCTTCGCCATGGAGTGGAACACCCGCTATATCGGTTCGCTGCTGTACCTGGTGATTCCAGGTTCAGTGATTGGCTTTACTGCCTACCTTACCCTCGTCGGGCGCATGGGCCCGGAGCGGGCGGCGTATTGCACGGTGCTGTTCCCGCTGGTAGCGCTGAACGTGTCGGCATTCGCCGAAGGCTATCAGTGGACGGCACCGGCATTGCTGGGGCTGGTCGCCGTGATGGCCGGTAACGTGCTGGTGTTTCGCAAGCCCCGGGTTGGCAAGGCCACCCAGGCAGCGTTGGCCATGAAGTGAGGCCTGTGCCCGACACCGTTGCAGAAGACGCTGGCGCTGCGCTGTCTACACTTGGCCAAACCCCTTGATCCTGCAAGGTAGGCCATGCCGACAGCCCAGCCGTGGAACCGCCCCCTGACACCGCGCCAGGCGCACCTGCTCTGCCTGCTCGCACTTGCCCTGCATGTGCTGCCGCTGATTCTCGCCGACTCGATGTACCTCGACGATGTCTGGCGCGCGCAGACCGCCACGGGGAACTGGACCGCCGAAGGGCGCCTGCTCACCCAGTGGCTGCATGCAGGGCTGAGCTTCGCCGGCGGGGCGATCAACCTGTTCCCCCTGCCGCTGCTGTTGAGCCTGCCAGTGGCGGCCTATGCCCTGGCGCGCCTGGCCATTCACTACTTCGGCCAGCCGCGCCCGACCGACCTGCTGGTGGTGTTGCCGCTGTGGTACAGCCCGTTCTTCCTGCAGAACCTGGCATACCAGTACGACGGGCCCGCCATGGCACTGGGTTTGGCGGTGATGATCCTGGCGGCGAGCCTTGATCCACGCCGGTTGTTCGCCGGCACCGTCTTGATTGCCTGCGGCCTGGGTTTCTACCAGGTGACGCTGAACGTATTCATCGGCTTGTGTTGCATCGACGCGGTGCGTGGCCTGTTGCGCGGCGATCCGCTGGCCCGGCTGGGCAAGGTGGTGACCTTGCGTGTGGTGCAGATGCTGTTGGGCGCGCTGGTGTATCTGTTGGTGGCGATGCCGTGGATGTCCGCGCAGCGTTTGACCATGCTGGCAGTGGATGCTGCCCTGCCGGGCGAAGTGATGACGCGCCTGGGCACGGCATTCGAGCATGTCGCCCTGCTGCTGACGCCCGGCAACCTGGTCCTGGCGGTGGGGCTGGCGCTGCTGGCCGCCGCTGGGCTGTGGCGCGATGCTCGAGGTATCCATCGGCAGCACGGCCTGCCAGGCCTGCTCGTGCGCGTCGCCGGCCTGCTGCTGGCGGTGCTGGTGCTGGTGGTGATGACCAGCGGCGTGATGCTGGCATTCGACTATTTCATTCATGGCGCACGCACCCTGATGGGCTTTGCCTGCGTGCTGGTGCTACTGCTCTACCTGGCCAGGCGCGGGCTGGGTGACGGCGCGCCCGATCGTGCGCTATTTCTCTGCCTGCCGCTGTTGTCGATGCTGTCGCTGGCCTACGCCCATGGCCGCCTGCTGGAGGCGCAGAAGGCGCAGTTCGCGGCGATCGGTCAGTACATCGGTCAGGACATCCTCAGCCACCCCGCGCTGGACAAGGCCCGCGCCTTCTACCTGCTCGAACGCAACCAGGCCGACGGTTGGTTGCCTGCGGCCGCTGGCGCGCAGGCCCGGGCACCGTTGCTCAAGTTCATCCGCAGTTCGGACTTCGTACTCTTGCCGGAGATGATGGCGCGCGTCGGTATCGGCCAGTTCTATATCAACAGCACCGCCAACCAGAGCCCGGCACCGACCTGGCGCGCCGATGACCTGCTGGCCCGCGGCGGCACACCGCTAGTGGACAACCGCCTGTACAGCATCTACCTCATCGGCGACCAGGGTTATGTGGTGACCAAGCCGCAGCCCAAACCCTGGACGTTGCCTTGAACGCCGGTGCGGGCGGGGTGTTGGGCCAGATGCGGCGCTATGTGCTGGTCGGGTTGGGCAACACCCTGGCGCACGGGTCGGTGTTCTTCCTGCTGCACCTGCTGCTGGGGTTGCGCCAGGCGCCAAGCAACCTGCTGGCGTTTGCCGTTGCGGCGAGCCTGTCGTACTACGTCAACGCCCGCTACACCTTCGCGGCCAGGCCCAGCAAGCGGCGCTACTTGCTGTTCCTGCTGGGCATGGGGACAGTGAGTGTGGCAGTGGGTGCGCTTTCCGACTGGGCGCGCCTGTCACCCTGGCTGACCCTCGTGATCTTTTCCACGGTCAGCCTTGTAGCGGGTTACAGCTACTCGCGCAGTGTGGTCTTCAGACGGAGGACGCCATGAACATCACCCTCATCGTGCCGGTGTACAACGAGCAGGACACCCTCGAACACTTCTACCGCACCGTGCGTGCCGAGCCGTCGCTGCAGGGCATGACGGTGGAGATCCTGTTCGTCAATGACGGAAGCAGCGACGAGACCGAGGCGATCTGCGCCGAGCTTGCGCTACGTGATGAATGGGTCACGGTGATCAACTTCTCGCGCAACTTCGGCAAGGAGTCGGCGCTGTTCGCCGGGCTCGAATATGCCGATGGCGATGCCATGGTGCCGATCGATGTCGACTTGCAGGATCCCATCGAACTGATCGCGCAGATGGTCGAGCGTTGGCAGCAGGGCGCCGACGTGGTCCTGGCCAAGCGTCGCAGCCGCGATGCCGACACCCCGCTCAAGCGCTGGAGCGCACGCCTTTATTACCGGCTGCACAACCGTATCGCCTCCACTCATATCGAAGAGAACGTCGGTGATTTTCGGCTGCTCGACCGCAAGGTGGTCGCCGCGATCCGCCAGTTACCGGAGCAGCAGTTGTTCATGAAGGGCGTGTTGTCGTGGGTAGGATTTCGCACCGAGATCATCGAGTACGACCGCCCGCCGCGGGTGGCGGGGGAGAGCAAGTTCGGCCTGTGGCGGCTGTGGAACCTGGCGCTGGACGGCATCACCTCGTTCAGTACCGTGCCGTTGCGGTTGTGGACCTACATCGGCGCGGGGGTGTCGCTGTTCGCGCTGGTATTTGCGGTGTACCTGATCGTGCAGAAGGTACTGTGGGGGATCGACCTGCCAGGGTATCCGTCGTTGCTGTCGGCGATCCTGTTCCTGGGCGGGGTGCAGCTGATCGGGATCGGGATACTGGGCGAGTATGTCGGGCGGATCTACCAGGAGACCAAGCACCGGCCGCGGTATGTGGTGCGCAAGGTGCTGGGCAGGCGGCGCCAGCCGCGGTGAGCCTGTTGGATGGGTGCTGGCCTCTTCGCGGGCAAGCCCGCTCCCACAACAGCCCACATAGCTTCTGAATACGGTGGTGTTACCTGTGGGAGCGGGCTTGCCCGCGAAGAGGCCGGTACAGTCAGCGGCCAGACTCAGCCCTTCCACACCTGCGGATTCACCAGGTCCCGCGGTCGCTCGCCCAGCAACGCTGCGCGCAGGTTCTCCATCGCCCGGTTGGCCATGGCATCGCGTGTCTCGGCAGTCGCCGAGCCGATGTGCGGCAGGGTTAGCGCGTTGGGCAGCTTGAACAGCGGAGAATCGGCCAGCGGCTCCTTCTCGTACACATCCAGCCCTGCACCACGGATGGTGCCAGCTTGCAGCGCCTCGACCAGCGCCGCCTCGTCCACCACCGGCCCGCGGGCGATGTTGATCAGGAAGGCGCTCGGCTTCATCAGCTTCAGCTCACGGGCGCCGATCAGCTTGCGGGTGGCATCGGACAACGGCACCACGATGCAGACGAAATCGGACTCGGCCAGCAACTGCTCCAGGCTGCGGAACTGCGCGCCCAGTTCCTGCTCCAGCGCGCTCTTGCGGCTGTTGCCGGCATACAGGATCGACATGTTGAAGCCCAGGCGACCACGGCGTGCCACGGCGGCGCCGATGTTGCCCATGCCGACGATGCCCAGGGTCTTGCCGTGCACGTCGCTGCCGAAATGTGCCGGACCTACGGTTGCCTGCCAATTGCCGGCCTTGGTCCAGGCGTCCAGCTCGGCGGTACGGCGGGCACAGCCCATGATCAGCGAAAAGCCCAGGTCGGCGGTGCTTTCGGTGAGCACGTCGGGGGTGTTGGTCAGGGCGATGCCGCGTTCGTTGAAGTAGTCCAGGTCGTAGTTGTCGTAGCCGACCGACACGCTCGACACCACCTCCAGCTTGCCCGCACCTTCGAGCTGCGCGCGGCCGAGCTTGCGGCCGACGCCGATCAGGCCGTGGGCCTCAGGCAGCGCTTCGTTGAACTGGGCATTGATGTCGCCCAGCTTGGGATTGGGCAGGATCACGTTGAAGTCGTGCTGCAGGCGCTCGGCCATGGCCGGGGTGATACGGCTGAAGGCCAGGACGGTCTTTTTCATCGGGCTACTTCTCTGCAAGGCGGTGGGACGATGGCGGCCTTGCGAAGAGGCCGCCGCGAATCAACGATTGGTTAGCAACCTACCATTGTCCCCACCTTCAATGCAGCAGCTTTTTCAGGTGGCGATCAGCAATTCATGGGTCTTCAGGTCCGCTTCATGCGCCGCCAGGATTTCCGGCAGCGAGTTGCGCAGGTACTCGACCCAGGTCTTGATCTTGGCATCCAGGTACTGGCGCGACGGGTAGATCGCGTACAGGTTCAGCTCCTGCAGGCGATAGTCGGGCATCACCCGCACCAGGCTGCCGTCGCGCAGGCCGTCGATGGCAGAGTAGATCGGCAGCACGCCCACCCCCATGCCACTGCGGATCGCGGTCTTCATCGCGTCGGCGGAGTTCACCTGGAACGGCGAGCTGGTGATGTTGACCATCTCCTGACCTTCCGGGCCGTCGAACAACCATTTTTCCAGCGGGATCACCGGGCTGACCATGCGCAGGCACTGGTGCTTGAGCAGGTCGGCAGGCTTGTGTGCGATGCCGTGGCGAGCGATGTAGTCGGGCGAGGCGCAGACGATGCTGTAGGTGATGCCCAGGCGCTGGGAGACGAACCCCGAATCCGGTAGCTCGCTGGCCAGCACGATGGACACGTCATAGCCCTCGTCGAGCAGGTCGGGCACGCGGTTGGCCATGGTCAGGTCGAATGTGACGTCTGGGTGCGTTTCGCGGTAGCGGGCGATGGCATCGACCACGAAATGCTGGCCGACGCCGGTCATCGAATGCACTTTGAGCTGCCCGGCCGGGCGGGCGTGGGCATCGCTGGCCTCGGCTTCGGCCTCCTCGACGAAGGTCAGGATCTGTTCGCAGCGCATCAGGTAGCGCTTGCCCGCTTCGGTCAGGGCGATGCGCCGTGTGGTGCGATTGAGCAAGCGGGTTTGCAGATGGGCTTCCAGGTTGGAGACCGCTCGCGACACGTTGGCGGTGGTCGTATCCAGCTGCGCAGCGGCGGCGGTGAAGCTGCCGAGCTGGGCTACACAACTGAAAGCACGCATGTTTTGCAGGGTGTCCATGGGTCACTCTCGATCTAGAGGACAAAATTGTGACATGAAGTGACGAAAAAGAACGTCCGACCAAAGCCGGATTATCGCTGTTTTGGTAACAAAGATTCGCAGGAATATGCGCTTATCGCCAATGAAACCCGCCCCTAGAATTGCCCGGCCCCTTCACCTCTTCCTCGGGAAATCGCAGCTGTGCCGCGTCGCAACATCGGAGCGCTTCGAGCGCTCAGTGCCTGTGCCCTTAGCCTGTCCTTGAGCGGCTGTATCGGAACCTGGGGCATCGCCCCGCAAAGCAAGACGCTGCAAGCCAACCAACTCGCCACCGACACTGCCATCCGCGAAGCCGACCGCGACGCCCATTGGCCCGTGCAGCAATGGTGGCGCGCCTATGGTGATCCCCAGCTCGATCGCTGGATGGACCTCGCGGTTGCCGGTAGCCCGAGCCTGGCCATGGCCGCGGCGCGGGTGCGCCAGGCCAGGGCCCTGGCGGGTGTGGTCGAGTCGGCGGAACGCCTCCAGGCCAATGGCGAGGCGACCCTCAAGCGCCACAACTGGCCGGAGGACCAGTTCTACGGCCCCGGCGCCCTGTCCGGCGCCAATACCTGGGACAACAACGCCGCCATTGGCCTGAGCTACGCCCTCGACCTGTGGGGCCGTGAACGCAACGCCACTGAGCAGGCGCTGGACCAGGCGCACATGCGCGCCGCCGAAGCCCGCCAGGCCCAGCTCGAATTGCACGACAACGTGGTGCGCACCTACATCCAGCTGAGCCTGCATTTCGCCCAGCGCGACATCGTCCAGGCCGAGCTGGAACAGCAGGAGCAGATCCTCGCGCTGGCCAAGCGGCGCCTCGAAGCCGGGATCGGTACCCATCTGGACGTCAGTCAGGCCGAAGCGCCGTTGCCGGAAACCCATCGGCAGCTCGACAGCCTCGACGAAGAAATCGCCCTGACGCGCAATCAATTGGCGGCACTGGCCGGCAAGGGACCGGGCGAGGGGGCCAGCCTGCAGCGCCCGACACTGACGCTCGCGGCACCGCTGTCCTTGCCCTCGGCATTGCCCGCCGAGCTGGTCGGCCAGCGCCCCGACGTGGTCGCCAGCCGCTGGCAGGTGGCAGCCCAGGCCCGCGGCATCGAGGTCGCCCACGCAGGCTTCTTCCCCAACGTCGACCTGGTCGGCGGCCTTGGTTTCATGGCCACCGGTGGCGGGCCGCTGGAGTTTCTCACCGGCCGCAAGTTCAACTACAACGTCGGGCCTGCCATCAGCTTGCCGATCTTCGATGGCGGGCGTCTGCGCGCGCAGTTGGGTGAAGCTTCGGCCGGCTACGACATGGCTGTTGCCCATTACAACGAAACAGTGGTCGGGGCGTTGAAGGGGATTTCCGACCAGTTGATCCGTCGCGAGTCGATGGCGCAGCAGGCACACTTCGCGGCCGAATCGGTCGCCGCCGCGCAGAAGACCTACGACATCGCCACGGTTGCCTTCCAGCGCGGGCTGACCGACTACCTGAACGTGCTCAATGCGCAGACCCTGTTGTTTCGCCAGCAGCAGATCCAGCAGCAGGTCCAGGCCGCGCGCTTGAGTGTGCATGCCGAGCTGGTCACGGCGTTGGGCGGTGGTCTGGGTGCGGGCAGCGACGTGCCGGATGAAGGGCATCAGGCGGCGCCGAAAGCACCGGCCCTGATTGCCTCGGGGCGCGGGCAATGATGCGCTGGCTGTCCAACCTGGAATGGCGCCGGGGCTTCTTTGCCTGGGCGCGCACCGACGGGGTGACCTGGGTCTACATCTTCAAGGTGCTCGCTGCGGCGTTCCTCACCCTCTGGCTGGCCATGCGTCTGGAGCTGCCGCAGCCGCGCACGGCGATGATCACCGTGTTCATCGTCATGCAGCCGCAGAGCGGGCATGTGTTCGCCAAGAGTTTCTACCGCATGCTCGGCACCCTGGCCGGCTCGGCGATGATGGTCGCGCTGATCGCGATCTTCCCGCAGAACACCGAGCTGTTCCTGCCCAGCCTGGCGCTGTGGGTCGGCCTGTGCTCGGCAGGGGCCATGCGCTATCGCACCTTCCGCGCCTATGGCTTCGTGCTGGCCGGTTACACCGCTGCGATGATCGGCCTGCCGGTGCTCCAGCACCCTGACCAGGCGTTCATGGCCGCGGTATGGCGGGTGCTGGAGATTTCCCTGGGCATTCTCGTCTCGACCCTGGTCAGCGCCGCGATCCTGCCGCAATCGGCCAGTGCCGCCATGCGCAATGCCTTGTACCAGCGCTTTGGCGTGTTTGCCGGGGTGGTGGTCGAGGCCCTGCGCGGCAACAGCCAGCGTGCGCTGTTCGAGTCGTGCAACGTGCGTTTCATCGCCGAGGCGGTGGGGCTGGAGAGCCTGCGCAACGTCACCGCCTTCGAAGACCCACACATGCGCAGGCGCTCCGGGCGCCTGGTGCGCATGAACAGCGAATTCATGGCCATCACCACCCGTTTCAACGCCCTGCACCGTTTGCTCGAACGCCTGCGCGCGCGCGGCCCGGCGCAGATCGTCGGTGCCATCGAGCCGGGCCTGCAAACCCTGGCGCAGTTGCTCGAACCCTACGTCGGGCGAGCCCTGACCGATGCCGATGCGTTACGCCTGACCCTGGAGCTGGCGGCCTACAAGGACGGCCTGCAGGCCCAGGTGCGCGGGCTGCGTGCGGCGTACCTGGAGACCGGCCCCAGCGACGCCGACCTGCTCGATTTCCACACCACCTACGAGCTGCTCTACCGCCTGGTCGACGACCTCTACAGCTACGCCCAGACCCACGCCTCACTGGCCGCGCACAACCACGAACGCGAGCAGTGGGACGAGCCTTATGTGGCACAGACCAGCTGGCTGGTGTCGCTGGCCGCCGGCGTGCGTGGCGCCGCGGTGCTGTTGCTACTGGGCAGCTACTGGCTGCTCAGCGACTGGCCCAGCGGCGCCATGATGACGCTGATCGCCACGGTCACCGCCGGCCTTTCGGCGGCGTCGCCCAACCCCAGGCGCATGTCGTTCCAGATGGCGTGCGGCACCCTGCTCGGCGCGTTCATCGGTTTCTTCGAGACCTTCTTCGTGTTCCCCTGGATCGACGGCTTCGCCCTGCTGTGCATGGTGCTGGCGCCAGTGTTCGTGCTCGGTGCGTTTCTCTCGTCGCGTCCGGCCTATGCCGGTTATGGCGTGGGCTTGCTGGTGTTCTTCGCCATCGGTTCGGTGCCCAACAACCTCACGGTCTACGACCCGTATGCCTTCATCAACGATTACATCGGCATGATCATCGGCATGCTGGTCTGCGCTGCGGCCGGGGCGATCATCCTGCCGCCGAACAGTCGTTGGCTATGGAGCCGCCTGGAGCAGGACCTGCGCGAACAGGTGCTGTTCGCCATCGGTGGCCGCCTGCGTGGCCTGGGCTCGGCTTTCGAGAGTCGCACCCGCGACCTGCTGCACCAGGCCTATGGCCTGGCGGCCGGCAAGCCACAGGTGCAGGCCGAGCTGATGGGCTGGATGTTCGTGGTATCGGAAGTCGGCCACGCCGTGATCGAACTGCGCAAGGAGCAGGCCAATGCCCCGGTGCACCCGGCCTATGCCGAATCGCAGCCCTGGCGCCAGGCGATCCGGGTGATGGGGCGCGCCCTGGCGCGGCTGTTCCTGCAGCCCAACGCCAGCAACCACGAGCGCGCGCTGGTGGCGGTCGACCACGCCATCAGCCGCGTGCAGGCCACCGACGAACCTTTTGCCCGGCACTTCGACACCTCGCTGCTGCGCCGCGCGCAGAGCTACCTGCACTTCATCCGCACCTCGCTGCTCGACCCCCAGTCACCCCTGGCCCCGGCCAAAGGATTGCACCATGCCCCGTGAGATCGCCTTCCATGGCGTGTACATGCCCACCATGACCCTGATGTTCCTGTTCGCTGCAGGCCTGGCCTGGGGCCTGGACCGCTTCATCGCCAGCCACGACGGCTATCGCTTCTTCTGGCACCCGGCGCTGTTGCGCCTGTCCCTGTTCGTCTGCCTGTTCGGCGCACTGGCGCTGTCTGTCTACTGGTGAGAAACCTTCGATGAAAAAATTCTTCAGCTTCCTCGCCACCCTGCTGGTGCTGACCGCTGCCGTGGTGATCGGCCGCCAGTTGTGGCTGCACTACATGACCACGCCCTGGACCCGCGACGGTCGCGTGCGCGCCGACATCATCAACGTCGCGGCCGATGTGCCGGGTTATGTGGTGGACGTGCCGGTGCGTGACAACCAGCAGGTGAAGAAGGGCGATGTGCTGATCCGCATCGACCCCGAGCACTATCGCCTGGCAGTGGAGCAGGCCCGGGCGCTGGTCGCTTCGCGCAAGTCCACCTGGGAGATGCGCAAGGTCAACGCACGGCGCCGTGCCGACCTGGACAACCTGGTCATCTCCAAGGAGAACCGCGACGACGCCAGCAATATCGCCAACGCCGCCCTGGCCGACTATCAGCAGGCCCAGGCACAACTGGCAGCGGCCGAGCTGAACCTCAAGCGCACCGAGATCGTTGCCACGGTCGACGGCTACGTCACCAACCTGAACATCCACAAGGGCGATTACGCCCGCACCGGCGAGGCGGTGATGGCGGTGGTGGACGAGCATTCGTTCTGGGTGTACGGCTTCTTCGAGGAGACCAAGCTGCCGCATGTGAAGGTGGGGGACCAGGCCGAGCTGCAGATGATGAGCGGCGAGTTGCTCAAGGGGCATGTCGAGAGCATCGCCCGCGGCATCTACGACCGTGACAACCCGCAGAGCCGCGAGCTGGTCGCCGATGTGAACCCGACCTTCAACTGGGTGCGCCTGGCGCAGCGGGTGCCGGTGCGGATTCATATCGATGAAGTGCCCGAGGGCTACCTGCTGGCCGCTGGCACGACCTGCACGGTGGTGGTCAGGCCGGGCGGGGCGTGAGGGTCACTCGCCCGCCGGGCAGACCAGCACCGGCACCTGTACCCGGTCGATCACCTTGCTGCTGATCGACGGGTCCAGCAGCCTGCCGAGGCGCGACAGGTGCCGGTGGCCCATGATGATCAGCTCGCAGCCGAGTTCCCGGGTCTTGTCGACGATGGCCTCGACCGGTTGCGCAGCGACCATGCAACCCTGGCATTGGAAACCCGCTTCGCGCAGCGTGGCCACGGCTTGTTGCAGGGCGCGTTCGGCCAGTTGCTGCTCCTCGCAGGCGGCGGGGTATTCCTCCAGTTCCTGCTCGGTATAGGACGCCGGGCGCTCGTGCACGGCGAAGGTCGGGTCGATGGCCAGCAGTACCTGCAATGGATGTTCGCCGGGGCGGCAGTAGCGGCGGGCGAGGTCGATCAGGGGGGCGC
>NZ_JACVTY010000036.1:0-52329 GCF_016624805.1 Pseudomonas sp. S44
CCCCCCCCCCCCCCCCCGCTCGCCCCGCTGCCCCCTCCCCCCGCCGAGACGAAAATGCCTACCGTCCCCGGCGCCTGCTCACACAGCGCTTCATCCAAGCCTCCTGGAGTTCTACCCATGCCACATGAAGGCAGCATCCTGCAGACCGCAGTGATCTTCCTGCTTGCCGCCGTCGTCGCCGTGCCCCTTGCCAAGCGCCTGCAACTGGGTGCCGTCATCGGCTACCTGCTCGCCGGCGTGGCCATCGGACCACAAGCGTTGGGCCTGATCCGCGACACCGAGAGCGTGGCGCACATTTCTGAACTGGGCGTAGTCCTGCTGCTGTTCATCATCGGCCTCGAACTTTCCCCACGACGTCTGTGGCTGATGCGCAAGGCGGTGTTCGGCGTAGGCCTGGCACAAGTGGTGCTGACTGGCGCGATCATCGGTGCCATCGCCCTGTTCGGCTTTGCCCAGTCCCTGCCAGCAGCCGTGGTGCTCGGCCTGGGCCTGGCGTTGTCATCTACCGCGCTGGGCCTGCAGAGTCTGGCCGAAAGCAAGCAACTGAACGCCCCCCATGGGCGCCTGGCCTTTGCCATCCTGTTGTTCCAGGACATCGCGGCAATCCCGCTGATCGCGCTGGTGCCGCTGCTGGCGGCCAGCGGCCCGGACACCAGCCACGGCGACAGCATCGAACATGGCCTGCGGGTGTTCGGCAGCATCGCCATCGTCATCGTCGGCGGGCGCTACCTGCTGCGCCCGCTGTTCCGCATCGTCGCCCGTACCGGCCTGCCGGAGGTGTCCACGGCCACCGCGCTGCTGGTGGTGATCGGCACCGCCTGGCTGATGGAGGAAGCCGGCATTTCCATGGCACTGGGCGCGTTCCTCGCGGGCCTGCTGCTGGCCGACTCGGAATACCGGCACGAGCTGGAGTCGCAGATCGAGCCATTCAAGGGCCTGCTGCTGGGGCTGTTCTTCATCAGCGTTGGCATGGGCGCCAACCTTGGCCTGCTGCTGGAGGCACCCGCGCTGTTGCTGGGCCTGACCTTGCTGCTGGTAGCGGTGAAACTGCCACTGCTGATGCTGGTCGGCCGTGCGGTGGGCGGCCTGAGCAACCTGAGCGCGCTGCGCCTGGGGCTGGTGCTGGCGGCGGGCGGTGAGTTCGCTTTCGTGGTGTTCAAGCTGGGCAAGGACCAGAACCTGTTCGACACCTACACCTACGATCTGCTGCTGATGACAATCACCCTGTCGATGGCCCTGACGCCGGTGTTGCTGCTGGCCAGCTCGCGCCTGATCAAGCGCCCGGCGCCAGCCCGCGAAGTGCCAGAGCAATACCGCACGATCCAGGCCGACGCCCCGCGCGTGGTGATCATCGGCATGGGCCGCATGGGGCAGATCGTGGCGCGTATCCTGCGGGCCCAGAAAGTCTCCTTCATCGCCCTGGACACCTCGGTCGATGCCATCGAGATGACCCGCACCTTCGAACAGGCCCCGGTGTTCTACGGCGACCCGATGCGCCCCGAGGTGCTGCATGCGGCCAAGGTCGGCGAGGCCGAGTACTTCGTCATCACCACCGACGATCCGGAAGCGACCATCCGCATCGCCGAGCGGGTCAAGCATGAGTATCCGCACCTGAAGGTGATCGCCCGGGCGCGTAACCGCCAGCACGTGCACAAGTTGCTCGACGTCGGCGCCGAGCCGATTCGCGAGACCTTCTACTCGAGCCTGGAGATGACCCGCCTGACCCTGATCGGCCTTGGCCTGAGCGAGGCCCAGGCGGCAGACCGCATTCAGCGCTTCACCGAGCATGACCAGCAGGTGCTGGAAGCACAGGGGCGGGTTCGCGATGACCGGGCGAAGGTGATGCAGACGGCCAAGGAGGCCAGGGTGGAGCTGGAGCGGTTGTTCGAATCGGATAGCGACTGAGCTGTATGCCGCAGGGGCCTCCATGCCGCCCCTGCGGCGACACGGCACCTGCTCGACGCCGTGCCAGGAAGGATCAAAATCAGCTTAGGCTCAAGCAAATCCCAGCCGCACGATAGGCGGGTGCTCACGATGAGCAGCCTGCCATAGATCATACGCCGCCTGCTCTGCCAGATATTGGCGGGCACGGCCCAGACCAGCCAATTCAAGCCGGTACGCAAGATCGGCGGAGATAGCTGCGCGCCCGTTCATCACAGTGGACAGTTGACCTCGGGAATAACCGAGATGACGAGCAAGCGCAGAGACACTCAGGCCAATCGCCGGCAGGACATCCTCGCGCAACGCTTCACCTGGATGGGGGGGGTTATGCATGGGCATGACAGTGCCTCCTAGTGATAGTCCAGATAGTCCACAAGCTCTGCATCAGTGCCGACAAAGCGAAACACCAGCCCCTCTACACAGACTGCACAATTCTGGAGGGAAGGCGTTCCGGAGGGGAGTTTCAGCTTTCCGCCTAAGGCGTGAGAGCCTTCCGATCCACTGGCGTGATCTGATACCTACGAAAACCCACCACACAAACAGCAAAAAGGGCGACTGTCTCCAGTCGCCCTCAATCCCGCAGTTGCGCAGGCCCGGCCTCAGCCAGTCACTTCGCCAGAAACGCCAGCAAGTCGTCGTTCAATTGCTGCGCGTGGGTCACGGCAAAGCCGTGTGGTGCACCCTGATACACCTTCAACTGCGCCCCCTCGATCATCTCGGCGGCTTTCTTGCCGGTGGTCTCGAACGGCACGATCTGGTCGTCATCGCCGTGGATCACCAGTGTCGGTACATCGATCCTGGCCATGTCCGGGCGGAAATCCGTTTCGGAAAACGCCGTCACGCAGTCGATGGTGCCTTTGAGCGAGGCCAGCAGGGCAATGTTCAGGGTCTGGGCCTGCACGCCCTGGGAGACTTTCTGCCCATGGTTGATGCCATAGAACGGCGCGGCGAAGTCGGAAATGAACTGCGCACGGTCGGCACGCAGGCCGTCGCGAATACCGTCGAATACCGACTTGTCGACACCCTCGGGGTTGTCGGCGGTCTTGATGAACAGGGGCGTCACCGCACCCAGCAGCACCAGCCCGGCCACGCGCTCGCTACCCTGCTTGGCGATGTAGCGGGTGACATCGCCACCGCCCATGGAGAAGCCGACCAGGGTGACGTCACGCAGGTCCAGGTGCTCGATCAACTGGGCGATGTCATCAGCAAAGGTGTCGTAGTCGTAACCGTTCCACGGCTGGCTGGAACGCCCGAAGCCGCGGCGGTCGAAGGCGATAGTGCGATAGCCGCGGCTGGCCAGGAACTCCATCTGGCCATCCCACATGTCGGCGTCCAGCGGCCAGCCGTGGCTGAACAGCACGGGCTTGCCGCTGCCCCAGTCCTTGTAATAGATCGCGGTGCCATCGCGGGTAACTAGTGTGCTCATGTCGGAATCTCCTGAAAGTCGGGTAGGTCTGGATCTTGAGTGCGGGGCGCGAGGAACATTCCATCGCGCGGCTGGCCGGTCGGTCACGAGGCGTAACGACCGGCCTTTGGCTGGGTCACTTGCCTGCGGTGAGGGCGTTGTAGCTGGTGATCAGGTTGCGGTAGTCGGGGATGTGGTTGGAGCACAGCGCGGCCAGGCCTTCGACGTCGTTGCGCCAGTCACGGTGCAGCTCGCAGGCCACGCCGAACCAGGTCATCAGTTGCGCACCGGCAGCTTCCATCCGGCGCCAGGCGGCATCGCGGGTCATCTCGTTGAAGGTGCCGGAGGCATCGGCCACCACGAACACTTCGAAGTCCTCGGCCAGGGCCGACAGTGCCGGGAAGGCCACGCACACTTCAGTCACGACACCGGCGATGATCAGCTGCTTCTTGCCGGTGGCCTTCACCGCCTTGACGAAATCTTCGTTGTCCCAGGCATTGATCTGGCCAGGGCGGGCGATGTAGGGCGCGTCCGGGAACAGCGCCTTGAGCTCTGGCACCAGCGGGCCGTTGGGGCCTTGCTCGAAGCTGGTGGTGAGGATGGTCGGCAGGTTGAAGAACTTGGCCAGGTCGGCCAGCGCCAGCACGTTGTTCTTGAACTTGTCCGGCTCGATGTCGCGAACCAGCGACAGCAGGCCTGCCTGGTGGTCGACCAGCAGTACGGCGGCGTCGTCTTTGTTCAGGCGGTTGTAGGTGAATTGGCTCATGGTCTGTACTCCCAATGTGTCTTCGATGTGCGGTAAGTGGGGTGTTGCGCGTTGATGAGTACAGATTAAAAACATCACCTTTGATGCGGTAGACTGCAAAAATTGTCTGTAGCGTTCTGTTTGGAGAACGATCTTGGAAGACCTGAATTCCCTCTATTTCTTCACCCAGGTCGTCGAGCATGGCGGCTTTGCCCCGGCGGGCCGGGCGCTGGACATGCCCAAGTCGAAACTCAGTCGGCGCATCGCCGACCTGGAAGACCGTCTTGGCGTTCGCCTGCTGCACCGTACCAGCCGCCACTGTTCGCTGACCGAGATCGGCCAGGCCTACTACAACCGTTGCCTGGCCATGCGTGTGGAAGCCGAGGGCGCGGCAGAGATCATCGAGCGCAACCGCAGCGAACCACGTGGTCTGGTGCGAATCAGTTGCCCCACCACCCTGCTCAACTCCTGGGTCGGGCCGATGCTCACCCGCTACATGCTCAAGTACCCGCAGGTGGAGCTGTTCATCGAGAGCACCAACCGTCGCGTCGACCTGTTGCATGAAGGCTTCGATGTGGCGCTACGGGTGCGCTTCCCGCCGCTGGAGAACACCGACATGGTGATGAAGGTGCTGAGCAACAGCACCCAATGCCTGGTGGGCCATCCATCGTTTCTCGCCCAACTGCCCGAAGGTTTCGAACCGCAGGTACTGAGCTCGCTGCCAAGCCTGCACTGGGGCGCGGCGCAGCAGAAGTATCAATGGGAGTTGTTCCAGGGGGAGGACATGGCGCGCAAGCTGGTGATCACGCACACGCCGCGCATGGTCACCGATGATCTGTTCGCGCTGCGGCATTTCGTGGTGGCGGGGGTGGGCATCGCGCACTTGCCGCGGGTGGCGGTGCGCGAGGACCTGGCCCAGGGGCGCCTGGTGGAGATGTTGCCGGCGTGGCAGCCGCGCTGCGGGATCGTCCATGCGATCTTCCCGTCGCGGCGCGGGCTGCTGCCTTCGGTACGCTCGCTGATCGACCATCTGGCCGAGGAGTTTGCGGTCAGTGATATGGCTTGAGTTTCAGAACGCGAAGCAGGAACAGCCCAGCGCTCCCCAGAAGCCCTGATAGTCGCTCACCGGCACGCTGGAATGGCGTGCCTTCTCATGGCTGTGCGCATGCACCCCGCACGGCCCGACGCACTGGTGTACCGTCGCAGCCAGCGGCGCACCGGCCTGCCAGTGGCCCGGCACCTTGGCCACCGGCGACCACTCGGGCACCACCGGAATCTGCGCCGGGCCGAGCTTGTCGAACTCCGCCGCGCCGTACACCACCTTGCCATCCACCACCGTCAGCACCGACTCGATGCTCTTGATCGCCTCTTCCTCGACGCTGAAGAAGTCCAGCGACAGCGCCGCCAGGTCAGCCAATTGCCCGACCTTGATCTGCCCCTTCTTGCCCTGCTCGCTGGAGAACCAGGCGCTGCCATGGGTGAACAGCTCGAGCGCCGTGGCGCGACTCAGGCCTTCCGGATACAGCTCCAGGCCGCCAACGGTCTTGCCGCTGACCATCCAGTACAGCGACGTCCACGGGTTGTAGCTCGATACTCGGGTGGCATCGGTGCCGGCACCGACCGGCACACCCTCGGCGAGCATGCGCTGGATCGGCGGGGTCTTCTCGGCGGCCTTGGCGCCGTAGCGGTCGACGAAATACTCACCCTGGAAGGCCATGCGGTCCTGGATGGCAATCCCGCCATTCAACGCCCGCACCCGCTCGATGTTCTTCGGCGAGATGGTTTCGGCGTGGTCGAAGAACCACGGCAGGTTGTTGAACGGGATGTCGCGGTTGACCTTCTCGAACACATCGAGCATGCGCGAGATGGACTCGTCGTAGGTGGCATGCAGGCGGAACGGCCAGCGCTGCTCGACCAGGTGACGGATCACCGGCTCCAGCTCTTCTTCCATGGTCTGCGGCAGGTCCGGACGCGGCTCGAGGAAGTCCTCGAAGTCGGCAGCGGAGAACACCAGCATCTCGCCAGCGCCGTTGTGGCGCAGGAAGTCGGTGCCGCTGTGAACTTTCACGCTGGAGGTCCACTTCTTGAAGTCGTCCAGCTCTTCCTTGGGTTTCTGGGTGAACAGGTTGTAGGCGATGCGCACGGTCAGCTGGTCGTTGTCGGCCAGTTGCTGGATCACCGAATAGTCGTCCGGGAAGTTCTGGTAGCCGCCACCTGCGTCGATGGCGCTGGTCAGGCCGAGGCGGTTGAGCTCACGCATGAACTGACGGGTCGAGTTGACCTGGTACTCCAACGGCAACTTCGGCCCCTTGGCCAGGGTGGCGTAGAGGATGGTCGCGTTGGGACGGGCGATGAGCATGCCGGTCGGGTTGCCGAACTTGTCGCGCTGGATTTCGCCACCGGGCGGGTTGGGTGTGTCCTTGGTGTAGCCGACAGCACGCAACGCCGCGCGGTTGAGCAGCGCCCGATCGTACAGGTGAAGGATGAACACCGGCGTGTCAGGCGCAGCCTGGTTGATTTCTTCAAGGGTAGGCATGCGTTTTTCGGCGAACTGGAATTCGTTCCAGCCACCCACCACTCGCACCCATTGCGGCGTTGGTGTGCGCAGGGCCTGCTCCTTGAGCATGCGCAGGGCATCGGCCAGCGATGGCACGCCTTCCCAGCGCAGTTCAAGGTTGTAGTTAAGGCCGCCGCGGATCAGGTGCAGGTGCGAGTCGTTCAGACCCGGGATCACCGTGCGCTGCTTCAGGTCGATGATCTGCGTGCTGTTGCCCTTGTGGGCCATGGCTTCGGCATCGCTGCCCACGGCGACGAAGCGCCCGTCCTTGATGGCCACGGCAGTGGCGGTCGGTTTTTCACGGTCGACGGTGTGCAGCTTGCCGTTGAACAGAATGAGGTCGGCGGTCATGGGATCTCCTGAAATGTCGGCATGGGCGGAATCGGTGAAGGGCAGTGCGGACCAGAGCGCGCCAGCCGCACCGAGCAGGGTGCTGCTGGCGAGGAAACGGCGGCGGCTCTTGTCGGTGGGGTCCTGATTCATGGTGCTCTCCGTCCGGTGGGGTGATCGGGCGATTGAACGCTAGCAGTGGATCGTCAGGCGTGCGCTCAACGGCGCAGCCATCCGGCGCAGCGGCGCGTCACCCACGGCATGATGAAGAACACCACCGGGAGGATGACGCACAGGTTGACCAGCAAGTTGCTCGCCAACGGCCCGCCCAGCGGCGGCACCTTTGCGAACAGCGGCGCCAGCAACAGGGGCACCAGCAAGGTCATCGGGCAGATAACCAGATAAGTCAGCACCGCCTGCTTCCAGCGCGCAGGCTGTGTAGCTGCCGTGCTGGATGGGGTGAACCAGAACTCCGGGTCATCGTGGATACGGGTCTGGTCACCCTCCTCCAGCAGCGGCAGCACTTCGGCGACCAGGCGCTGGCGCTCCGGTGAATCGACCCAGGCACGCAGTTGTCCTGCATCGGCAAAACGCACCACGGTGGTGAACTGACCACCATTGTCGTCCGGGCGGATCACGTTCACGTCCAGATGACCCGGTTGGCGGCGGGCAACCCCGACGGTATGACGCAACCAGGTCTCGTAGTGCGCCAGGGCATCGGCCCGGACCTTGTGCTGGATCACCAGGGTGACCACGCTGCTGTTGTTCATTGCTGAATACCTGAGCAAAAGTTGACCAGGCGCCGCAGAGGGCGCCTGGCGGGGCGGCTCACTTGCCCGCGGTGAGGGCGTTGTAGCTGGTGATCAGGTTGCGGTAGTCGGGGATGTGGTTGGAGCACAGCGCGGCCAGGCCTTCGACGTCGTTGCGCCAGTCACGGTGCAGCTCGCAGGCCACGCCGAACCAGGTCATCAGTTGCGCACCGGCAGCTTCCATCCGGCGCCAGGCGGCATCGCGGGTCATCTCGTTGAAGGTGCCGGAGGCATCGGCCACCACGAACACTTCGAAGTCCTCGGCCAGGGCCGACAGTGCCGGGAAGGCCACGCACACTTCAGTCACGACACCGGCGATGATCAGCTGCTTCTTGCCGGTGGCCTTCACCGCCTTGACGAAATCTTCGTTGTCCCAGGCATTGATCTGGCCAGGGCGGGCGATGTAGGGCGCGTCCGGGAACAGCGCCTTGAGCTCTGGCACCAGCGGGCCGTTGGGGCCTTGCTCGAAGCTGGTGGTGAGGATGGTCGGCAGGTTGAAGAACTTGGCCAGGTCGGCCAGCGCCAGCACGTTGTTCTTGAACTTGTCCGGCTCGATGTCGCGAACCAGCGACAGCAGGCCTGCCTGGTGGTCGACCAGCAGTACGGCGGCGTCGTCTTTGTTCAGGCGGTTGTAGGTGAATTGGCTCATGGTCGTGCTCCTTCGGATGGGTTGGGTTGTTGTCTCGACTGCATGGGCACAGATTAAAAACATTGCATTTCTTGCGGTAGATAGTGAAAAACAGCCTTAGCGTTCCTTTTTTGGAACGATCAAATCGGTGCAGTCCTGTTCGCGGGCAAACCCTCTCCCACAGATGCCCCATTGCCTGGGCAACCAACCTGCTCTTTACTACCCCTCAGCCCTCCCCTAGCCCCCCGAGACCACCATGCTGGCCTTCATCCAGTCTTATCCCCTGCTGCTGGGTACCTGCCTGATCTTCCTCGACCTGCTGCTCTGGCAACTGATCCCGCTGGAGCGTCGCGCCTGGCGTATCGTCACGCGCCTGGGCATCTTCGTCATCTTCAGCGCGGTTCTGCTGGCTGCCGGCATGAGCCCGCTGCAACCGCCGCCATGGGCGGACGATGTCGCGCGCAACCTGATCGCGACGGTGCTGACCATCGGCTGGTGGCTGTTCGGCGCGCGCACGGTGACGGTGGTGTTCGGTCTACTGATGATCGCCCGCGGCAGTCACGGCGGACGCCTGCTGCAGGATGTCGTGGGAGCGCTGATCTTTCTCGCCGCGGCCGTGGCAGCGGCAGCCTATGTCCTGCAACTGCCGGTCAAGGGGCTACTGGCGACCTCCGGGGTGATGGCCATCGTCATCGGCCTGGCGCTGCAGAGCACCCTGGCCGACGTGTTTTCCGGCATCGTGCTCAACACCACGCGGCCCTACCAGATCGGTGACTCGATCTCGATCGACGGCACCGAGGGCAAGGTGGTGGATATCGACTGGCGCGCCACGCGGCTGATCACCGGCACCGGCAGCCTGGCGGTGATTCCCAACTCGGTGGCAGCCAAGGCGCGCCTGCTCAACCACAGCCGGCCTGCCGACCGCCACGGAGTTTCGATCAGTGTGGTGGTACCCGCCAGAATCCGCCCCAAGCGGGTGTTCGATGCGCTGGAAAAAGCCCTGCAAGGCACCAGCGCCCTGCTCCCGTCACCCGCAGCGAAGGTGTCGGTGAAAGCCTCGACACTGGAATCGGTGGAATACGAGGCCAGCGGCTTCATCGCCGACGCGGCGCACAAGACCGAAGTACGCAACCAGCTGTTCGACCTCGCCCACCGCCATCTCGAGGCCAGCGGCGTGATGTGGAACCTCGACCTCGCCGTGACCCCACGCAGCCGACAGCGTGAGCTGCTCGACGAAGTGCGGGTGTTCCGTTCGCTGAGCAGCGAGGAGCGCGATGCCCTCAGCCAGCGCATGATGGCGGTGGAGTATCTGGCCGACCAGGTGATCCTGGATGTCGGCGAACAGTCCGATCACCTGCTGGTGATCGGCAGCGGCGTGGTCCAGGCATCGATCCGCAATGGCGACAAGCAGGTGGAGGCCGGGCGCATGGGGCCGGGGGAAGTGCTGGGGATCGAGGGCATCATGGACGAGGACAGCTCGTTCGCCGAGTTCCGCACCCTGACTGGCTGCCTGCTGTACCGGATCGACAAGGAGCAGGTGCGCAGTTGCCTGGCCGAGCGCGGCGAAGTGGTACAGGCGTTGAACAAGCTGCAGCGCTTCAGGCTGCAGAGCCGGGAGTCACTGCTGCTGCAGAAACCGGCAGCGGTGAAGAAGGGTGGCTTCCTGAGCTGGCTGCACAAATAAACGGGCCCTTTCGCGGGCTTATCCGCGGAAGGGCCAGCGCAATCACAACACCACGCGCAAGCACTGCCCAGCGTGATACAGCGAGAAGCCCGACTCGTAGAAGGCCGTGCGCAACGAAGGCGCACTCACCGGTTTCATCGGCGAGAACGGGATCGGCAGGTGGTCGGGATCATCCTTGAGCAGAAACTCCGCAAGGGCCCGCCCAATCACCGTGCCCGTGGTATTGCCACGACCGTTGTAGCCCGTCACCGCCACCACCCCCGACGCTGGCTCGAACAGGCGCATCAGGTGGTCGGGGGTGAAGTCGATGCAACCGGTCCAGTGCACCTCCCACTCGACCTTGCCCAGTTCAGGGAAGTAATGGCTCTGGATTCGATCGGCCCAACTGCGCACGAACCACGCCGGCTTGTTGTCGACCCGGCCCAGGCTGCCGAGCAGCAGGCGACCTTGATCATCGCGGCGGATGCTGCTGAGTACGGTGCGGGTATCCCACGAGCCCTGGCCATGGGGCAGGATCCTGTCGGCCGCCGCCCCCTGCAGTGGCTTGGAGGCGACCTGGTAGTAGTAGCCGCGGAAGAAGTGCTTCTGCAAATGGCTCCAGTCGCCCTCGGTGTAGGCGCCCGTGGAAATCACCACCTTGTCCGCGCGCACGCTGCCACGGTCGGTGGCGACTCGCCAGCCGTCGCCATCACGTGTCAGGCCTTCGACCGGCGATTGCTGGAACAGCTTACCCCCCAGACGCTGCACCGCGGCGGCCAGACCCTGGGTGTAGCCCATGGGGTTGATGGTGCCAGCGCGGCGGTCGAGCAGCGCGGCGGAAATCTTGTCGGTACCGCAGTATTCCTGGCACTCGGCCCCCCGCAGCAGTTCCACGTCGGCACCACGGCGGCGCCATTGCTCGTGGCGTGCTTCGAGGTCGGCGAGGCCCGTGGCGTTGTGCGCCATGTGCAGGTTGCCTTTGTGCTGAGCCTGGCAGTCGATGCCCAGGCGTTCGATCATGGCGAAGACTTCACCGGGCGCCTCGCCCAGCACCTTGTTCAGGCGCCCGCCCTGCTCGACGCCCAGGGTTGCCTCGACGTCGTCAGGGCGAATCCAGGTCCCGGCGTTGACCAGCCCGACATTGCGCCCGGAACCGCCATGCCCAACCTTCCACGCCTCCAGCAGGACGACCGACTTGCCTTGTTCGAGCAGGTGGATCGCCGCCGACAGCCCGGTGATTCCTGCGCCGATCACGCAGACATCGGCCTTGTATTCACCGGCCAGGGCCTGTGAAGCAACGGTCGGTTGGGTGATCGATTCCCACAGACATTCTTGACGCAGTTCGGACATGGCCCGGCTCCAGCAATATTGTTCTTGTTGCAGTTGGGGCGGCATGCCGCCCAATCGCGGGACAAGCCCGCTCATACAGGGATCCCCATCGCCTGCGCGATCCTTGTAGGAGCGGCGGTTCGGCGCCCCGACTTGTCCCGCGAACCGGGGGCCAAGGCCCCCGGCCATTACATCAGTCGAACACGATCCCCTGCGCCAGCGGCAGCTCACGCGAGTAGTTCACGGTATTGGTCTGACGGCGCATGTAGCCCTTCCACGCATCCGAACCGGACTCACGGCCACCACCCGTCTCCTTCTCGCCACCGAAGGCGCCGCCGATTTCCGCGCCGCTGGTGCCGATGTTGACGTTGGCGATACCGCAATCACTGCCCGAGGCGCTCTGGAAGCGCTCGGCCTCACGGATGTCGGTGGTGAAGATGCACGACGACAGGCCCTGTGGCACTTCGTTGTTCAGGCGCAGGGCCTCTTCGAAGTCATCGTAGGCCAGCACGTAGAGAATCGGCGCGAAGGTTTCGTGGCGCACCACCTCGCTCTGCGCAGGCATCTCGGCGATGGCAGGCGATACGTAATAGGCATTGGGGTACTGGTCGGCCAATTGGCGCTCGCCACCGAAGACCTGCCCACCCTCGTCGCGTGCCTTGGCCAGCGCGCCCTGCATGGCGTCGAACGACAGCTTGTCGATCAGTGGGCCGACCAGGTTGTCCTTGCGCGGGTCGCCGATGCGCACCTTGCCGTAGGCGGCTTTGACGCGGGCGACCACTTCGTCCTTGATCGAACGGTGGACGATCAGGCGGCGCAGCGTGGTGCAGCGTTGGCCAGCAGTACCCACGGCCGAGAACAGGATGCCGCGCACGGCCAGGTCGAGGTCGGCGCTCGGGGCAAGGATCATGGCGTTGTTACCGCCCAGTTCGAGGATGCTGCGGCCGAAGCGCGCCGCAACCCGTGGGCCTACTTCGCGGCCCATGCGGGTGCTACCGGTGGCGCTGACCAGCGGTACGCGCGGATCATCGACCAAGGCTTCACCGGCTTCACGCCCGCCGATCACCAGTTGGCTGAGGCCCTGCGGCGCCTCACCAAAGGCTTTCAGGGCCTTCTCGAACAGCGCCTGGCAGGCCAGTGCGGTCAGCGGGGTCTTTTCCGACGGTTTCCACACCACCGAGTTGCCAGCTACCAGCGCCAGCGTGGTGTTCCATGCCCATACCGCAACCGGGAAGTTGAAGGCGCTGATCACCCCAACCACGCCCAGCGGGTGCCAGGATTCACGCATGTGGTGGCCCGGACGCTCGGAGGCGATGGTCAGGCCGTAGAGCTGACGCGACAGGCCGACGGCGAAGTCGCAGATGTCGATCATCTCCTGCACTTCGCCCAGGCCTTCCTGGGTGATCTTGCCGGCTTCGATGGACACCAGCTCGCCAAGGTCAGCCTTGTGCGCACGCAGCACTTCACCAAACAGACGTACCAGCTCGCCGCGACGCGGGGCCGGTACGTTGCGCCAGGCTTCGAAGGCTGTTTGCGCCTGGTCGATGCGGGCGATGGTCTCGGCCTTGCCGAGCAATTTCACCGAGGCGATCTGGCTGCCGTCGATCGGCGTGTGAACAGGGTAGTCGCCCTGGGTGTGATCCGCGGCGGCGACGCCGAGGCGCTCGAGCAATGCAGCAACCATTGTGCTTCTCCTACATCGGGTGAAGGGTTGAAAAGGTGATGGGGATCAGTATTAATCCGATTACATTGCTGCAACAAACGACCTTTATTCCTCTTATCATTCCCCTGCGGAATGGTATCGCTGCCGTAGAGAGTGCCATGTCCAAACGCCTGGTTCCGTCGATGACGGCCTTGCAGTGCTTCGAGGCTGCCGCCCGCCACCTGAACTTCACCCGCGCCGCCGAAGAGCTGCACCTGACCCAGAGCGCTGTCAGCAAGCAGGTGGCACAGCTCGAAGAGATGCTGCGTCACCACCTGTTCCTGCGCATCCGCCGGCGCCTGCAGCTCACGCCGGCGGGCTCGCTGTACCTGGCCGAGGTCAACAAGATCCTCACCCAGGTGGACATGTCCAGCCGCTATGTCCTCACCTATGGCGAACAGACCGAAGTATTGAAAGTAGCCACTCAACCGAGTTTTGGCGTGCGCTGGTTGATTCCTCGGCTCAAGGGCTTTGGCAAACGCCACCCGAACATCCACCTGGACATCCGCAACGAAATGGAGCCCTTCGCCCTGCTGCAGGGCTCGGCCGACGTGGTGTTCTTCTTCGGTCAGGGCACCTGGCCGGGTGCGACCTGCGTGGAACTGTTCGGCGAAGAAGTGGTGCCGGTATGCGCCCCGGAGCTACTGGCCGGACAAGTGCTGGACAGCCCCGGCGCGCTGGCCGGGCAAGTGCTGCTGCAAAGCACTTCGCGGCCGGAGGCCTGGCATGAATGGTTCCTGGAACAGGGGCTGCACACCGACAACAGCTACCATGGTCCGCGCTTCGATACCTTCTACATGGCCCTCAGTGCCGCACAGTCCGGCTGCGGCGTGGCCCTGGTGCCGCGCTACCTGGCGGCCAAGGAGTTGGCCGAGGGCAGCCTGGTGGTGGCCTGGAACCATTCGATGCCGAGCAACGGCAAGCACTACCTGGCGTTCGCCGAACATGCCGCGGAGGTGCCCAAGGTGCGGGCGTTGGTGGAGTGGATTCGGGCACAGTTGCCAGGGTGATGTGCTGGCGCGGCGGGCCCAATCGCGGGACAAGTCGCAGCGGCGAACCGCCGCTCCCACAGGCACCCCGCTGGTCTCAGAGTCGGCGGGGGCCTGTGGGAGCGGCGGTTCGCCGCTGCGACTTGCCCCGCGATAGGGCCGGCAAATTCAATAGCAAAAGGAATGACCCTCACACTTTTTTTCGCTTGTGGACAAAGTCCATTCCCCGCTTTCATGTAAGGGTATCTACTGACCTTCAGGAAGCTAGCGATGCCCGCCCACGATTTCGTCAGCCCCGACAGCATCCGCGCGCAGTTCTCTGCCGCCATGTCGCTCATGTACAAACAGGAAGTGCCGCTGTACGGCACGCTGCTGGCGCTGGTGAGCGAAATCAACCAGCAGGTCATGGCCCAGCAGCCTGAGGTCGCCCAGGCCCTGCGCTGGACCGGTGAAGTCGAACGCCTGGATCAGGAGCGCCATGGCGCGATCCGCGTCGGCACCGCCGAAGAGCTGGCGACCATCGCCCGCCTGTTCGCCGTCATGGGCATGCAGCCGGTTGGCTACTACGATCTGAGCTCGGCCGGCGTCCCGGTGCACTCCACCGCCTTTCGCGCGGTGCACGAACAGGCGCTGCACATCAGCCCGTTCCGCGTGTTCACCTCGCTGCTGCGCCTGGAGCTGATCGATAACCCGCCCCTGCGCGCATTGGCCCAGGACATCCTGGCCAAACGCCAGATCTTCACCCCGCGCGTGCTCGAACTGATCGCCCAACGCGAACGCGACGGCGGCCTGAACGCAGCCGATGCCGAAACCTTCGTACAGGAGGCGTTGCACACTTTCCGCTGGCACCAGCAAGCCACGGTCACCGCCGAACAGTACCAGCAACTGCACGATCAGCACCGCCTGATCGCCGATGTGGTGGCCTTCAAGGGCCCGCATATCAATCACCTGACGCCACGCACGCTGGACATCGATGCGATCCAGGTCGGCATGCCGGCCAAGGGCATTCCGCCCAAGGCCGTGGTCGAAGGCCCGCCCACTCGGCGTCACCCGATACTGCTGCGTCAGACCAGCTTCAAGGCGTTGCAGGAAATGGTCGCGTTCAGCGATGCCCAGGGCAGCCACACCGCGCGCTTCGGCGAGATCGAGCAACGCGGGGCGGCGCTGACGCCGAAAGGCCGGGCGCTCTACGACCGCCTGCTCGACGCGACCCGGGCCGCCCTCAACGGCGTACCGGCCGAAACCAATGCCGAGCACTACAAGACGCTGCTGGCGCAACACTTTGCCGAATTCCCGGATGATCTGACGCAGATGCGCGAGCAGGGGCTGGCGTACTTCCGTTACTTCGCCACCGAAAAAGGCCTGGCCGAACGAGGTCGCCAGGATCGACCGTCCACGCTGCAAGGCCTGATCGACGCTGGGCATGTGCATTTCGAGGCGCTGGTGTACGAGGATTTCCTGCCGGTCAGTGCCGCAGGGATCTTCCAGTCGAATCTGGGCGACGATGCCCAGGCCGACTATGGCAGCAATGCCAACCGCGACGCCTTCGAGGCAGCGCTGGGACTCAAGGTGCAGGACGAACTTGCGCTGTACGCCCAGAGCGAACGACGTTCGCTGCAAGCCTGTGCACAGGCCTTGGGCGTTACGCTGGAATAGGGCTGCCAGGCAGCCCCTGTGTGCGGCCTCGGCCGCACGCCATCACTCGCCGATGGCAGCCTTGTAGCCTGCCGCGTCCAGCAGTTTGTCCAGCTCGGCCTTGTCGCTCGGCTTGAGCTTGAAGATCCACGATTCGTAGGGCTCTTCATTGAGCAGCTCAGGGCTGTCGGCCAGCTCCTCGTTGACGGCGATGACTTCGCCGCCGACCGGGGCGTAGATGTCGGATGCGGCCTTGACCGACTCGACCACCCCCGCAGCGTCGCCCGCGGCGAACACCTTGCCGACTTCGGCCAGTTCGACGAACACTACATCACCCAGAGCTTCCTGGGCGTGATCGCTGATACCCACGGTCACGGTGCCGTCGGCTTCCAGGCGCGCCCATTCATGACTTTCAGCAAAACGCAGGTCGGCGGGGATATTGCTCATGTGTCGTATTCCTCGGTTGGCTCAGCGGTCTACCGCCGGTAATTGAGTGTTCAGATCAGGGTCTTGCCGTGGCGCACGAAGGTCGGTTTGACCACCCGCACCGGATACCACTTGCCACGAATCTCTACTTCGGCGCGGTCGCCAGTGGCGATGGGCACGCGCGCCAAGGCAATGGACTTGCTTAGCGTAGGGGAGAAACTACCACTGGTGATCTCTCCTTCGCCAATACCGGCAACACGAACTGTCTGGTGGGCACGCAGAACACCCCGCTCCTCCAGTACCAGGCCGACCAGTTTGTCCTGCACACCACGCTCGATTTCCGCCAGCAGGCCGCTGCGGCCGATGAAATCGCGTTCAGCAGGCTCCCAGGCAACGCTCCAACCCAGGTTGGAGGTCAGCGGTGTGTGGGCTTCGTCGATATCCTGGCCGTACAGGTTCATGCCGGCCTCCAGGCGCAGCGTGTCACGAGCACCAAGGCCGCTGGGGGCGATGCCGGCGCCGACCAGGTCGTAGAAGAAGCTTGCGGCCTGATCGCCCGGCAGGATGATTTCCAGCCCATCTTCGCCGGTGTAGCCGGTGCGGGCGACGAACCAGTCGCCTTCGGCGACGCCCTCGAACGGGCGCAGCTCGCGAATCAGCGCCGCACGCGCAACACTGAGCAACGCGGCGACCTTCTCACGGGCGTGGGGCCCCTGGATGGCGAGGATCGCAAGCTCGGGGCGAGCCTCGATGCCTACGGTAAAGCCTTCGCTCTGGGCCTCAAGCCATGCCAGTACCTTGTCGCGGGTGGCAGCATTGGCCACCAGTCGATAGCCGTCTTCGGTGCGGTAGGCGATCAGGTCGTCGATGACCCTGCCCTGCTCATTGAGCAACGGGCTGTAGAGGGCTTTGCCGGGGCTTTGGAGGCGGGCCACGTCGTTGGCCAGCAGGCGCCGTAGCCAGGGGGTGGCGTCGGCACCGTCGATGTCGATGACTGTCATGTGGGAAACGTCGAAGACGCCGCAATCACTGCGGACCTGATGATGTTCTTCGACCTGAGAGCCGTAATGCAGGGGCATGTCCCAACCGCCGAAATCGACCGTCTTGGCGCCAAGCGCCAGATGCAGGTCGTACAGGGGCGTGCGCTGTCCCATGGGTTTCTCCTTCCGGGCGTGGCGAAGCAGAGGCGGTCGGTGCTGTTGAATCAACACCTGATCTTGTAGGACCCACCTCTACGAATGCCGCGCATTGTAGCCGCAAGGGCGGGGACTGGCACCCTCAGCGAGGATGCCCAGGACGAGAGGCAGAGCGGCGGATCAGGCCGATGACCGGCAAAAGCCCCACCAGCACCAGGGTCAGGGCCGGCAGCGAAGCGCGCGCCCATTCGCCCTCGCTGGTCATCTCGAACACCCGCACGGCCAGGGTGTCCCAGCCGAACGGCCGCATCAGAAGCGTGGCCGGCATCTCCTTCAGCACATCGACAAACACCAGTAGCGCGGCACTGAGCGCACCCGGCACCAGCAGCGGTAGATACACCTTGAAAAACAATCTCGGCCCCGCCACGCCGAGGCTGCGCGAAGCCTCCGGCAGCGACGGGCGGATCCGCTCCAGGCTGCTTTCCAGCGGCCCGTAGGCCACCGCGATGAAGCGCACCAGATAGGCCAGCAACAGCGCAGACACACTGCCCAGCAACAGCGGCTTGCCGGCGCCGCCCAGCCAGGTGGAAAGCGGAATCACCAGTTGATTGTCCAGATAGCTGAACGCCAGCATGATCGACACCGCGAGCACCGAGCCAGGCAAGGCGTAGCCCAGGTTGGCCAAGCCGACGCCGACACGAATCGATGGCGTGGGCGCCTGACGCCGGGCAAAGGCCAGCAGCAGCGCCACACTGACGGTGATCAACGCCGCCATCGTGCCCAGGTACAGGGTGTGCAGGATCAACGCGCCATAGCGCTCGTCCAGATCATGTCGGCCACGCTGCCAGAACCAGGCCAGCAACTGCAGCAGCGGGATGACGAAGGCGCAGGCGAACACCAGCAGGCACCAACCACTGGCCGCAAGCGCCTTGAGCCCGCGCAGATGATAGAGCGCCTGCCCGCGCGGACGCTCGTTGCCGCTACGGCTGGCGCCACGGGCGCGGCGTTCTCCATAAAGCACCAGCATCACGGCCAGCAGCAACAGGCTGGCCAGTTGCGCCGCACCGGACAGGCTGAAGAATCCGTACCAGGTCTTGTAGATGGCGGTGGTGAAGGTGTCGAAGTTGAACACCGAGACCGCACCGAAGTCCGCCAGCGTCTCCATCAACGCCAGGGCGATGCCCGCGCCAATGGCCGGCCGCGCCATCGGTAGCGCCACCCGCCAGAACGCCTGCAACGGCGACAACCCCAGCACCCTTGCGGCCTCCATCAGGCCCTTGCCCTGGGCCAGGAACGCCGTGCGCGCCAGCAGGTAGACATAGGGGTAGAACACCAGCACCAGCACGATGATGACCCCGCCGGTCGAACGTACCCGGGGCAGGCGCATCGGCCCGAACACCTCGCGCAAGGCACTCTGCACCGGGCCGGAGAAGTCCAGCAGGCCGACGAAGACGAAGGCCAGCACATAGGCGGGGATGGCAAAGGGCAGCATCAGCGCCCAGTCGAGCCAGCGCCGGCCGGGGAACTCACAGAGGCTGGTGAGCCAGGCCAGACTGACGCCCAGCACGGTGACGCCGACACCCACGCCCAGCACCAGGGTCAAGGTGTTACCCAGCAGGCGGCTCATCTGGGTGTCGAGCAAGTGCGACCAGATCTGCGTGTCGATCGACTGCCACGACAGCACCAGTACGCTCAGGGGCAGAAGCACCAGGGCGGCGACAAGGCTGACCGGAAGGTACCAGCGGCGTTGGGGGGAGTGGGGCAAGGCAGGTATCTCGGTTGCAGGTTGCGACCGCTGTGCGGTCGTTCGCAGCTGAAGCCGCTTCCAACCTGTGGGAGCGGCTTCAGGCGAAGGGGCCCAGGAAGGCCCCGAGAGGATAAGCTGTGAAACTCAGTTCCAGCCAGCCCGATCCATCAGGCGAATGGCTTCGGCCTGGCGCTTGCCGGCCACTTCCACCGGCAGGCTGTCGGCCTTGAAGCTGCCCCAGGCCGCGACTTCATCAGATGGCTTGACCTTGGGGTTGGCCGGGAATTCCTGGTTGATGTCGGCGAACAGCTTCTGCGCTTCCTCGCCCGTCATCCACTCGACCAGCTTCTTCGCCGCTTCCGGGTGCGGGGCATGCTTGGTCAGGCCGATACCCGAGAGGTTGACGTGCACGCCACGGTCGCCCTGGTTGGGCCAGAAAATCTTCACCGGCAGCTTCGGGTCGGCCTTGTGCAGGCGCCCGTAGTAGTAGGTGTTGACCACGCCCACGTCACACTGGCCCGCGGCAACGGCCTGGATCACTGCGTTGTCGTCGGAGAACACGTCGGTGGACAGGTTGTTGACCCAGCCCTTGACCAGCTTCTCGGTCTCGGCCTCGCCATGGGTCTCGATCAAGGTGGCGGTCAGCGACTGGTTGTAGACCTTCTTCGCGGTGCGCAGGCACAGGCGGCCTTCCCACTGTTTGTCGGCCAGGGCTTCATAGGTGCTCAGTTCCGAGGGCTTGACCCGCTCGGTGGAGTAGATGATGGTCCGCGCACGCAGGCTCAGGCCGGTCCAGTCGTGGGAAGAAGCGCGGTACTGCGGCGGAATGTTCTTGTCGATGATGTCCGACTTGATCGGCTGCAGGATGCCCATCTGCTCGGCCTGCCAGAGGTTGCCGGCATCCACGGTGAGCAGCAGGTCGGCGACGCCGTTCTGGCCCTCGGCCTTGATGCGCTGCATCAGCGGCGCTTCCTTGTCGGTGATGAACTTGATCTTCACCCCGGTCTTGGCGGTGTAGGCATCGAATACCGGCTTGATCAGTTCGTCGATGCGCGAGGAGTACACCACCACTTCATCATCCGCCGCCTGGACGGAACCGGCGAACAGGGTCAGGGCCAGGGCGGCCAGTAGGGGCTTGCGGGGCGACATGGTGGATGCTCCTCGGGGTTAAAGAGATGCAAATGGTAGTGAATCCCATTTTCCCACTCACCCTGGAAGCAGTTACCGGATGTTGCAAAGCAATCGCGGGGCACGCCCGCGCCTACAGCACCACCCCGTTCTTCAAGCAGGTGGCGTACCTGTAGGAGCGGGCTTGCCCCGCGATAGGGCCCTCACGCCTTGGCCAGGTCTGGAAGGTCGCCGCTCAACCCCAAGGCCTGGCGCACGAACACTGCCTTGGCCTCGGGCATCCCTTCCACCAGTTTCAAGCCCGTGTTGCGCAGCCAGCGCAGCGGCAGAGGATTGGCCTGGAACAGGCGTTCGAAGCCCTCCATCGCCGCCATCAGGGCAAGGTTGTGCGGCATACGTCGACGCTCGTAGCGACTCAGCACCTTCACATCCGCCAGGCGCTCGCCACGCTCGCACGCGTGCATCAGCTCCTCGGCCAGCACTGCCGCATCGAGAAAGCCCAGGTTGACGCCCTGCCCCGCCAGGGGGTGGATGGTGTGGGCAGCATCGCCGATCAGCACCAGGCCTTCATCCACATAGCGCTTGGCATGGCGCTGGCGCAGCGGTACGCAGACACGGCGGTCGGCATGCAGCACCTGGCCCAGGCGGCCTTCGAAGGCGCGCTCCAGCGCCTGGCAGAACGCCGCGTCATCCAACGCCATGGCCTGCTCGGCCTGCTCCGGGGTAGTGGACCAGACGATCGAGCACCAGTGCTGCCCGTCATCCCGCGACAACGGCAGGAAAGCCAGCGGCCCTTCGTCGGTGAAGCGTTGCCAGGCCGTGGCGCGGTGCGCCTCGCTGCAGCGCACGCTGGTGACGATGGCGTGATGCAGGTAATCCCACTCGCGCGTCTCGCAGCCCGCCAGGCGCCGCACGGCCGAATTGGCGCCGTCGGCGGCGACCACCAGCGGCGCACGCAGGCGACGGCCATCGGACAGGGTCACCAGCCACTCATCGCCGGAGCGGCGCAACTGCTCCAGGCGAGCATTGGGCAGCAGCCCGACGTCACTGTCGTGCAGACGGTCCAGCAGGCCGTCCTGCACCACACGATTCTCGACGATGTGGCCAAGCACCTGGGCATGCACACTGGCGGCCGAGAAATGAATCTGACCGGTACCGCTGCCGTCCCAGACCTGCATATCCGAATAGGGCGTCACGCGGCGCCCGGCAATGCCCTCCCAGGCGCCAAGACGCTCGAGAATGCGCTGGCTGGCCGCCGACAGGGCACTGACCCGCGGCTCGAAGGGCGCGGCGTCATCGAAAGGCTTGACCGACAGCGGCCCGCCATCGAGCAGCAGCACCTCCAGGCCACTGTGGCGCAACGCCAGGGCCAGGGCGCTGCCGACCATACCGGCACCGACAATCAACAGATCCGCGCGCATGTCCATGCCTTACGCCTGCCTCGCTTGCGGCTTGAGCCGCACGTATAGGGTTTTGTCGACCCGCGCCACCAGCTCGCCGGCGCCATCGCGGATATCGACCTGCAGACGCGGCAGGCACTTCTTGCCACCGGCCGTCTGCTGGCGGATGTCGTCCAGCAGTGCGTCATCTATGTGGAATTCGGCGAACACCGGGCCCTTGCCCGGTGCGATGAAGTCGATGCTGGCGGCCTTGTCCCAGACGATGTACTCGCGGCCCAGTTGCTCGATCAGCAACAGCATGTAGAACGGGTCGACCATCGAGTAGAGGCTGCCACCGAACTGGGTGCCGACATAGTTGCGGTTCCAGCGGGTCAGGTTCATGCGCACCTTGACGCTGCGCATGTCGGGGCTGATGTGCTGTACGCGGATACCCGCCCCCAGGTAGGGCGGGTAGAAATTCAGCAACCAGCGCAACATGCGGGCCCGACGGGCGAGCTTGCGGGCGTCCTTCATGCGCGGCCCCGCGGGTCGGGGCGGGTTCCCAGGCCCATGGCCTGGCGGGCGAACCAGCTCTTGGCCGGTGGCAGCAGGTCCAGGCCCAGCAGGCCGAGGTTGCGCCCCGCAGCGAGCAGCGGTTGGGCGCTGCCGAACAGGCGGGTGACCTGGTCGGAAAAGCCGATGGTCAGGCTCTGGTCCAGACGTTGGCGCTGGCGATACCCCTGCAGTGTTGCCAGGTCGCCCGGCTGCTGCGGGCCTGCGAGCAGGGCCTCGGCCAGTGCCTGCACGTCGCGCAGCGACAGGTTGAACCCCTGACCTGCGATCGGGTGCAGGCTGTGCGCCGCGTTGCCCAGCACCACCAGGTGCGGGCGTACCTGCTCGTCGGCTTCGACCAGCGCCAACGGGTAGAGATGCCGTGCGCCGACCTGGCGCAGAGCGCCGAGGCGGTAGCCGAACGCGTCCTGCAGTTCGCGCAGGAAGGCGCGCTCGTCGATATCGGCCAGACGCCGTGCGTCCATGCCCTGCCGCGTCCAGACCAGCGCGCAGCGGTTTTCCGGCAGTGGCAGCAAGGCCATCGGGCCTTGTTCGGTGAATCGTTCGAAGGCCTGGCCACGATGGGCCTCGCCTGGAGAGATGTTGGCGATCAGCGCGCTCTGGTCATAGGGCGTGCGGCGCACATGAATGCCCAACTGCTCGCGCAGGCCGGAGCGGCCGCCGTCGGCGAGAATCGCCAGGTCGCATTCAAGGCTGGTGTCATCGTCGAGTTGCAGGCGATAACCGCCCTCGACAGGCTGCATGGCGCTGACTTCGGCCGGGCAGCGCCAGCTCACCACCTCGCTGTCCAGCCCCTGCCACAGGCACTGGCCGAGCCAGGCGTTCTCGACCACATAACCCAGCGCAGGCACACCTTCTTCCTGGGCATCCAGGCGGGTGGCGCCAAAGCGACCGCGGTCGGACACCTGGATCTGCCGAATCGGTTCGGCGCGGCGCTCGATGCCCTGCCACAGGCCAAGCTGGTCGTAGATCTGCCGAGTGCCGAAGGACAGCGCCGAGGAGCGTGCATCGTAGCTGGGCTGGAAGCTGTCGCCGGGGGCGAACGGCTCGATCAGCAGGATCTTCCAGCCGCGCGCCTTGGCCCCGGCCTGCAGCGCCAGCGCCAGGCTGGCACCGACCAGGCCGCCGCCGATGATCGCCAGGTTGACCCGGCTCATGCCACGTCCTTGCGCGCGTCGAGCATCAGTGCCTCGATTTCGTCGACTGTCTTCGGCACACCCGAAGTAAGAATTTCACAGCCCTTTCTGGTGACCACCACGTCGTCCTCGATCCGCACCCCGATGCCGCGCCACTTCTTCGCCACGCTCTGGTTGTCGGCTGCGATGTAGATACCTGGTTCGACAGTCAGCGCCATGCCCGGTTCGAGCACCCGCCACTGACCGCCGACCTTGTATTCACCTACATCGTGCACATCCATGCCGAGCCAGTGTCCGGCACGGTGCATGTAGAACGCGCGGTAGGCTTCGCTGTCGATCAGCGCCTGCACCTCACCCTTGAGCAGCCCCAGTTCGACCAGGCCCTGGGTGATCACCCGCACCGTCGCTTCATGGGCGTGATTCCAGTGTTTGCCTGGCGCAATCTCGGCAAAGGCGGCTTCCTGGGCCTTGAGCACCAGTTCGTAGATCGCCTTCTGCTCCGGCGAGAACCGCCCGCTGACCGGGAAGGTACGGGTGATGTCGCTGGCGTAGCAGTCGATCTCGCAACCGGCGTCAATCAGTACGAGGTCACCGTCCTTGAGCGGCGCATCGTTCTGCTGATAGTGCAGGATGCAGGCGTTGCGCCCGGCGGCGACGATCGAGCCGTAGGCCGGCATCTTCGCGCCACCCTTGCGGAACTCGTAGTCCAGCTCGGCCTCCAGGCTGTATTCGTGCAGACCGGCGCGGCAGGCCTGCATAGCTCTTACATGGGCGCGCGCGGAAATCGCCGCGGCCTCACGCATCACCTTCACTTCCGCTGCCGATTTATACAGGCGCATGTCGTGCAGCAGATGATCCAGGGCAACGAACTCGTTCGGCGGCTGCGCGCCAAGGCGTGCCTTGGAACGGATCACATTGATCCAGTCCATCAGCCGGCGGTCGAACTCGGGGTTGCTGCCCATGGCGCTGTAGACCCGCTCGCGACCTTCGATCAGGCCGGGGAGGATCTCGTCGATATCGGTGATCGGGAAGGCATCGTCGGCGCCGAAGTCGCGTATCGCACCCTCCTGGCCGGCACGCAGGCCGTCCCAGAGCTCACGCTCGGGGTTGCGCTCGCGGCAGAACAGCACGTACTCGCCGTGCTCGCGACCGGGGATCAGGGCGATCACCGCCTCGGGTTCCGGGAAACCGCTCAGGTACTGGAAATCGCTGTCCTGGCGATAGACGTGCTCGACGTCGCGGTTACGGATCGCGACGGCCGCCGCCGGCAGGATGGCGATGCTGTCGGGGACCATCTGCGCCATCAGCGCCTTGCGCCGACGGGCGTACTCTGCCTTGGGTATGTGGCTCATGGGCAAACGACCCCCGGGTCGATCAATGCAGCGATGGTTTTGGTGCCGGCGCAACAGGCGCGGCCAGCTCCGTGTACAGCAGCAGCGGTGCGACGCGCAGGTACTCCATGACTTCCATGTAGTCGCTCTCGCCGTCCTCGGACTCTTCCAGCGCTTCTTGCACTTGCGAGATGGCGACCAGGTCCTGGAGCACTTCCTTGGCATCGGTGGACAGGTCCTTGCCGCCCGCGTTCAGGCCAAAACCGGTAATGAAGCCCTGGCACCATTGGCCCAGTGCCGTGGCGCGATCGCTCAGGGCGGCATCATCGGTCGGCAGCAGCAGCACGATGGCGACGTCTTCGCCGGTCAGCTCGGCCTTGACCATCTCCTGCAGGCCGATCAGGGCGTTGCGGACGTTGTCACCGGGCTCGGTTTCAAGCAGTTGGGCGGCGTCGGCCAGCCAGGCGTCGGCATCGAAGCCGGCACCGGCGCAGCTGCGGCCGATCAGCAGGCCGTGCAGCTCGGCAGGGGTGGCGGGATGGCCATTGCTGGAGAGCAGCATGGCGAAGGCGGTGTAAGGCGATTGGGTATTGGGCATGGGCGGCTAGGCGCCAGACGGCGCATATGACTAGAATGAAGACCTTGTATCCTAGCACCGGCAGGCGCGCCAAGACCATCTGCGCTGGCCGTCGCGGCTCGGGCAGAGGCATGATCGCCAGGCGATCGACGAAGGAGCGGATCGAGTGCAACCCATGCAAGACAATGACCTGCAAGCGCTGATGAGCCGATTCGAGTTGCTGATCGAGCGCGTCGAGCAACTAAAACGGCAAAATGCACTCCTAGTAGCTCAGGAAAAATCCTGGCGCGAAGAGCGCGCCCACCTCATCGAAAAGAACGAGATCGCCCGGCACAAGATCGAGTCGATGATCTTGCGTCTGAAGGCCCTGGAGCAAGACTCATGAGTTCAAGCAATAGCGTCACCGTCCAGATTCTCGACAAGGAATACTCGATCATCTGCCCGCCGGAAGAACGCAACAACCTGGTCGGTGCCGCGCGCTACCTGGACGGCAAGATGCGCGAGATCCGCAGCAGCGGCAAGGTGATCGGTGCCGACCGCATCGCGGTAATGGCAGCACTGAACATCACCCATGAACTGCTGCACCGCCAGGAGCGCCCTGACGTCGCCAGCGGCGGCACCACCCGCGAGCAGGTGCGCGACCTGCTCGAGCGTGTCGACCAGGCACTGTCCGACGACGCGGTTAGCAAAAACGATTGAGATTGGTATACTGGCGCCACTCCCTGGGGGATGCGCCAGTCGGTTATGTCCCTGAGCCGATACGCACAACCACGGGGGTTGCACGTGGGGCAGGTGTGCATGTCCGCTCGACGGAAAGCCTTAACGCCTCCTGCAATCTCCACCTTGAACTTTCGGGTTCAAGGGCTACACCGATAGCGGTCTTGTCGGGGAGCCTGAATTCCCAATGCCCGCCTTTACCGGCGGGCATTTCGTTTGTGCCGCCGCCGTCGGCGGCCAGCATCCGGGATCGCCTGTGCCATGACCGACACCGTGCCGCTCACCCGCCCACAACTTCGCCGCGTGCTGCGCAACACACGACGCGCGTTGACGCCCGCCCAGCAACGCCAGGCCGCCGTCGGACTGTACCGGCAACTGGCCCAGCACCCGCTGTTTCGCCGCGCGCGGCATATCGCCCTGTACCTGCCCAACGACGGCGAGATCGACCCAAGCCTGCTACTGCGCGAAGCCCAGCGGCGCGGCAAGCGCACCTACCTGCCAGTGCTGCATGCATGGCCGCGCACGCGCATGGTGTTCCAACGCTTCGAACAGGGCGAAAAACTGCGACGTAATCGCTTCCGTATTCCTGAACCGCTCATCGAGCGCAAGCGTCAGCGGCCGGTCTGGTCGCTCGACCTGATCCTGCTGCCACTGGTGGGTTTCGATGAAGTGGGCGGACGGCTGGGGATGGGCGGCGGCTTCTATGATCGCAGCCTGGCCTATCAGGGGCGGCGCAAGGCGTGGAAGAAACCGCTGCTGCTGGGGCTGGCACATGAATGCCAGAAGGTGGAACGACTGGCGCAGGCCAGTTGGGACGTACCCTTGCGCGGAACGGTCTCGGACCGTGACTGGTACCTGGCGCCGGCCTGAAAGTCAGGCCGCGCGCCGCAGAAATTCAGCGTTGCTGTTGGGCGGATACGGCCGGCGCCTGATAGGCGGCGTCCAGCTTTCGCTCCCACAGACCCTGCGCATAACCCGTGGTGACGACACCCAGACCGAAGATGAAGGCCAGGATCCACAGCAGGTCCGGTTTGCGTTTGTTCATCGTTGCCCCCCTAGGCAAACTGTTCAGGCTCGGCAGCCTTCTTGGTGCTACCGGAGCGTATAGCTTTAAAATCGGCGCATTTTCCGACAACGTGACGCGGCACGCAAACGTTGACGCCAACCGGCTGTCGGTTTGATGCAACATCTTATTTCAAACCTTGTCAGGAGCAGCACCTATGGCCTACTGGCTGATGAAATCCGAGCCCGACGAACTTTCCATCGAAGGCTTGGCCCGTCTCGGCCAGGCGCGCTGGGACGGGGTGCGCAACTACCAGGCACGCAATTTCCTGCGGAACATGAGCGTAGGCGACGAATTCTTCTTCTACCACTCCAGTTGCCCGCAACCGGGCATCGCCGGGATCGCCCGGATCAAGGCCGGCGCCTACCCCGACCCGACGGCGCTGGACCCGCAAAGCCACTACTTCGACGCCAAGGCCAGTGCCGAGAAGAACCCCTGGAGCGCAGTGGATGTCGAGCATGTGCGTACTTTCGGCCAGGTGCTTGGCCTCGGCTTGCTCAAGCAGCAGACGGCGCTGGAAGCGCTTGCACTGGTACAGAAGGGCAGCCGCTTGTCGGTAATGCCGGTGACCCCGGAGCAATGGCAGGCGATCTGCGCACTGGCGAGGTGATCCAGGCAGCCGATGTGTGGGCGCCCGTCAGGGACCTCACTGCACGATCAGGTTGTTGAACAGCAGGTCCTCGACGATAGGCTTGCCTTCTTCGGTTTCCATCACCTGCTGGACCTGCTTCAAGGCTTCCTGACGCAACGCTTCCTTGGCCTCGACATTGCTCATGTTGTCCACACCTTGCTGGGTGAACAGCGCCACCAGTTGGTTGCGGATCAGCGGCTCATGGTGCTTGACCGCCGCGGCAGCGGCATCGCCAGTCACGCGCAGGGCCACGTCGGCCTTGTAGACGCGCAGCTTGGGGCCGCCATCCAGGGCGTAGTTGCCGACCAGAGGCGGGCTCAGGTTGATGTAGGCAACCTTCGGTTGGCCTTCCTTGCTCTCTTCGGCCATGGCCGCCACGGGCAGCATCAGGGCCAGCACCATCAAGATCCACGCTTTCACGAAATCGCTCCTCAATACAATTGACGCCAGCTTACCCAGCGCATCGCTCAAACCCAAGCCCGGGCTTATGCCGGCTCATCAGAGCAGGCCATGCTCGTTGACCCACCCCTTCGTCCTCCTACACTTATCGGCCATCACCCGCAAAGGAATAGCCCGATGAAAGCTGTGTTGTGCAAAACCCTGGGCCCGGCACGGGACCTGGTGCTGGAAGAGGTCGCAGGCCCCGTGCCGAAAAAGAACGAGATCCTCCTCGAGGTGCATGCCGCCGGGGTCAACTTCCCCGACACCCTGATCATCGAAGGCAAATACCAGTTTCAACCTCCTCTACCCTTTTCGCCCGGCGGTGAAGCGGCCGGCGTGGTGGCGGCGGTCGGCGAGAAGGCCGGGGCTTTCAAGGTCGGCGACCGGGTCATGGCCCTCACCGGCTGGGGCGCCTTCGCCGAGCAGGTCGCGGTGCCTTATTACAATGTGCTACCCATCCCGGCAGGCATGGATTTCACCACGGCGGCCGCCTTCGGCATGACCTACGGCACCTCGATGCACGCACTTACCCAGCGTGGCCAGCTCAAGGCAGGGGAAACCCTGCTGGTGCTCGGCGCGTCAGGGGGCGTGGGTCTGGCAGCGGTGGAAATCGGCAAGGCACTGGGTGCACGGGTCATCGCGGCGGCCAGCAGCGCCGAGAAGCTCGCCGTGGCCAAGGCAGCCGGGGCGGATGAGCTGATCGACTACAGCCAGGCCAGCCTCAAGGAAGAGATCAAGCGCCTGACCAACGGCCAGGGTGTGGATGTGATCTACGACCCGGTCGGCGGCGAGTTGTTCGACCAGGCCGTACGAGGCCTGGCCTGGAACGGCCGGCTGCTGGTGGTGGGATTCGCCAGTGGCACCATCCCGCAGATGGCAGCCAATCTGGTGCTGCTCAAGGGCGCGGCGGTGCTGGGGGTGTTCTGGGGCGCGTTCGCCCAGCGCCAACCAGAAGACAACGCTGCCAACTTCCGCCAGCTGTTTGCGTGGCATTCCGAGGGCAAGTTGAAACCGCTGGTGTCGCAGACCTACGCGCTAGGCGAAGCGGGTGCGGCTATCGAACGGTTGGGGCAACGGCAGGCGGTGGGCAAGCTGGTGGTGTTGACCAGGTGATTCGGTGATGACCTCTTCGCGGGCAAGCCCGCTCCTACAAACTGTACCGGCTCTTTAGGAGCGGGCTTGCCGCGAAGAGGCCGGCGCAGTCAAACCTCGCGCAGGTTGTGGCAGCGCTGAAACCGCGCTTCCAGCTCCCGGTCAGGCATCTGGTGGCTGCGCAGGGCATTCAGCGTCTGCTCCACGTACTCGCGCGTAGTGCCGTAACGCCCCTTGGCGCTGGCCAGAATCTGGCTGAACAGGGTGTCCGGCAGGTTGCCGGCATAGCACGGCAAGTGACGCTCCAGCACGAAGCCCAAGGCCTGCACCTTGCTGCCGTCATCGAGTCGGCAGGTCAGCCAATGCGGACGATAGGCCGGATAAGGCATCTCCCGCTGCCACAGGGCCATCAGCGAGTCGTCCAGGCAGCTCTCGTCCAGGCGATAGGCAAAGCCGCTGCACGAACCACCACGATCCAGGCCGAACACCAGCCCTGGGCATTCTGGTGTACCGCGGTGCTCATGGGACCACAGGTAAAGCCCACGATGATAACCGTGCACCCGCGCACGCTGACGCTCTACCGAGTTGCACTCCGGACGCCAGATCAACGAACCGTAGGCGAACAACCACACAGGCCCACCGTCATGACGGGACATGGTCGTTGTCATGGAGTGCTGCAATTGCTCAGGGGTCAGTTGTTGACCGAAGTCGAGCGACGGAGGGTAAGAAACCTGCCACGAAGAACTTTCAAGTGCCGACATAGGCTGCCGCCATTATTTCCTGTGTAACTACCGGAGTGCTGTATTGCGATCGACGCATTCGCCTGCGAGCCCGCACCCAATGCTGCGGGGCCTGTACCGCAAGAGGTTGATGACGATGTGCCTACCGTAAGACATATGACGGCGAAACCTCAACCCCTTTTGGCAAAGTTTCACGCGCGATACCGACGACTGGAAAGTGTTGTTATAAGCATAGTAAAAGTTATTAACCCGGCGGGTAATAATTCACTGCTTATAATCGACGACGATAACTTTGGTTATTAATCACGGCGCGCCATTGCAGCGCGCCGCAGGCTCTCATGAATACCTGGTTACTCAGCCGCGTGGAGCGTAGGCAAACACGTCGGCGCGCATGCGGTGCGCATCCATGCCCGCCTCGACCAGCGCATCGAGCGTGCCATAGACCATGTTCGGTGAACCGCTGGCATAGACATGCACACTGTTCAGGTCGGCGATATCCTCGCACACGGCCTCGTGCAAAAGGCCGCAACGCCCCTCCCAGCCACACAGGTCGCTGACCACCTTGTGCAGGAACAGGTTGGGCAGACGCTCCCATTCGGCCCAGTGCTCGAGGGTGTAGAACTCCTCGGGCCGGCGTACACCCCAATACAGGTGCACCGGATGCTTGAAGCCGTTGGCGCGGCAATGCTCGACCAGGCTGTGCATCTGGCCCATGCCGGTCCCGGCAGCGATCAGCACCAGCGGTCCGTCCGGCAGCTCGGCCAGGTGTGCGTCACCGAATGGCAGTTCGATGCGGGCCATGCCGTTGCGTTGCAACTGCTCGATCAGCTTTACCGCGCTGCTTTCACGGGCCAGCACATGCAGCTCGAGATCGCGACCAGCATGCGGGGCAGACGCCAGCGAGAACGCAGCCTTGTCGGCCCCCTCCCGCTCGATCATCAGGTATTGCCCAGCGTGGTAGCGCGGCGGCTTGCCGGCGGGCGCGCGCAGGCGCACGCGCCAGACATCCCCGCCTACCTCGACGCACTCGCTGACGGTGCAGGCCAGCTTGCGCACGGGCAACTCGCCCAAGGCCAGCACGCCATCCCACAGCAGCACGCAATCTTCCAGCGGTTCGGCGATGCAGGTGAACAGTTCACCGTGATCGCGGACCTCACCGTCCTGCCGCACCCGCCCTTCCACCAGCAACGCCGCACACACATGGCAATTGCCGTTGCGACAGCTGCTCGGGCACTCGTAGCCCAGGCGCCGCGCTGCATCCAGAATCCTCTCGCCCGCCTCGATGGACAGCACCGCGCCGGACGGCTGCAAGGTCACCTGCATCAATCTATTCCCAACTGGTCCCACAGCTCATCGATACGGCGGGTGACGGCATCGTCCTTGACGATGACCCGGCCCCATTCGCGTGTAGTCTCGCCCGGCCACTTGTGCGTGGCGTCCAGGCCCATCTTCGACCCCAGGCCCGATACCGGCGACGCGAAGTCGAGGTAGTCGATCGGCGTGTTGTCGATCATCACCGTATCACGCTTGGGATCCATGCGCGTGGTGATGGCCCAGATCACGTCGTTCCAGTCGCGGGCGTTGACGTCGTCGTCGGTGACGATAACGAACTTGGTGTACATGAACTGTCGCAGGAACGACCACACACCCAGCATCACGCGCTTGGCGTGCCCCGGATATTGCTTTTTCATGGTCACTACCGCCATGCGGTAGGAACAGCCTTCCGGCGGCAGGTAGAAATCAACGATCTCGGGGAACTGCTTCTGCAGGATCGGCACGAACACTTCGTTCAGCGCAACGCCCAGGATTGCCGGCTCATCTGGCGGCCGGCCGGTGTAGGTGCTGTGGTAGATCGGCTTTTGCCGATGGGTGATGCGTTCGATGGTGAACACGGGGAAGCTGTCCACCTCGTTGTAGTAGCCGGTGTGGTCGCCGTAAGGGCCTTCCGGGGCCATTTCACCCGGATGGATCACACCTTCGAGGATGATTTCGGCGGTGGCCGGCACCTGCAGATCGCTGCCGCGGCACTTGACCAGCTCGGTGCGGTTGCCGCGCAGCAGCCCTGCAAAAGCGTACTCGGAGAGGGTGTCGGGCACCGGCGTCACGGCGCCCAGGATGGTGGCCGGGTCTGCGCCCAGCGCGACGGCCACCGGGAACGGCTGGCCTGGGTGCTTCTCGCACCATTCGCGGTAATCCAGCGCGCCGCCACGATGGCTCAGCCAGCGCATGATGACCTTGTTGCGACCGATGACCTGCTGGCGGTAGATGCCGAGGTTCTGGCGGTCCTTGTTCGGCCCGCGAGTCACCGTCAGGCCCCAGGTGATCAGTGGCGCCACGTCACCCGGCCAGCAGTGCTGGATCGGCAACTGGGACAGGTCGACATCCTCACCCTCGACCACCACCTCCTGGCACACCGCGTCCTTGACCACCTTGGGCGCCATGGACACGACTTTCTTGAAGATCGGTAGCTTCGACCAGGCATCCTTCAGGCCCTTCGGCGGCTCGGGCTCCTTGAGGAAGGCCAGCAGCTTGCCGATTTCACGCAGCTCGCCGACCGACTCGGCGCCCATGCCCATGGCCACACGCTCGGGGGTACCGAACAGGTTGCCCAGCACCGGGATGTCGAAGCCGGTGGGCTTCTCGAACAGCAGCGCCGGGCCCTTGGCCCGCAGGGTGCGGTCGCAGACTTCGGTCATTTCCAGGACGGGCGAGATCGGAACCTGGATGCGCTTGAGTTCGCCGCGCTGCTCCAGGCCACGGATAAAGTCGCGCAAATCGCGATACTGCATGCGTGAGCCTCGTGTTGGCTGTATCGGTCGGGGTGCAGAGTGTAGCGCCGATCGGGCTTTGATAGCCAAATGGCAGAGTGCAATGCGCTCATTCGTAGGGCGCATCAATGACTTGGGGCCGCTATGCGGCCCATCGCGGGACAAGCCCGCTCCTACAGGTCTGGCGTGATCCTTGTAGGAGCGGGCTTGTCCCGCGATGGGCTGCGCAGCAGCCCCAATTCGCTGTACCGACGGAAACGCTTACTTGCGCTTCATCGACAGGAAGAACTCATCGTTGGTCTTGGTCTGCTTGAGCTTGTCGATGAGGAACTCGATGGCCGCCACTTCATCCATCGGGTGCAGCAGCTTGCGCAGGATCCACATGCGCTGCAGCTCGTCGTCGGCGGTCAGCAGCTCTTCGCGGCGGGTACCGGACTTGTTGATGTTGATGGCCGGGAACACACGCTTCTCAGCGATGCGGCGGTCCAGCGGCAGCTCCATGTTGCCGGTACCCTTGAACTCTTCGTAGATGACCTCGTCCATCTTCGAACCGGTCTCGACCAGCGCGGTGGCGATGATGGTCAGCGAGCCGCCTTCCTCGATGTTACGGGCAGCGCCGAAGAAACGCTTGGGCTTTTCCAGGGCGTGGGCGTCGACACCACCGGTCAGGACCTTGCCGGAGCTCGGGATCACGGTGTTGTAGGCACGCGCCAGACGGGTGATGGAGTCGAGCAGGATGACCACGTCCTTCTTGTGCTCGACCAGGCGCTTGGCCTTTTCGATCACCATTTCGGCAACCTGCACGTGGCGGGTCGGTGGCTCGTCGAAGGTCGAGGCGACCACTTCGCCGCGCACGGTGCGCTGCATCTCGGTCACTTCTTCCGGGCGCTCGTCGATCAGCAGGACGATCAGGTGGCACTCGGGGTTGTTGCGAGTGATGTTGGCCGCGATGTTCTGCAGCATGATGGTCTTGCCCGCTTTCGGCGGAGCGACGATCAGGCCGCGCTGGCCCTTGCCGATAGGTGCGCACAGGTCGATGACGCGACCGGTGAGGTCTTCGGTGGAACCGTTACCGGCTTCCATCTTCAGGCGATGGTTCGGGAACAGCGGCGTCAGGTTTTCGAACAGGATCTTGTTCTTCGCGTTTTCCGGACGGTCGAAGTTGATGGTGTCGACCTTCAGCAGGGCGAAGTAACGCTCCCCTTCCTTCGGCGGGCGGATCTTGCCGACGATGGTGTCGCCGGTGCGCAGGTTGAAGCGGCGGATCTGGCTGGGCGAGACGTAGATATCGTCAGGGCCGGCCAGATACGAGGCATCTGCCGAACGCAGGAAACCGAATCCATCCTGGAGAATCTCCAGCACGCCGTCACCCGAGATCTCTTCGCCGCTCTTCGCGTGTTTTTTCAACAGGGCGAAAATCACGTCCTGCTTGCGCGAACGGGCCATGTTTTCGATGCCCATCTGTTCGGCCATTTCCAGCAGATCGGTAATCGGCTTTTGCTTGAGTTCTGTCAGGTTCATAAGGGGAGTGACGTAATCATGTAAGAAGGGGGGAGAATTAAGCTTCTGGCTTAATGAGGCCGCGCCGCTAGATTGGCGACAGGATCGCGTACTGATTCGAATTGGGAGTGCGTCGGCGACGGCGTGCGAAGGGCACTGGAGAAGCAGTGCGAGGCCGAATGTAACACTTGCTTTTTTCGGCGTCTAGTGGTTTTGACAGGGGAAATCGCGCCTCGGGGGCAAAAAAAGCCCCGCATTTGCGGGGCTCTTTCACATCACAGGTGGGCGTCGAGGAACGCGGCCAGCTGGGACTTGGACAGCGCGCCGACCTTGGTCGCCTCGACGTTGCCGTTCTTGAACAGCATCAGCGTCGGGATACCACGCACGCCGTGCTTGGCCGGGGTTTCCTGGTTGTCGTCGATGTTCAGCTTGGCGACGGTCAGCTTGCCTTCGTAGGTTTGGGCGATATCGTCCAGGACCGGAGCGATCATCTTGCATGGACCGCACCATTCAGCCCAGTAGTCGACCAGCACCGGGCCTTGAGCCTGCAGCACTTCGGCATCGAAGGTGGCGTCGGTGACGTGTTTGATCAGATCGCTGCTCATGGAGTTCTCCAGGTCGTAAGCATAAAAAACGTTGCCCATCATAGCCGCACCCACGCCCTACAGGAAGCCACGGCCGATTGAGTGTAACTATAGTTGTGCAAGACGCCACGAATCGAAACTGTCATACAAGCGTCATAGGATTTGTCCGAGGCCTTTGTTGATCAGTCATCCAGGCCACCCGCACATTGCCCTGCATCAATCCTCGCCATGTCGCGCGTTGGCGTATGCCCGCGATCATGGCAGGATTGCCGGGTTATCGACCGAGAACATCCAGATCATGCCGCAAACCACCGCGAAGAACCTGTCTCTGATCGCCGCCATCGACCTTGGCTCCAACAGTTTCCACATGGTCGTGGCCAAGGCCCACCATACCGAGATCCGCATTCTCGAACGGCAGGGGGAGAAGGTTCAGCTGGCTGCGGGCATCAGCGAAGATCGCCAGCTCAGCGAAGAAGCCATGCAGCGGGGCCTCGAATGCCTCAAGCGTTTCGCCCAGCTGATCAATGGCATGCCGGCCGGCGCTGTGCGCATCGTCGGCACCAACGCCCTGCGTGAAGCTCGCAACCGCAATGACTTCATCCTGCGTGCCGAAGCCATTCTCGGCCATCCGGTCGAGGTCATTTCAGGTCGTGAAGAGGCGCGCCTCATCTACCTGGGCGTGTCGCACACCCTCGCCGACACCCCCGGCAAACGCCTGGTCGCCGACATCGGCGGCGGCAGTACCGAGTTCATCATCGGTCAACGTTTCGAGCCACTGCTGCGCGAAAGCCTGCAGATGGGCTGCGTAAGCTTCACCCAGCGCTATTTCCGCGACGGCAAGATCACGCCGGCACGCTACGCCCAGGCCTATACTGCCGCGCGCCTTGAGCTGATGAGCATCGAGAACGCTCTGCACCGCCTGACCTGGGACGAGGCCATCGGCTCGTCGGGCACCATCCGCGCCATCGGCGCCGCGATCAAGGCCAACGGCCATGGCAACGGCGAGGTCAATGCCGAAGGCCTGGCCGTGATCAAGCGCAAGCTGTTCAAGCTGGGCGAAGTCGACAAGATCGACTTCGACGGCGTCAAACCGGACCGGCGCACCATTTTCCCTGCGGGATTGGCGATTCTCGAGGCGATCTTCGACGCCCTCGAACTGCAGCGCATGGACCATTGTGACGGCGCCCTGCGTGAGGGCGTACTGTTCGACCTGCTCGGCCGCCATCATCACGAGGACGTGCGTGAGCGCACACTGAATTCGTTGATGGAGCGCTATCACGTCGATCAAGGCCAGGCCGCGCGCGTGGAGCGCAAGGCGTTGCACGCCTTCGACCAGGTGGCCAAGGCGTGGGATCTGGAAAACGGCAACTGGCGCGATCTGCTGGGCTGGGCGGCTAAGGTGCATGAAGTCGGGCTGGACATCGCCCACTATCACTACCACAAGCACGGCGCCTACCTGATCGAACACTCCGACTTGTCGGGCTTCTCCCGCGAGGACCAGCAGATGCTGGCCCTGCTGGTACGCGGCCATCGCCGCAACATCCCCAAGGACAAGTTCGCCGAGTTCGGCGACGAAGGCGTCAAGCTGATCCGCCTGTGCGTGCTGCTGCGCTTCGCCATCCTCTTCCACCACATCCGCGGCACCCAGCAAATGCCCAAGGTTGAGCTCAAGGCTGCCGACGACAGTCTGGAAGTGGTGTTCCCTGAGGGCTGGCTCGAGCAGCATCCGCTTACCCAGGCCGACTTCGCCAACGAGGCGGAGTGGCTGGCGCGGGTCGGGTTCGTGCTGAGCGTGCGCTGAGCCCCGACGCTGACCCTATGTAGGCGCGGCCTTGTGCCGCGCCTACAGCGTTTCTAGCGTACGTTCAGCACCGGGTTGCTCAGGCGCTCCAGCAGGGTCGCCTGGGCGCTGCGCGGGTTCTGGTTGCCGGTCGGGGTACTGCGCACATAACGACCATCTGGCTGCAGGGTCCAGGCCTGGGTGTTGTCGGTCAGGTAGCCCTCAAGCTCCTTCTTCACCCGCAGCAGCAACTTCTTGCCCTCCACCGGGAAGCAGGTCTCGACGCGTTTGTCGAGGTTGCGCTCCATCCAGTCGGCGCTGGACAGGTAGATCTGCTCCTCACCGCCGTTGAGGAAGTAGAACACCCGCGTGTGCTCAAGGAAGCGGCCGATGATCGAGCGCACATTGATGTTGTGCGAAACCCCCGGGATGCCCGGACGCAGGCAGCACATGCCACGCACCACCAGGTCGATGCGCACGCCCGACTGGCTCGCCTTGTACAGGGCCTTGATGACCTTGGCATCGGTCAGCGAGTTGAACTTGGCGATGATGTGCGCCGGCTTGCCATCGAGCGCGAACTGCGTCTCGCGGGCGATCATGTCGAGCATGCCCTTCTTGAGGGTGAAGGGCGCATGCAGCAGCTTCTTCATGCGCAGGGTCTTGCCCATGCCGATCAACTGGCTGAACAGTTTGCCGACGTCCTCGGTGAGCGCGTCATCGGAGGTCAGCAGGCTGTAGTCGGTGTACAGGCGGGCGTTGCCGGCGTGGTAGTTGCCAGTACCCAGGTGCGCGTAGCGGACGATCTCGCCCTGCTCGCGGCGCAGGATCAGCATCATCTTGGCGTGGGTCTTGAAGCCGACCACGCCATAGATCACCACCGCACCGGCCGCCTGCAGGCGGCTGGCCATCTGCAGGTTGGACTCTTCGTCGAAACGCGCGCGCAGCTCGATCACCGCAGTGACCTCCTTGCCGTTACGCGCGGCATCGACCAACGCGTCGACGATCTCCGAGTTGGCCCCGGAGCGGTACAGGGTCTGGCGCACGGCGAGCACGTGCGGGTCCTTGGCGGCCTGGCGCAGCAGGTCGACCACCGGAGTGAAGGATTCGAACGGGTGCATCAGCAACACATCCTGCTTGCTGATGACGCTGAAAATGTTGTCTGCGTTCTGCAGGATCTTCGGGATCGCTGGGGTGAACGGCGTGTACTGCAGCTCCGGGTGGCTGTCCAGGCCAGTGATGCTGAACAGACGAGTCAGGTTGACCGGGCCATTGACCTGGTAAAGCTCGCTCTCGCTCAGGCTGAACTGCTTGAGCAGGTAGTCGGAGAGGTGCTTCGGACAGGTGTCGGCAACCTCCAGGCGCACGGCGTCGCCGTAGCGGCGCGAGAACAGCTCGCCACGCAGGGCACGGGCAAGGTCGTCGACCTCTTCGGAGTCCAGCGCCAGGTCGGCGTTTCGGGTCAGGCGGAACTGGTAGCAGCCCTTGACCTTCATGCCCTGGAACAGGTCGTCGGCATGGGCGTGGATCATCGACGACAGGAAGACATAGTTGTCGCCGGGGCCGCCAACCTCTTCCGGCACACGGATCACCCGTGGCAGCAGGCGCGGCGCCGGGATGATCGCCAGGCCCGAGTCGCGACCGAAGGCATCGACGCCCTCGAGCTCGACGATGAAGTTCAGGCTCTTGTTCACCAGCAGCGGGAACGGGTGGGTCGGGTCGAGGCCGATCGGGGTGATGATCGGGGCGATCTCGTCGCGGAAGTAGCGACGCACCCAGGTCTTGAGCTTGGGCGTCCAGTAGCGGCGGCGGATGAAGCGAATCGCATGCTTCTCCAGCTCCGGCAGCAACACGTCGTTGAGGATCGCGTACTGGCGGTCCACCTCCAGGTGCACCAGCTCGCTGATCCGCGCCAGCGCCTGATGCGGCTGCAGGCCGTCGGCGCCGGCCTGTTCCCGGGCGAAATTGATCTGCTTCTTCAGCCCCGCGACGCGGATCTCGAAGAACTCATCGAGGTTGCTGGAGAAGATCAGCAGGAACTTCAGACGCTCAAGCAGCGGGTAGGACTCATCCAGCGCCTGCTCCAGCACGCGGATGTTGAACTGCAGCTGCGAGAGCTCACGATGAATGTACAGGCTGCTGTCGTCCAGGCCCGGCACCGGAATCGCCGGGGCCGGCGCCGGGGCGGCGGCCTCGACGACAGGCGCAGGCTCCGGCTCAGGTGCCGCCGGCAGGTCCGGTGGGGTCTGGACCAGTTCCTCCGGGAGGGCCTTGGCTTCCTTGATCTCGACAGCAGTGAGCACTTCGTTATTCATCTGACGTTCCTGTGAGGGCGTTACTGCCCTCTCAACAATTGAGCGGCACGCACGGCGAAATAGGTGAGGATGCCATCGGCGCCGGCCCGTTTGAAAGCGGTGAGGGATTCGAGAATCACGGCTTCGCTCAGCCAGCCGTTCTGGATGGCCGCCATGTGCATGGCATATTCGCCGCTGACCTGATACACGAAGGTCGGCACGCGGAATTCGGTTTTGACGCGGTGAACGATGTCCAGGTACGGCATGCCCGGCTTGACCATGACCATGTCAGCGCCCTCGGCGAGGTCGGTGGCCACTTCATGCAGGGCCTCGTCACTGTTGGCCGGGTCCATCTGATAGGAGGCCTTGTTGGCCTTGCCCAGGTTCAGCGCCGAGCCGACCGCATCGCGGAACGGGCCGTAGTAGGCGCTGGCGTACTTGGCGGAGTAAGCCATGATGCGCACGTTCACGTGGCCGGCCAGCTCCAGGGCCTCGCGGATGGCCTGCAGACGACCGTCCATCATGTCGGACGGCGCCACCACCTGGGCACCGGCTTCGGCATGCGACAGCGCCTGACGCACCAGGGCGTCGACGGTGATGTCGTTCTGCACGTAGCCCTCTTCGTCGAGGATGCCGTCCTGGCCGTGAGTGGTGAAGGGATCGAGTGCGACGTCGGTGATCACTCCCAGTTCCGGGAAGCGCGTACGCAGGGCGCGGGTCGCACGCTGGGCGATGCCATCCGGGTTCCAGGCTTCGGCACCGTCGAGGGATTTCTTCTCCACCGGGGTCACCGGGAACAGCGCCAGCGCCGGAATCCCCAGCTCGACCCAACCCTGTGCGGCTTCGAGCAGCAGGTCGATCGACAGGCGCTCGACGCCCGGCATCGACGGCACTTCCTCGCGACGATTTTCGCCGTCCAGCACGAATACCGGCAGGATCAGGTCATCGACGGTCAGGGTGTTCTCGCGAACCAGACGACGGGAGAATTCGTCCCGGCGGTTGCGACGCAGGCGGGTAGCAGGAAACAGGCGGTTGGCGGGGGTAAAGCTCACGGCAGACTCCTGAGCCCGCGCAGGCGGGCTAGCGCGACAGTTATAAGCGCCCATTATGACGCCTAGGTTACAGGGAAGGGCAACCCTGCGACTTGTGGCCGCAGGCATTGTCCTTGTAGGAATTGTTCACGTCGAGACACATTTGGACACTTTCCCCCAGGCGCGCGAAGGGGTAGGCTGCGCGTTCATTTCGCCAGCACCTCAGAAAATGCTTCAACAATTCCTGCAGGATTTCGGCTATTTCGCCCTCTTTCTAGGCACCTTCTTCGAAGGCGAGACCATCCTGGTACTTGCAGGATTTCTCGCGTTCCGTGGATACATGGACATCAGCCTGGTCGTGGTGGTGGCGTTCTTCGGCAGCTATGCCGGTGACCAACTCTGGTATTTCATGGGCCGTCGCCACGGGCGCAAGATCCTCGCGCGCAAACCGCGCTGGCAGGCGATGGGCGACCGCGCGCTGGAACATATCCGCCGCCACCCCGACATCTGGGTACTGAGCTTCCGTTTCGTCTATGGCCTGCGCACCGTGATGCCGGTGGCCATCGGCCTGTCGGGCTATCCCCCGCGGCGCTACCTGCTGCTCAACGGTATTGGCGCGGCGATCTGGGCCCTGGCCCTGGGCGCGGCGGCCTATCACTTCGGCGCCATCCTCGAAGGCCTGCTGGGCAACGTGAAGAAATACGAGCTATGGGTGCTCGGCGGCCTGCTGGTGCTGGGCGGGCTGCTCTGGCTGCGCCGACGTTTCCGCAACTTGCGTGCGGAGCGCAAGGCGGCGGCAGAAAGCCAGGCCGCACAGGCTGAACAGGCTGTAGAGCCCGAGCAGGAGCCAGGCCAAGGGCGTGACCGCCCCTAGGCCCAACACCCCACCCAGATAAAGCGCCGGCCCGTTGGACGCCAGCCGCAGCAGTTCAAGGCGCGCGGCCCAAGGCCGGTTCTCCAGCGCCACCCCAAGCACGAACAAGCCAAACGCCATCAGTGTCCAGCCCAGCACCAGCGCCGCTGGCGGCACGCGCTCGGCCACCTCCATCAGGTAACTCCCCAAACCTGCGTACACGGCGAACTGCAGCGCCACATACAACTGCTGGGCTCGCCCCAGCGGTATCTCGAACTTGCGAAACTGCGCCAGATCAACCTTGGCCTGTGGATAAACCGCCTCCACATCCGCCGGTCGCCATCCGGTGGGCATGAACCAGATCCGCAGCTTGTCCCACAGACAGCGAGTGCGCCGCGCATCGCGCCAGAGCTGGGCATAGAACTGCAGGTTGGCCCACAGCGGATTCCAGCTCGCCAGCGGCGTGGTCACGCCGAACACCACGGGCTCGCGCGGGTCCTCCTCCTGGAAAGTGCCGAACAGGCGGTCCCAGAGAATGAACACGCCGCCGTAGTTGCGATCCAAGTACAAAGGATTCTGCGCATGGTGGACGCGATGGTTGGACGGCGTGATCAGTACCCATTCGAGCCAGCCCAGCTTGGGCACGTGCCGGGTATGCACCCAGAACTGGTACAGCAGGTTCAGCGATGCCACGGTGACGAATACCAGCGGCGGCACGCCGACCAGGGCCAGCGGCAGATAGAAGATCCACGAGAAGAGAAAGCCGCTGCTGGTCTGGCGCAGGGCGGTGGTGAGGTTGTACTCCTCGCTCTGGTGATGCACCGAATGCGCCGCCCACAACACGTTGCGCTCATGGCCGAGGCGGTGCAGCCAGTAGTAGCAGAAGTCGTAGAGCACGAACGCCAGCAACCAGACCCAGACCGCACCGTCCGGCAGGCGCAGCAGGGCCAGGTGCTCCCAGGCCAGCGCGTAGCTCACAAGCCCGACGCCCTTGGTCAACAGTCCCGTGCTGGTCGACAGCGCCCCGGTGCTCAGGCTGTTTATCGAATCGGCCAGGCGATAGTTGCGCTGCCCGCGCAGCCGGTCGGCGACCAGCTCTACGGCAATCAGCACGAAGAAGAACGGCACGGCCAGCAGAATCAGGTCCATGGTGACGATCCCAAGCGTTATCCACAGAGATTAGGCCGCGTCGGGCACAACCCTTATGGCCACATCTGCCAAACTAGAGGACATTTAGCGCCTCGACACTGGAGTAATGAGCATGACGAAAAAGGTAGCGGTGATTCTTTCCGGCTGTGGCGTGTATGACGGCGCCGAAATCCACGAAAGCGTGATCACCCTGCTGCGCCTCGACCAGCGCGGCGCCCAGGTGCAGTGTTTCGCGCCGAACATCGCGCAGATGCACGTGATCAACCACCTGACCGGCGAAGAAATGTCCGAGTCGCGCAATGTACTGGTGGAGTCGGCGCGCATCGCCCGCGGTGAAGTGAAGGATATTCGCGAAGCCAAGGCCGAGGACTTCGACGCACTCATCGTCCCTGGCGGTTTCGGCGCGGCCAAGAACCTGTCGAATTTCGCCGTCGAAGGCACCAGTTGCAGCGTGAACCCCGAGGTACTGGCACTGGCCGAGGCCTTCGCCGCGGCGTGCAAGCCGGTCGGCCTGATCTGCATCTCGCCGGCGTTGGCCGCGAAGATCTACGGCCCAGGCGTGGTCTGCACCATCGGCAACGATGCCGACACCAGCGCAGCCGTGGTGAAGATGGGCGGCACCCATGAAGAATGCGATGTGCATGACATCGTCGAAGACACCCAGCGCAAGCTGGTGACCACCCCGGCCTACATGCTGGCCAAGTCGATCAGCGAAGCGGCGGGTGGGATCTACAAACTGGTGGACCGGGTGCTGGAGCTGACTCACGAGAAGGACTGAAGCGCATCAGGGCAGGCCTTTTCGCGGGCAAGTCGGAGCGCCGAACCGCCGCGAAAAGGTCAACGCGTCAACCGCGTGAGGATCCGATCCAGCGAATTGGCAAACGCCTGCTTCTCCCGCTCGCCATAGGGCGCCTGCCCGCCGCCGACCTGCCCCTGTTCACGCAACTCGGTGAACAGGTTGCGCACCGCCAGTCGATCCCCCATGTTGCGCTCGTCGAACTCGCGACCACGCGGGTCCAGCGCCGCCACACCCTTCTTGATCAGACGATCTGCCAGCGGTACGTCGCTGCAGATCACCAGCTCGCCGGGCTCTGCATGCTCCACCAGGTAGTCGTCGGCGGCATCCATGCCGCTGGGCACCACGATCAGCCGCACGATCGCGAAGGCCGGTTTGGCCACGGCCTGGCCGGCCACCATCACCACTTCCAGCTTGCGCTTGAGGGCGAATTTGACGATCAGGTCCTTGGCCGCCTTGGGGCAGGCGTCGGCGTCGATCCATATGCGCATGACGATGTTTCCGTAATTCGAAAAGAAATAGTGTGCCAGCCCCGGCCTCAGTTCGCTGCAGCCCTGCGTTTTTCGGCAATGCGCGAGCGTCCGTAAAGCACCACGATAGCCAGCAATGCCACCGCCTGCGCACTCAACGAATAAGCGTCGGCATGAATCCCCAGCCAATCGAACTCGAAGAACGGCACCGGTCGCGTGCCCAGTACCCCAGCCTCCTGCAGCGCCTTGACGCCGTGCCCGGCGAACACCACCGACAGCGCGCACAACAACGCAGCGTTGATGCTGAAGAACAGCGACAGTGGCAGCTTCGCCGATCCACGCAGAATCACCCAGGCCAACCCCACCAGCAACACCAGCGCGGTAGCGCCACCGGCCAGCACCGCCTGGTGCCCGGCAGGCCCGGCCTGCAACCACAGGGTTTCGTAGAACAGGATCACCTCGAACAGCTCGCGGTACACCGAGAAAAACGCCAGCATGGCAAAGCCGAAGCGCCCGCCACCACTGAGCAGGCTGCTCTTGATGTAGTCCTGCCAGGCTGCGGCGTGGCGCCGGTCATGCATCCAGACCCCCAGCCACAGCACCATGACCGCAGCGAACAGCGCCGTGCAGCCCTCGAGCAACTCGCGCTGGGCGCCGCCGACATCGATCACGTAGGCCGCCAGGGCCCAGGTAGCGAAACCTGCCACCAATGCCAGGCCCCAGCCGATGTTGACGCTGCGTACCGCCGACTGCTGCCCGGTATTGCGCAGGAAGGCGAGGATCGCGGCCAGCACCAGGATCGCCTCCAGGCCCTCGCGCAGCAGGATCAGCAGCCCGGAGATGTAGCTCAACGACCAACTCAGACCATCGCTGCCCAGCAGTTTCGCCGCCTGCTCCAGCTTGACCTTGGCCTCGGCCAGGCGCTGCGCAGCCTGCTCGGCGGGCAGACCATCCTGCAGCGACTGCCGGTAGGCCATCAACGACTTCTCGGTATCCTTGCGCACCTGCGCGTCGATGTTGTCGAGCGAGCTCTCCACCAGCTCGAAACCTTCGAGATATGCGGCCACCGACAGGTCGTAGGCCTGGTCGTGATCGCCCTCGCGGTAGGCCGCCAGGCTCTTGTCCAGGGTGCTGGAGGTGTATTCGAGCAACTGTGCCGGGCCACGCTTGACCTGCGGTGGCTGGGCGCGCTGGGCACGGAATGCGGCAACGGCCTCGGCGCCTTCGTTGGCGGCGACTTCGGCCGGAGTCTGGCGGGCCAGGTCGGCGATGTTCCAGGTTTTGTCGCCCTTGGCCGCCTGCGGGTCGGCGGTGAAGCTGGCAATGTAGGCGGCCACATCCCAGCGCTGGCGTTCGTCGAGCTGGTCGGCGAACGACGGCATCTCGGTGCCCTCGATACCCAGGCCGAGGGTGTTGTACAGGTCGAACAGGCTCAACTGGTCAAGGCGCTGGGCGTCGCGCAGGTTGGCCGGCGCAGGCTCCAGGCCGACACCCGCCGGGCCGTCCCCGGCACCGGTGTCACCGTGGCAGATCGAGCAGTTCTGCGCGTACAACGCAGCACCGCGTGCCGGATCCGGCGTGATCACCGGCGCCTGGCTGACCTCGTAGGCCACCGCCAGCCGCGCGCCCAACTGCCGAGCCTGGTGCGCCACGGCGCTGCCGTCCTGGCGTTGCTCGATGGCCTGGCGCAGCGCCTGCACACCCTGCTCGAGAGCGTCGCGTTCGGGGTTGGCCGGCAAGCCATTGACCAGCTCGGCCAGCACCCCGCTGAACTCCTGCTGTTCGCGGTATTCACCTTCATCCACCACCTTGCCGCCCTCTACGGTCGGCGGGTAGTCGGCACCGATATAGTCCAGCAGGTGCAACGCCTTGGTGGCGTCGGCAGGGGCTTCGGCCTGCGCCAGGGTGCTGCACAGCGCCAGCACCGGGCCGAGCAACAAGGCCGGCAACCACGCGAGCGGACGGGAACGGGGAATCATGGGGCGATCTCGGCGAGAATACGAAAGCGAACATTGTTCACTTCCACTTCGACTTGCTCAAGGTTCGCGGGCGGATTTCATGAAAAATCTTGCAACGAATACGTCCTGATCGGCCCACTCAAGACGCTCCCAGGATCTCCACCTCAGGCAAGTCCATCGCCGCCGCCTCCTCCTGCAAGAAGGCACTCAAACGCCGCAACCGCTCGCCGCCCGGGCGGGTGCGCGGCCATACGAGGTAATAGTCCAGGCCGCTGGCCACCGCCGTCGGCCATGGCAGGCTCAGTCGCCCCTGGGCGACGTCTTCGGCGACCATCAGCAGGTCACCCATCGACACCCCATAACCCCGAGCAGCGGCGATCATGCCCAGCTCCAGGGTATCGAACACCTGCCCGCCCTTGAGCGACACCGTTTCGCTCAGGCCCATGCGCGCGAGCCAACTGCGCCAGTCGCGACGATCGGGCGTCGGGTGCAACAGTTCGACACTGGCCAGCCTGCGCGCATCCCACGGCGCTTCGGCCTGCAGGTCCGGAGCGCCGACCGGGATCAGCAGCTCGGCGAACAGCCGACGCACCTCCCAGTCCACCGGAAAGTTGCCGTCGCTGAGCAGCACGGCGCAATCGAAAGGCTCTTGATTGAAATCCACATGGTCGACGTCCATCCAGGCGCTGGTCAGTTGCACCTCGTTGCCCGGCTGCAGGTGGCGAAAGCGGCTCAGGCGCGCCAGCAGCCAGCGCATGGTCAAGGTCGAGGGGGCTTTCATGCGCAGGATGTCGTCTTCGCCGCGCAAGGTATTGCAGGCCCGCTCCAGTGACGAGAAACCGTCGCGCACACCGGGCAACAGCATCCGCGCCGCCTCGGTGGGCTGCAGATTACGACCGTTGCGCACGAACAGGCGGCAGCCGAAGTGATCTTCAAGCGTGCGGATGTGGCGGCTGACCGCGCTCTGGGTGATGGACAGCTCCTCACCGGCGCGGGTGAAGGAGCTCAGCCGCGCGGCGGCTTCAAATGCGCGCAGGGCATACAACGGTGGTAGCTGACGAGACATGGGGCACCTGTCATACGGGCGCATGAGGCAATTCGGCAGAAGCATACCTCCATGAGTTCAACTCATGCCAATGATCGCTTTTATCTTTTTGTGCAATGTTGACCGAAGCCTCAGAATCGTGGGCTCTTTCTGTAGGACCCACACCCAAGGACTTCGCCCCATGCATGTCGCGCCCACCACCGAACTCAAGGCTCTGCTGCGCCTGGCCGGCCCCCTGGTCGCCTCGCAATTGGCGCACATGCTGATGGTGCTCACCGACACCCTGATGATGGCGCGCATCAGCCCACAGGCGCTGGCAGGGGGCGGCCTGGGCGCGGCGAGCTACTCGTTCGTGTCGATCTTCTGCCTGGGCGTGATCGCCGCGGTCGGCACCCTGGTGGCCTTCCGCAAGGGCGCAGGTGACATCGCCGGTGCCACGCGCCTGGCGCAGAACGGCCTGTGGTTGGCCTGGGGCCTGGCGCTGGGCGCGGCCCTGGTGTTGTGGAACCTCAAACCTTTGTTGCTGCTGTTCGGCCAGCGTCCCGACAACGTCGACATGGCTATGCAGTTCCTTACCCTGCTACCCCTGGCACTGCCCGGCTACCTGACCTTCATGGCCCTGCGCGGCTTCACCAGCGCCCTGGGCCATTCGACGCCGGTGATGGTCATCAGCCTGGTGGGCACGGTACTCAACTACCTGTTCAACCACGCACTGATCGAAGGCATGTTCGGCCTGCCCAAGCTGGGCCTGATGGGCATCGGCCTGGTCACGGCCGTGGTGTCGCTGGGCATGGCCATCGCGCTGGCTCTATACATCCACTGGCACCGTGCATACGACGCCTATCCGCTGCGCAAGGGCCTGTCACATCCATCGCTCGATGCACTGCGCGAGTTGTGGCGGCTGGGCCTGCCGATCGGCGGTACCTACATCGTGGAAGTCGGCTTGTTCGCCTTCGCCGCGCTGTGCATGGGTGTACTGGGCGATACCGAGCTGGCCGCCCACCAGATCGCCCTGCCGATCATTTCGGCAGCGTTCATGGTGCCGACCGGGCTGTCCTATGCGGTGACCATGCGAGTCGGGCTGTACTACGGCGCAGGCAACCTGCTGGCCGCGCGCAGCGCCGGGCGCATCGGGATCGGCCTGGGCGCGGTGGTGATGTTCACCTTCGCGGTGCTGTTCTGGCTGTTCCCGGAGACCTTCGTGGGGCTGTTGGTCGACCGCAATGACCCAGCGTTCGCCGCCATCTTCGCGCTCGCCGTGCAACTGGTGATGGTGGCCGCCTGGTTCGAGCTGTTCGACGGCACGCAGACCATCGCCATGGGCTCGATTCGCGGCCTGAAGGACGCCAAGACCACGTTCGTGATCGGTCTGCTGTGCTACTGGCTGGTGGGCGCGCCCTGCGCCTGGGTGTTCGCCTTCACGCTCGGCGGGGGTGCGGTGGGTATCTGGTGGGGCTTGGCGCTGGGGCTGGCGTGTGCGGCAGTGGCGCTGACGCTGGCATTCGAATGGCGGATGAAGCGGTTGCTGGGCAAGGCGGCCGTGGGGGCGGCGGTTTCGGCCTGAAATCAGTGGCGGCCCTATTGCGGGCCGCTACAGGTTAAACACTCACCAACTGCGGTTTGGCCGCCTGGAACAGGTAGACGATCAGCTCATCGATCGGCAGCGGCCGGCTCACCAGGAACCCTTGCACCTGGTCGCAACCGAAATCACGCAGCAGACCCAGTTGCTCGTCGCTTTCCACCCCTTCGGCCACCACTTCCAGGTTGAGGTTGTGCGCCAGGTTGATCATCGCGTGCACCAGCTTGCGGTTTTCTTCGCGCTGCTCCATGCCGGCGACGAAGCTGCGATCGACCTTGAGCAAGGTGATGGGCAGGCTGTTCAGGTGCACGAACGACGAAAAGCCGGTGCCGAAGTCATCCAGCGAGAAACGCACACCCAGGCGCCCCAATGCATCCATGGTCTGGCGCACCACTTCGTTGCGGCGCATCACCGCGGTCTCGGTCAGCTCGAACTCCAGCCAACGCGCATCGACGCCGTGTTCGACGATCAGCCGGCTCAGGGTCGCCAACAGCTGGCTGTCCTGGAACTGGCGGAAGCTCAGGTTCACCGCCATGTGCAGCGGCGCCAGGCCGTGCTCGCCCAGGGCCTGCATGTCACGCAGGGCGCGGGAGATCACCCAGTAGCCCAGCGGTACGATCAGCCCGCTCTGCTCGGCCAGCGGCACGAATTCGCTGGGCGGCAGCAGGCCACGCTCGGCATGCCGCCAGCGCACCAGTGCCTCGAGGCCGACGATGGTGCCGTCCTTGAGGTTCAAGCGTGGCTGGTAGTGCAGTTCAAGCTCGTCACGACGCAGGGCCCGACGCAGCTCGCTTTCCAGATCGGCGAGGCTGCGGGCGTTGCTGTTTATCCGCTCGTTGAACACGTGATACGTGCAGCCTTGGCTGCCCTTGGCCTGGCGCATGGCGATGTGCGCATGCCACATCAACGGATCGGCGCCCGCTTGCGCACGGGCATGGGCCAGGCCCAGGCTGCAGCCAAGCAGCAGGCTTTCGCCATCGATCCAGTACGGCTCGGCCAGGGCTTCGACGATACGCTCGGCGGTGCGCTCGGCGCGGCTGGGGTCGCGGCGGGTGTCGATCAGCAGCGCGAACTCATCGCTGCCCAGGCGCGCCAACTGATCACCGGCCTCCAGCTGCTGCTTGAGTCGGTTGACCACCTGCAGGATCAGGCGATCACCGCCCTGGTGCCCCAGGGCGTCGTTGACGTGACGGAAGTTGTCCAGGTCCAGGTGACCGAGGGCCAGGCCGCGGCCTGCGTTCTCCGCCAGGCGTGCGCTGAGCAGTGCCTGGAAGCCCTGGCGATTGGCGATGCCGGTGAGCGGGTCCTGCTCGGCCAGGCGTTGCAAGGTGGCGACCAGCACACCGCGTTCACGCACATGACGCAACGAGCGGCGCAGCGCATCACTGCTCAGTTGCCCACGCACCAGCCAGTCACTCACGCCCACCGGAGGCGTTTCGGGCTCGTGCTCCAGCAGCAGGATGGTCGGCAGGTCGCAGCGCCCGGGTGTTGGCTGCAGGTCGGGCGTGGCCAGTACCACGGCCTGGCGATCGTGAACGAACAGGCTGTCCACCGCCTCCCAGTTCGGCGCAGTCAACAGTACCGCGCTGCCAGCCAGCGGCTGGACACATTCGCGCAGCAACGCAGCCCATTCCGGCTCATCGGCCAACAGCAGCAAGCGCAACGGTTCGACGGGCGTGGACAAGCGGGCTCCTTAGGGCTCGAACAGTGTGACCGAGGATGTGCCGTATCCTAACCGACAAGTGGAAATGATTCTCACTTTTATATGTGGCGTTCCCTGCCCCGCATCTCGACGGATTTTGCCGTGCATCCTGCGCGAAAGTCGCAACGCCCGCAAATCTGAATGGTGCGCTGCATCACACTGTCAGACGGTCGCGCCATAACCGACCCATGCCTGCTAGAATGCGCGGCTATTTTCTGGTTACTCCCGGTTTCTAGCATGTCCCGACTCAATCCCCGGCAACAGGAAGCCCGAGACTACGTCGGCGGCCCTCTATTGGTGCTCGCCGGTGCAGGCTCCGGCAAGACCAGCGTGATCACGCGCAAGATTGCCCACCTCATCCAGAACTGCGGCATCCGTGCCCAGTACATCGTCGCCATGACCTTCACCAACAAGGCCGCGCGCGAGATGAAGGAGCGGGTCGGCACCCTGCTGCGTCCAGGCGAAGGCCGGGGCCTGACGGTGTGCACCTTCCACAACCTGGGCCTGAACATCATCCGCCGGGAACACCAGCGTCTGGGCTACAAGCCGGGCTTCTCGATCTTCGACGAGTCCGACATCAAGGCGCTGCTGTCGGACATCATGCAGAAGGAATATTCCGGCGACGACGGGCTGGACGAGATCAAGAACATGATCGGCTCGTGGAAGAACGATCTGATCCTGCCCGCCGAAGCCCTGGAAAAAGCGCGCAACCCGCGCGAGCAGACCGCTGCCATCGTCTACACCCACTACCAGCGCACGCTCAAGGCCTACAACGCGGTGGACTTCGACGACCTGATCCTGCTGCCGGTCAAGCTGTTCCAGGAGCACACCGACGTGCTGGAACGCTGGCAGAACCGCGTGCGCTACCTGCTGGTCGACGAATACCAGGACACCAACGCCAGCCAGTACCTGCTGGTGAAGATGCTCATCGGCATGCGCAACCAGTTCACCGTGGTTGGCGACGATGACCAGTCGATCTACGCCTGGCGCGGCGCGCGCCCGGAAAACCTGATGCTGCTCAAGGAGGACTATCCCTCCCTGAAAGTGGTGATGCTCGAGCAGAACTACCGCTCCACCAGCCGCATCCTGCGCTGCGCCAACGTACTGATCGCCAACAACCCCCACGACTTCGAGAAGCAGTTGTGGAGCGAGATGGGCGTAGGCGACGAGATCCGCGTGATCCGCTGTAAGAACGAGGAAGCCGAGGCCGAGCGCGTGGCCATGGAAATCCTCACCTTGCACCTGCGCACCAACCGCCCGTACAGCGACTTCGCCATCCTCTACCGCGGCAACTACCAGGCCAAGCTGATCGAACTGAAGCTGCAGCACCACCAGGTGCCCTATCGCCTCTCGGGCGGCAACAGCTTCTTCGGTCGCCAGGAGGTCAAGGACCTCATGGCCTACCTGCGCCTGCTGGTCAACCCGGACGACGACAACGCCTACCTGCGGGTGATCAACGTGCCGCGCCGCGAGATCGGCTCGACCACGCTCGAAAAGCTCGGCAACTACGCCACCGAGCGCGGCGTGTCGATGTACGCGGCAAGCGAGGAGCTGGGCCTGGGCGAGCACCTCGATGCGCGCTACACCGAGCGCCTGCAGCGCTTCAAGCACTGGCTCGACGGCGTGCGTCACAAGGTTGCCCTGGAAGACCCGATCGCTGCGCTGCACGAGATGGTCAAGGACATCGACTACGAGAACTGGATCCGCCAGAACACCGCCAGCGACAAGGCGGCGGATTTCCGCATCGGCAACGTCTGGTTCCTGATCGATGCGCTGAAGAACACCCTCGAGAAGGACGAAGAGGGTGACATGACCATCGAGGACGCCATCGGCAAGCTGGTGCTGCGCGACATGCTCGAGCGCCAGCAGGAAGAGGAAGAAAACGCCGAGGGTGTGCAGATGATGACCCTTCACGCCTCCAAGGGCCTGGAATTCCCCTACGTATTCATCATGGGCATGGAGGAAGAAATCCTCCCCCACCGCTCGAGCATCGAAGCCGACACCATCGAGGAAGAACGCCGCCTGGCCTACGTGGGCATCACCCGCGCCCGTCAGACCCTGGCCTTCACCTTCGCCGCCAAGCGCAAGCAGTACGGCGAGATCATCGACTGCACGCCCAGCCGGTTCCTGGATGAACTGCCGCCGGACGACCTGGCCTGGGAAGGCCTGGAGGATGCGCCTGTGGAGGTGAAGGCGGCGCGAGGCAATAACGCGCTGGCCGACATCCGGGCCATGCTCAAACGCTGACCAACCATTACTCTTTAAACCTTTGCCGCGACCTTCTGGATGCGGCCACCTTTGCTACATCGAGGAATACACAGTGGAAGCACTGCAGCAGAAGATTCGCGAAGAAGGCATCGTGCTTTCCGATCAGGTTCTCAAAGTCGACGCGTTTCTCAACCACCAGATCGACCCTGCGCTGATGCAACTGATCGGTGACGAGTTCGCCCGCCTGTTCGCAGACTCGGGCGTGACCAAGATCGTCACCATCGAGGCGTCGGGCATCGCCCCGGCGGTGATGACCGGCCTGAAGCTGGGCGTGCCGGTGATCTTCGCCCGCAAGCATCAGTCGCTGACTCTGACCGAGAACCTGCTGACCGCTTCGGTGTATTCCTTCACCAAGCAGACCGAGAACACCGTGGCCATCTCGCCGCGTCACCTCAACAGCAGTGATCGCGTGCTGGTGATCGATGACTTCCTGGCCAACGGCAAGGCTTCGCAGGCACTGATTTCGATCATCAAGCAGGCCGGCGCCACTGTGGCGGGCCTGGGGATCGTCATCGAGAAATCGTTCCAGGGCGGCCGCGCCGAGCTGGACAGCCAGGGCTATCGCGTCGAATCGCTGGCTCGGGTGAAGTCGCTGGAAGGTGGGGTCGTGACCTTCATCGAATAAGGCCGCTACGCGAGCTCTGTGGGAGCGGGTTTACCCGCGAATGCGATTTGGGATGCGCCATCGCATTCGCGGGTAAACCC